>CAZKOY010000111.1:15730-18114 GCA_964554495.1 uncultured Myxococcales bacterium
AGGGCGCACGGATGTTGAACCAGCTTCACAAGTAGCGCCGTGGCCTCGGGGCCGTAACGACAGACAGCCGGCAGGATTGAGCCCGCAGCAGGTTTATGAGCTGGCTTCTAGCGGCGCAGAGCCGCGCTGAGCTCTTGGCGAATGATGTCCGCGAGCTGATCGGCATGTACCGACGGCGGCGCAGCAGCAGGACTTGCAGCGGCCGGCGTAGCCTTGACGCCCCGCGCTTCGGGCCCCAGTCCAGCCTTGCGACGCGCTTCCAACAGCGCCGGCAGCATCGTCGCAGGCAGCGGCTTGACTCCCCCGATCGGCAGCGCCAATAGGGCGATGCGCGCCAGATGCTCGACGAGCTCCAGACGCAGATACGCCTGTTCGATGCTATCGCCCCAAGCAAAGACCCCGTTTCCCGCCACCAGGACAGCGTCGTATTCGGTGGCAAAGGGCGCGATGGCCGCGACGGCCGCAGGTCCCGGAGCAGATAGCGGCACCAAGGGCACAAGCGACCCCAGCGAGACGACGGCTTCGGGCAGGAATGTCTCAAGCGAGCGACCACAGGCGCCAAGCGCCGTCGCGTGCGGCGGATGCGCATGCACCACGGCTCGCACATCGGGGCGAGCCTTGAACAGCGCCAGATGGATCCCCATCTCGGAAAACACCCGATTCCGTCCCCCAACCACGGCGCCGCTTTCATCGACGACAACCAGGCTCTCGGCGCTGACATCGGCCTTGGAAAAGGCGGTCGGCGTCGCCAGAAAGCGCCCATCGGACTGTCGAACGCTTACGTTGCCGTCGTGGTTTGCCACCCAGCCACGGCTGTGCAGACGACGGCTGGTATCGACCAGCTGCGAGCGAAGCGTCGACTCACTCATGCGCGCTGCCCTGAAACCGCGACATCCAGCGTCACGCGATCGACGACGCCAACAATCAGCGAGCGAATGGGCACCTGCGCGCCCATTTTCAAAAGCTGCCGCACGCCGTTGCCTTCCTGCATCACCAGCACGACATCGCCGACGCCTGCCTGTACGTCGTCGACAGCCAAGAACGATGCGCCGCTGTCCGCCCCCTGTTCATCAAGCGGCTGCACCGCAAGCAGCTTGCGCGCGTGAAACATCGGATGCTTTGCGGTCGCCACCACCGGACCTAAGACGCGACACAGCTTCACGCCGAACCTCCGTCGATAGATGCCAGCGAGACGGCTTCAAACTCAGACAGGGCCGTCGACGCATCGCGCGCTGTCACGGCGACATCGTCGACGATGCCGACAATGGCCAGGTCAACCGGCACAAACCATGGATCCAAGGCCAAGGCCGCCTCGCGTGAGCCAACGGTATAGACCAGCTCTCCCGAACCGGCGCGCACCGTGTCGACCGCGACCGCCGGACCGCCCACCGGCTTTTGCGCGTGATCCAGGGGCTGCACAAGCAAAAACTTCGCGCCCTCTAGGCCTTCGTATTTCTGACTGGCGACGACGGTGCCGATGACGCGGGCGAGCTGCATATGGGCGCACATTAGGCGACTGCGACCCGGCGCGTCAATGCTCTCTGCGGCGCCAAAGAATGGGGACGCCACCGCACGACTTGACGAAGCGCCCCCGCCAGTGCGACGAGACGACAACGTGACCCCGTCGCACGAAACGGCCGAGGCGCAGATCTTCGCCCGCCCGCGGCTCTTGCTCATCGACAACTATGACTCGTTTACGTTCAATCTGGCACAGGCTCTGGCCGTGGCTGGCGCCGATGTCGAGGTGGTTCGCAACGACGCACTCAGCGTCGATCAAGCTCTGCAGCAAGCGCAAGATGGCCTGGTGTTTTCACCCGGTCCAGGGCGTCCCAGCGACGCCGGTATCTCGCCTCTTCTACTGGCCACTGTTCTGAAAGAACGGCCCGATCTGCCGGTTCTGGGCATCTGCTTGGGTCATCAGCTTCTCGCTGAAGTTCTGGGAGCCCGCGTCGAGCGCGCCCAGCAGCCGATACACGGCAAGATCTGGCAGGTGCAGCAGGTCCCGCCGCCGCTCGATGACCCAGAATGCCCGCCCGATCCTCTGTGGTGCGGCCTGCCGCAGACGATCGCCGCGACGCGATATCACTCGCTGGTCGTGGCCGCAACCAGCGTGCCGCGCTGCCTGCGCGTCAGTGCAATATCCGCGTTCACCGAGAGAGAAACCAGCGACGAAGCGGTGATCATGGCCCTTTATCACCGCAGCCGCCCGCTGTTTGGCCTGCAGTTTCACCCCGAGTCGATCGGCTGCCCACAGGGACCGCGTCTGCTGCAAAACTTCATCGCCCTCTGCCGAAGCAGGCCGAACCGGTGACGAGTGAGCCAGAAAGAGGAAGAGGGGGAAAGACGAAGAGGGGGAAAGACGAAGAGACGCGTGGCGGTGAGCA
>CAZKOY010000112.1:0-17986 GCA_964554495.1 uncultured Myxococcales bacterium
ATTCATTTGCCCAAGAAAACCAGGTGACGGTGCTAAATCACTGTCCCCGCGGGGCGCTGGTGTTGGCTGATCCAATGCGCTTAAAGCAGGTCATGGTAAATTTATTATCCAACGCATCGAAATACAACCGCAAAGGTGGATGCGTTGATATAGATTGCACAATTAAGGCTGATACTCACATTCGTATCTCGGTGCGAGATATGGGGCTAGGAATAGAGTCAGAAAAAATCAAAAAGCTATTTCGTCCCTTCGAGCGCATCGGGGCCGAATATCGCACGATCGATGGTGCCGGCATCGGGCTGGCGCTGTCGAAGCGGCTCACCGAAATGATGAGTGGCACAGTCGGTGTCGAGTCCGTGGTCGGAAAGGGCTCGACATTCTGGATCGAGCTGCCGGTGGCGAAGTCGAACCAGCTCGCAAAGCACCCGACGACAGACGCCAAGGCCGTGCCCACCGAGCAGCATTACACCGTGTTGTATGTCGAAGACAATGCCGCCAATCTGCGTGTAGTTCAGGCAATTTTCCGTCACTATCAGGACACTAGTTTATTGTCGGCGAGCACAGGCGCCTTTGGGTTAGATCTGGCCCGCCGATACAAGCCTGACGTCATCTTGCTCGATATCCACTTACCTGATATGGATGGATACGCTGTGCTGGAATCACTGCAGGAAGATTCGCGTACGCGCAAGATCCCCGTGATCGCGGTCTCTGCCGACGCCATGCCGCTGGACATCGAGCGTGGACGGCAGGCGGGCTTTCGCGGCTATCTCACCAAGCCGCTGCACGTCGACCAGCTGCTCTCGACCATCCAGCAGTATCTGCCGACCGCGACGATGACGCCTCCGCCGGCTTGACCGACGCAGGCAGGAATCGCCCTCTTTCGACAAACGCGCAGTGACGCTGTGGCCTGCCCCGCAACCCCCGTCCTATTTGTGCGCCTTTCCACGCTCCCCGCAGGCGGAGTCCGGGCCGTCAGTGCTAGGCTCGTATGTCGTCCTGATGATGGAAGAGCCGCTTGCAGAGCGCTTAGCCAACAGGCTGTCGCACGAGGAATCACGCGGGCGATTCAGCGGCGTGGCCGGGATCGTCTGGTCGGCGCGGACACACGCCCCCAAGGTGTTGACTCACGCCTGTGGCCGAGCGGATGAGGCTGCGGGGCTCGACACTACTCCGCAGACGCGCTTCCCAATTGCTTCCCTGTCCAAGCTCTTTACAGCGACGGCCGCCCTGCGCCTATGGCAGCGCGGCGAGCTACCGCTCGATGCGCCGATCACGTCGTATTTGGGCGGCGGTGGGCCGACGTGGGCCGCGCAAGTGACCGTGCATCACCTGCTGTCCCATACTGCCGGCCTGCCCAGTCTTTTTGCCAACCAGCCCGAGCTGCAGCGGTTTGTTGAAAGCCTGGGGGAAACCGTCAGCGCAAGCGTGGGCGGAAGCATGGGCAGCGCAGCGCTGGAATCGGCCCCCGTGTCTCGCGAGGCGCTCTGGCGGGCCATCCTGCGACTGCCGCTGCGCGCCGCCCCTGGGAGCCGCTTCGAATACTCCAATACAGGATATATTCTTACCGCGTTAATCATAGAACGATTATTTCACAAACCTTTTTCGCAGATTGTAAAAGAGCAAGTCCTAACACCACTTGGACTACAGGACACCGCGCCGCTGTTTCACGAGATAGGCGTTCATGAATCCCCGGCGGTCTCTGCGTCGGGTCCGCCAGCGCTGCGACGGGCCGTCGGGCACTTCGCGACCGCCGCGGCACCGCGGATCCATCCAGCGTGGCTGCTCGGGGCCGGTGACCTTGAATCGACCGTCTCGGACCTGCTCGCGTTTTGCCGCGGGCTCGATGACGACTCTCTGCTTGGGGCGGCGGCGCGTCAGCGCTTGCTGTTTCAGCCCCTGCCTCTTTTGTCCGCGGCAGACTGCGCCAGGTCCGAGGAAGGTCCACCGATCCGTGGCTATGGCTGGCGTCTGTGGCTGCCGGGCGATGGCGGACGATCAGCCGCTGAGCCTGCGCCCTCTGCGACGGCCTGGCATGACGGCGCGCTGCCCGGCCTGCTCTGCACTCTGCACCGTCCGCTGAACGGCGATGCAGCCGTGGTGCTGCTGGTCAATCGGCTGCCGGGCGTTCCGCACAAGCGCGCCGCAACTCTGAGCCTGCGCCGGCTGGCCCGCGAGCTCTTGCAGATGGTTGCGCACGATCGGCGAGAAGCCGAGCCGCTTGCAGCGCTGGGTAGCGCGAAACCTACCGCGCAGCCTTGTGTCTCAGCGGGCGATCCAAGCGACACCATGGACAGGCAAGCCGCGGTCACGCTCGCGGGGCGGCCGCTGCTTGATGCGCTGTGCGGAACGTATGCTCTGGATGCGACGCAAAGACTTCTCATCCGCGCCGAGGCTGGCGGTGGCTTTCACATACGCGGCGAGGGAACACCGCCTTTCTCGCTGCTCGGCATCACCCAGAACGTGGATGCCGCCGCGGCTGCGCTGCGCAGTCGAGCGTGTGCCTTGCTGTCCACGCTTGCGCAGGGCCCGGCCAGCACGCAGCGAGCGCCGCTTGCAGCGCAGGCCGATCGCAGAGACGCTGCCAGCTTGGCGCAGCTACGCGCGCTGTGTGCCGAGCGGCTGCCCGATCCCGATGCACTTTGCGCGCTGTGGCAGTTGCTGACCGGCCCCGCAGGCTTGGGCCCCCTGGAATCCTTCCACGTTCTGCAGCACGAGGGCTGCCACTTCGTCGCGATCCGGTGCCACTTTGCTGCACAGCCCCTGGACCTGCATGTCCACTTTGATGACGACGGCAAAATCGTCGGCTTTTACCTTCACCCGGTCGGCACCGCGCCCGCGGTCTGTGAGCTGCCGCTGCAGTCGCAAGGTCCCGGCTGCTGTCTGGCAGACGGCTACTTCGCCGCGACCCAAGACCTGTTCATAACAGCCTTGCGGCCACCAGACCGACCCGAACACGATGCCCAGGTGCTGCTGCTGCGCGGGGACGCAGAAAACTCCGTTCTGCGTCGCGCAATTCGTGTACGCTACTAAACGGGTTTTAATCAGATCATGATCCCGACGACACGACTCCGGCAGATTGTCGCCGAGCCCCAGAGTGCCACTCCGCAAGAAGTGAACAGCCTTGCTCAGGAACTTCTGCGCTGGCGGCCGACGGCCGACTTTCTTTTCGAATCGCTCAAAGCCATCTTCATCAACGCGAAAGAGACGACCGAGCGTAACTTGGTGACCGACGTGCTTCTGGATGTTGCCAAGACCTGCATGCGACGCATCAAGGCCGTGCGGCGCGACAACCAGCTTGGCACGGACAGCGAGACGGACTCCCCCGACTCCGAGAAGTAGCGAGACTCGCGCTCGATGAACCCGCGTCGATGCCTGACCCGCACGGCGCCGACCGCATCGCCAGCCATTCAGTCGCCTGGCTTCTGATTCCCACACGCATCGCCTGATACCTGCGCAGTCGCCCTGGGCTCATCCACACGCGAAGAGGCCGCTTGGCGTCGTACTTTTTCCGTCGAGAAACCAAGAGGCTGAGCCGTGCGCAAGGCTCTCGGCCGATGCCACATCTTGACCCTCAAAAGTAGTACAGTTGATTCAGCGCGGGCCTTGCTGGACCTTGGCATGGCTATCGGCCCCTTTGCATCCGACGAAGGAGTAGACCGTGACGGACTTTGTCGCCTTCGCACACACGACGCTAGAGCACTTGAAAAGCGGCCAGTTCACCGCCGTCCATAGACAGTTCACCGACCAGCTTGCCCAGGCCCTGCCTCCTGAAACGCTCAAGGCGCAGTGGCAGGAACTGACCACGTATCTCGGTGAATTCAGAGAGGTCGCTGATAGCCAACACGTGCAGGTTGAGGGAACGGATGTGGTTGCGCTGCTTCTGCAGTTTGAGCGGGCTCAGTGGATCCTTCGCATCAGCATCAAGGATGGCGTCGTGATCGGCATGCACACGTTTCCGCCAGCCGGCAACCGGCCCCAAGGTGCGGTGCAAAAATGATTGGGTCGATCGTTCGCCTTGTCTGGCCCGAGACCGGATCGATCGCGTTCGAGTCGACCTTCAACGGCAAGCGCTACGCAACCAGCTGGATCGAATGCCGCGGCGAAACCTCGCCGGGCGTCTATCGCTTTGTCTCGCAGTTCGAACTAGATCCGCGCGCCTTGGGACAGGGCGGATCGATCATCCATTCGATCAGTACATTCGAGGTCGATCCCGGCCTGAGACCGCTGCGCTATGTGTCCTATGCGCGCGGTGCGGTGCTGCAGCTGGTCTGGCAGGGCGAATCGGTGGTGGTCACGTTTCCCGATGGCACACAGCAAACCGTTCCATCCGGCGGCGCAGCCTACGTGACAGAAGCACATATGGCGGGTCTCGATGCACTGCTCTTCAGCGCCTTGTTTCACAGTGGTCAGCTGGAGCAGCCGGCCCGCGCGATGTTTTTCTTCGTCAATCAACTCGGTGCCCTATCCTGCCAGTTCACCGTCGCCAGCGACCTTGTTGCCAGCCCCGGCGAGCGCTGGTATCGCACGTCCTTTCAGGACGAGATTTTGCTCGATCGGCAAGGTCTGCTGCTGTGCAACCGCAACCCACTGCAGGGCATCGAAATCCGGCGACTCGCAACAGCCCCCGCGAAGCCTGAAGTGACCGAGGCAGAACGGAACTATCGCCCAGCGGTCTATGCGCCTCCGCCTGCCGCCACGTTCCGCGCCCTCGACGTTACGATTCCAGGTCCAGTAATACCGATAGGCGCGACGCTCACGATACCGCGCGCTTCCGATGCGTCGCAGGGGGATGCGCCGCGCTGGCCGGCCGTCTTGTTTATCGCTGGCTCGGGATGTCACGACCGACATGGAATCGCTGGCGAGCTCGATTTCGGTACGCACGAGATCGTCGACTATCTGTCCGAGGGTGGTTTTGTCGGACTGCGCTACGACACGCGCGGCGCGGGAACAACCGGGCTTGGAGCCGATTATCTAGAGGCCGGTCTGGATGCCATCATCGCCGATGCGCTGGCCGCCTATCACTTCTTGGCCGCGCGTCCCGAGGTCGACAAAGATCGCATCTTTCTTATCGGGCACAGCCAAGGCGGCACCGTGGCGATGGCCCTGGCCACCGAACACAAGGTACGGGTGCGGGGTATCGCGTTTTTGGCCACGGTGGCCCGCAGCCTCGAAGAGCTCTCGTTCGATCAGCTCGAATCGCATGGTCGTCACGCCGGGCTTAGCGATGAGCAGATTGCCCAACAAAAAGCCCTGCTGCAGGAATCCTTGGCCTTGATTCGAGCCGGCAAAGAGTTCAAGGCCGGCGAAGTTCCCGACATTCACCTGACGTTCCAGCGCAACGTGCCATGGTTCCGGGAATGGATGCGGCGCCGCGCCGAGTCCATGGTCGCCCTGCTCACCTGCCCGATCTGGATTGCCAACGGGGAAAAGGACTTTCAAGTGAGCGCCGACAAGGATGCCAAGCGCTTGGCAGACGCTGCGCGGCAGGCGGGCTTGGTCACAGAGCTACGGCTCTATCCGCTGCTTGATCACGCCTTCAAACCGATTGCCGGCGAGTCAACGCTGGCCAGCTATTACGATCCGCAGCGTCGGGTGGATCCGGCATTCCTCGCCGACCTGCGCAGCTGGCTGGTTGAGACCAGTCAGGACCGCGCTTCGCACACCTGAGCGCTCATTCCTATTTCCTGGCACACCGCGATCTCTAGACCGGATCAGTTTGCAGAAGCGGCAGACGTCGGGACGCGAGCTTCTCGCGCGGCTCTGCCTCGGACTCGATCGGGCGGCGCTCGCGACATGGCAAGACGGATAGATATCGATCACCCGTTCTGCAGATCCAGCCCAGCCTCTGCCAGGAGGCGAGCAGCGAGTGCAGAATGTCTTCATCGAGCGATGGAAAGCGGCGCTGGATCGCGCTCCACGAGCGCACGCGATCGAGGTAACGAAAGATCTCAGCCGCCCTGCCGCTGAGCATCGCCTGCGGCCTGAGGTTTCCTTTGCGGCGGTCGCTGATGACAATGCAGCCGGCGCGTTCAACATAGGAAGCTAGCTGCTGGTTCCAGGTGTTCTTCCAATATGTGATCAAGCGCGCACAAGCGCGATGGGCCTCGGCCAGCTCAGGATCAGCGATCGTGTCGTGCTCGTAGGCAAAGTTGTATGCGATGCGATTCAGATCGACCTGCGGGTCAGGAAACAGATCGACATAGTAAGGAAGCGGGCGCAGGTTTCGGATGCCGAACTCCTCGGGGCGACTCTGATAGGGGCTGAAGCGCTCAAGGTGCATATTCACCAGACCCGTCGGCGGCGGCAGATGGACGAGCGCCGGAATGAGCTCCTCCATTTCCCGATACCAAGAGGCTTGTTCGCCAGGGTTGCGAAAAATCAAGTTGTATACGAGGCCAATGCCGGCCTCAAATGCCCATTTGATAAACTGAATTTGCCCGAGGCCGGTAGCACCTTTATCCATAAGCTGCAGCACCGAATCACTGAATGATTCGATACCAGGCTGCACATACGTGATCCCGCCGTCTTTGAGTGCCCAAATTTGATCGCGGCGCAGGTTGCTCTTGATTTCAAAAAATATTGACAAGGGCCGCCCTGGCTGTTTTGGCATGGCTGCAAGCTTCGGCATGACCTCTTTCAAATAGGCCATATCCATGATGTTGTCGGTGGCCTGCAAGTAATGCGCTTGATACTGACTATAGAGATAAGCAATTTCAGAATAGGCCCGTTCTGGTGACTTTCGACGAAAAGTCAATCCTTCGGCATTAAGCCCACAGAATGTGCAAAGATGCTTTTGTCCCCACCAGCAGCCGCGCGACGTTTCAAAGAAGAATTTGGGCGGGCCCATAGAGCGCCATGGGCTTGCTTCAAATTGCTCAATAAATGGCTCGTATTGAGGAATTGGCAGAGTATCCAATTCGACGCGATGCGTTGGGGACGGATTGTGCCGCAGGGCTCCACCTTCATCGACATAGGCAATCCCTGGCACCAGGGCCAGATCACCGTCGCCGCGCAGGCCACGTACCAGCGGCCCGATGACCGCTTCCCCCTCGGTATGACAGACGGCATCGAGGAACGGAAAGGAAGCCGCCAGGCCATCCCCTTGGGTCTCAACACACGCGGCACCGCCAAGGATGACACGCATGTCTGGGCGGGCCTGCTTGATACGACGGGCGACCACCAACGCCGCCGGCAGCTGGACCTCAAACGTCACCGAGAAGCCGACGATGTCGTAGCGCGGGTCAATTGCTGCGGCCACCATGCGATCGAGACAGACTCCAGCGCGATCGAAGTCGGCGAAAAGCTGGCCTCGCAAGGCGTTGATCTCATCGGAAGAGCGCGCCGACGAGAACTCCTCCGGCGAATAGATGACCCCACCTAAGTTGCCGTAGTCATGGCAGCGCTGCACCAACTTGTCGAGCAGGGTCTGGCGATCGAGTTGCGGATAAAGGTATGGGGCAAATAGATAGTTGGCAAAGCTTTCTAAAATAATCTGCGGGCTTTGCGTATATGGAAATAGCAACGTACCATGCAGCTCGTCGCACTCGATTTCCTGTGCTTGCAAAAGCGGCCTAAGTGTTGCGAGGGCCAAGTTCGCCGAATAAGGCGTCTGCCAAGGCGGACTGACCAACAGCAACCGAGGGCGGCGAGAGTTTGGCATCATGGGTACCTGAGACGCCGGCTTAATGTGCCTTCCGTGGAGCTTTTCCAGTCAGCGTCTTCTCGCGGCGCGGCCGGCGATCTGCCAGGCTCTCAAGTTCTTTTGAGACCAATTTCTGCTGCTTATGCATCTCGGCCATAAATGCACGATGAATGCATGCCATGTTCACTGGTGTTTCGCTGCTGGCCGCAATCATCGCGGCCCCGATCGCAATCAGACGAATCTGGCCACCGGTAATATTCTCATAGGTCTTGGCCAGATCTCCGAAGTTCACATCAGGGTCCAGTGGTGTTCTGCTTGGAAATGCTTTCTTCCACAATTCATAGCGCATGAATTCTTCAGGAGGTTCAAATGTGATCCCAAATTGCATGCGACGCAGGAACGCATTGTCGACATTACCGCGCAGGTTGGTTGAAAGAATGACAATGCCGTCATAGGTCTCGATGCGCTGAAGCATATAGCCAGTCTCCATATTGGCGTAACGGTCGCGCGCATCTTTGGAATCAGTACGCTTGCTGAAAAGAGACTCGGCTTCATCAAAGAACAAAATTGCATCGCTGGACTCTGTGGATGAAAAAATCTCGCTCAAATTGCGCTCGGTCTCGCCGAGCCACTTCGAGGCGACCATCGAGACGTCGATGCGGTACATGTTGACCTTCAACATGTTGGCCAGCACCTCTGCCGCCATGGTCTTGCCGGTTCCCGAGTCCCCCGAAAAGATCGCGCAGAGGCCAAGACCGCGCATGTGCTTCTGACCAAAGCCCCACTTTTCATGGACGAAGGCGCGGTTGCGCGCGGCGCAGTAAAAATCCCAAAGCTGCTCTTTGACCTCTTCCGGCAGGACGAGATCATCCCAGGCGTAGTTCGAGCGCACGAGGGTCGCGAACCTGCCGATGTCGCGTCGAGTCTGCTCGCGACCGGCGTCCCATAGGTTCTGCGCGGTCAGCACCGTCGGTGAATTGCTCTTGAGTGCCCCTAGCTCGCTCAAAACGATGCCGTGCCGCACGATGTCGTTGATGTCGCCCTCATCGACGCGATAGACCGAGGCCAGATCGCGAACCGAGACATCGGGTGCGATGCTGATGCTGGCGATCCCACCCAGCATCGACTGCCGCTCGAATGCCTGCTTGAGGCTCGCTTCAAAGAGCGCCTGCCGTTCCGAAAAGTTGGGGCGTGGCACTTTGTAGTCCATGAGCTGCATCCCCGCTCGCTCAAGCCGCGAAAGCTCAGCAGCTTCTCGACTATCACTCATGAACAACACAAGGCCGCGCTCGGTGGCCAAAGCACGCCGCCAAGCCTGAGCCACCCGGTCGAGCGCCAGCGGGCTCGGCTCTTCGTCTCCCGTCGACATGGGGTTTAGAAAGAGGGGAATGCCGTGGCGCAGCCGCGTCTCGCGTAAGGTGAGTGCGACCGCTGTGTCCATGCTCTTTGGGACCGTGCGCAGGTCGAGCATGAGGATCGGCCACTCTTGGCTGTTTGCCAGCCGGCTTGCCATGGGCAGAGCCGCCCGTCGAACCATGGGGTGAATATGCAGACGGTGGACCGACGCCTCTCCGAGCGACATGAGGCTCAACATTCGCTCAAGATCTGCAGGCAGATCCTTGCCGGCTTGCGGCGGGGCTTGCGGCAGAAACAGGTCGACGAGCCCGATCAGCGGTGCCGGCAGGCCGGGATTGGCCTCGCCAGTCAGGTGGGCGATAAGAGATGGTTCGCCGCAAAACTCGCGCTGAGAAAGGGGCCCATCTGGATCACCAATCAAGCGAATCAGCTGATAGCGCAAAAGCGAGGAGTCATGCAGGAGCGCATTCATCGCCGTCTGACGCTCAGCGAGTGATGGATACAAAAGACTCAGCAGGCTGCCGACGCGTGGCCCAAGGCAGCCTGGCGGAGCAGCGGTCGCCTTCATGACCGCCTGATAGAGCCGCTCGTCGAGCTCCATGCCCAGCCCGAGCAGCACCAGATCGGCCGCGATCCGGGACATGTCGAACAAGTACATGAGCGCCGTCTGAGTCTTCGTGTAGCGCAGCTGCGATTCGTTATCGCGCTCCAGCGCAACCTTCGCCTGGGGCTCGATGAGGCCAAGCGCAGGGACGGTCTCCTTGGTTTTTCCAGCCGCCACGGCCGCTGCATAAAACCGCTTGGCCACCATTCCGAGGAGTAGCTCGGGCGGTAGGCCGGGAATGGGAGAATTCGCGTTGACCAACGAAAACCTCAGAATACAGGCCTGAGCCGATTGAGATTAGCCAGGCTCGGCTAGCCAAGATTTTATTTTGCCGCGCTGCATTGGTCAACGTGCCAAACAGGGGAAAGCCTGGGCTGCCATGCGCGAACTTCGCGACCCGGCCCGCCCTGCAGGGACCCACAGTGGTGGGCTATCGCCTGAGTCAGGCAAGCCTTCCAGACGCACGTGAACGTTCGGGTCAAAATTCCATGTGATCTGGACCCTTTTGCCAGCCTCGCAACAAGCTGCGTCGACGGGTCGACAACCTGATATACTGCTCTTACGGTGGGCATTCCTCTCGGCGGCATCCGACAGAGCACTTCACAATGCATGCAAGGAGAAACCTATGGAGAGTGATGATAAGAAATCACAGGCCAATATCGAAGAACCCCGTGCTGGCGAGGGCGTCCGTAGCCTAGCCACGTGGCAGCGACTGGCTGAGGCGCGCCGGGCGCTTCAGAACGAGCCCGATGCGCGTGAACAGCTGGCGAGCAATCCGGCCGCTTATTTCCAGAGATTTGGCGTCGACAACACCGCGGCTGGCGAGCGATCGAATCTGAGTGACTTGGAGCGCCAGCTGGCCGTGTCCGCCAACGCGGCACCAGAGTTGGCGATTCAAGCTGACGCTCGCCGCGCCTGGCTTGTCCTTCCGAACGTCAACGTCGTCGTCAACGCCAACGCGTTGCTCAACGCCAACGCCAACGCCAACGCCAACCTCAATGCCAACCTCAACGGCAACGCCAACGCCAATGCCAACGCCAACGCCAACGCCAACGCCAGCTACAACGCCAACTGGCAGGCCAACTGGAACTGGTCTGCTGGCGTCGACTAGCTGACTGCGACACTCCCAGGCTGAGTTCGCTGAATTCTTGGGGGCAAGGAAAAGCGCTGCCGGCCGTCTCGTTCTCACGCCGATGCTCTGCGGCATTGTGGCTCAGCCGCAAACGCTTCTTTGCCTTGTTTACCGACGGGAAACACGTGCCGCCTCCTGCTGGCTCTAACGAAATGCTGGTGAACGGATAGGAGTACGAAATGCGGGTCCTGGAGCCCAACACGGTCACGATTCTGACAACCAACAAATGCACTGCCGTGTGTCGGCACTGCGCGACGAACTCGGGACCGAATCGGAATGACATGCTGACCTGGGACAAGATGGAGCCGATCCTGCGTCAGCTCTTTGCCGAGACGAAGCTCAGCGTCATTGTGTTCTCCGGCGGCGAATCGACACTGCTTGGCGAGGATCTCCTCAAGGCGCTGCGTCTGTGCAAAGAACACGGGATCATCACGCGCTTGGTCACCAATGTCTTCTGGGCGACCTCGCCGGAAGCAGCCGAGGCCAAGCTGAAAGAGCTCCGAGAAGCCGGTTTGAATGAGCTCAATATCAGCACAGACGACTACCACCTGCCCTATATCAGCCTTCAAAAAGTGCGCTATGCGTTTGACGCCGCGCGAAAAATTGATTTCTTATCGGTGGCACTGTGCAATGCATATGGCCCAGAGAGCTGGCTAACCCCTGAGCGTATCAATCAGGAGTTTGGCAACGGCGAACAGATGAAGCATCGGTATGACGCGAACGGCAGGGCCATGGTTCACGAGCGTAAGCAGGGTGAGACCCTGGTACTGCTCTCGAATGGACTGTCGATGAAGCTGGGCCGCGGCAAAGAGGGACTTGAGGAATCAGAAGTGGTCCCGACTCAGCTCTCTCAGCTCTACGAGTTCGCGGATACCATCGGTGGCTGTCCCTGGGCGCTTCGCTCGTCGGCTGTCTCTAGCAAAGGACACTACGTCTCATGCTGCGGCTTCGAGGTCGAAGACAACCCCATCCTCGACTATGGCGATCTGGCCAAGCAGCCTCTGTCCGAGCTACTCGAACGCGCCGACAATGACTTGATCAGCAACATGATCTCGATCTACGGCCCGGTCACGCTCATGAAGATCCTGAAAGATGTCGCCCCGAACGAGGTGTCGTTCCCGCGGCCCACCTACCGTGGGTATTGCGAGGTCTGTGAGGATCTGGTCAGTATCAAGCAAAACCGCGATGCGCTGTACAAGTATCAAGGAATGTTCGTGGATTCAATCCTCGCGGTGCGTGAGGGCTTCCGCGAGGCGTATACCAAAGACGGTAGGGTCCAGATCCCTCCGGGAGCCAGCCTGCGATTGGAAATCAAGTACAACAAGGTTGGCGAGCCGCCTCAGGCGCAGAAGCCGCTCACCGTCGAGGAGGTGCATTCGGCTTCCAAGCTAGCTCCTGTCAAGGCCCGGTCCGAGGAGCCGCCCAAGGACTCGCCTCCTCCTACGCAAGCGATGGGCAAACGATCACTGCCTGTGCTGCAGCCCGGCTCGCGCTGCGAATAGCTCGCAATTAATCAACATATATATCCGCATTATAAAACACTTCCCCACCCAATGCAGCGACGCCTCGGGCCGCAACGGGCTCTGCAGACGCTTTCGCAAGATCGCGCCGCAGTGACCAGATGCGCGACCTTGCGGCTCCCTTGTGCAGCGCCGTGTCCTTTTTTCAAGGGTTCGGGTCCGCCACTTCTACTCTTTGAATCCCGGACTTAGGAGCGCCGAAAATCGCGCGGGATCGACGATTCCCAGGTCGCGCAGCGTGGTTTCTGCGCTGGAGAAAAGCGCCCGACCTTCCTCCCCTCCGAGCAGCTGCCCGCGTCGACGGCGCACCACCGTCGCGTGTAACAGCAGGTCCGCCGCCATCAGCAGGGACTCTGCTCTGCCAAGCTCACGAAGTGCGTCCGCTGGCCGCCCGCGCAACGCAAGGGCCCCAGCTTGTAGCGTCCGTGCCAGGCCCTGCCCCCAGGGAGCCTCCTCTTTTGCAATCGCCTGGATGCTCTTTTCTGCCTCGATCAGCAGGTCTCTTTGCCGTGCCGGTCGGTCCATGGCTGCCGCCACCGCGCAGCGACCCTCCAGGTACGCACCCTCGATGCGCAGGACCTGCACGAACCGCTTGATCATGCGGCTGCCCGTCGACGCTTCTCTAGCCAGCCGCTGATGCGCGTGCCAGCCCTGTCCTTCGTACAGGTGGGTTTGAATAGACCACTCCATCCCATGCAGGTGGCACATGCTGAACCCTGGATATGTCCACCGACCAAGGGTCTCGGCAATCTCATGGCGGCAGCGCTCTGGCTGATCGGACAAAAGGGTCAGAGCGGGCGCCGAGGTGGTGCCGACAATGGTCAGCAGGTACAGATCCTCCCTTCGCTTCGCGTCTGGAAGAAGCTGCCCAAGCTCGCGACGGATGCGCGGCAGATCGCCCAGGTAATAAGCGCCCATCAGACTGATCATGCGCACCGTCCCAAGCTCCCAGCTCACCCCGCTGCAGCGCTCGCGATACAGCCGCTCTGCCTCATCGAGAAGGGCCGTTCCGGTGCGGAAATGACCGGCGAAGAACTCAATAATGCCCTCGTAGTTCAGCAAGTACGCTCGTGGGTACGGCTGTTCCGTTCGTCCGATCAGCTCGCGCGCCGTCGTAAGCTGCGACTGCGCACGCAGCCAGTTTTCCGATCCACCGAAGATCGCGGTGGAAGTTGCCGTCGCGATCAGCGCATAGGCCACACGCATGGGCTCTCCGGCGTTCAAGGCCAGCCGGACCAGCCGCGAGGAAAACTCGGCACCACGGGTTCCATCCATACTGCCTAGCGTGTGAGCGCAAGCCATCAGCGCGTCGATGCGTTCGAGATCGTCGATCGGGACCTCGGCTTCTGCCCGTTCCTTGAATTGGGTTCCGTGAATTCGCAACCAAGCCTGGTGCAGAATCAACGATCCGATGACCTCTGGCATCGTCGTTCGGAATCGCATTCCCAGGTCTTGCAGCGCCTGCCGAATCAGCTCGATGCCCTGCTTGGAATACCCGCTGCGCAGAAGCTGTTCTGCGGCCCGACGCCGCAGTCGGCTGGCTTGCCGGCTCTCTGCTCCCTCGGCTGCCGTCATAAAGACACCTGCTGCCTCGCGTCCGAGTCCAGCGTTGGTCAGCGCTTCCCCGAGCTTGATAAGCAGTTCCTGCTTGACCACTCCACCAAAACTGCCGACTTCCAGCGCCTGCTTATACAGTCGCGCCGCGCGATCGAAAGCCAGCGCGGCGGCAGCCTTCTCTGCCGCCTTGACCGCGTAGCCGGCGGCCCGCTCTTTTTGCTCTGCGCCCAGCCAATGGATGACCAGCGTCTCGGGATCGACCTTGCCGTGGGATTCGAGTGCCAAGGCCAGACGTCCATGCCATCCCTTCTTCGTTTGATCGCTCAAGTGCGCCTGCACCGATTCCCGCACGCGGTCGTGATACGGTTCGATGGTGTCGTCGCGCCGAGCGCCGCTAGTCCGAATCAGGCGCGCGGCACGCAGCTGCGCGGCCTGAGCATCGAATTCCGCCGGGGCAATCGCCGCCGCCTCCAGGGCGGTCTGCTGCGCGATGGGCACTCCGGCGATGGCCACAACCTCAAGCAGACTGCGCGCCGTTCCTTCCATCTGCTGCGCACGCCGCCACAGGGTTTCATCCAGCCGCAGTGCAATCGCATCTGCATGGTCGCTGCGGAAGCGGATGAGCTCCTCGATGAACAGCGGATGCCCTTCGGCTTCCGAGGCAATCGTGGCGGCCAGCTTTTCCCCGTCATTCCCAAGCCTGCGCAGCAGCCAGCCCGCCAGCATCCGCGCGTCTGTTTCAGGAAGCTTTTCGATCGGCAAACGACGCACATCGCCGGG
Organism: uncultured Myxococcales bacterium; assembly: GCA_964554495.1. GTDB lineage: Bacteria > Myxococcota_A > Polyangia > Palsa-1104 > JAEUJZ01 > JAEUJZ01. The sequence continues at coordinate 14,592 of CAZKOY010000112.1, forward strand.
CAGCCAATCCAGTGGTGTTTCCTTCACCGAGATCCCACCGGTTGTCGTCTTGGTACGAACGGTGGCAAGAAGCAGCATCGGCGGGGGCGCCGGAGGACGCAAAAGCTCAGACAGCAGCATGAAGCTATCGGCGTCCGCCCACTGCAGATCGTCGACCACCACAGTCAGATGAACGGTCTTTGACAGCCGCCAGAAAATCTCGCGCAGCACTGCGAAGGCACTGCGGCGCTTCTCTGCCGCATCTACGATAGTGCTGTCCGGTTCCGAAGTTAGGGCAAGCAGCGGATTTAGGACTGGAAACAGAGCCGCCAGCAAACCAAGTCGCGATGGCAAAAGCAGCTTCACTTGCTCGGCCGGAAGGTGCTGCAAGTACAAGCTCAGCTGGTCGATAACCTGATCGATCGCTTTATAGGGAACGGACTCGCGCTCGTAGCAGCGGCCGGCCAAGACCAGTGATTCCTTTTTCAGTCCGTTTAGTCCACTCAACCTGTTTAGGAAGTGGCGTACGACGTAGCTCTTGCCGACCCCGGACTCGCCGCACAACAGGATTGTCACCCCTTGTCCGCTGCGCACATCCGACAGAGCCTGTTCAAGCGCATGCAGTTCCTGTGCGCGTCCGACAAACAGTTCGCCCGAGGGTGTGGATGCCTGCATGAAAGCGGGCGCGCTCTTTGCGTGCAGGCACTGAAGGATCTGTTCCCCAGTAGCCCGGACCGCAGGATCGCGAAGCAGAAGGCGGCTGCACAGCTCATCGAGATCGTGCGGCACCGTCGGCTCATGCTTGTGGACCGGCAGCGGCTCGCGGTTCTGAATCGCATCCAGGATCTCTCCCGGAGTTCCCGCGAAGGGCAGCCTTCCGCTCAACGCAACATAGAGCACGACGCCTACGCTGTACCAATCCACCGCCGGGCTCACCCCACGCCCAGCGGCAGCGGTAAGCTCTGGGGCCATATATTGCAGAGTCCCCATCAGTCGTTCTTGGCCCCAGCTGTCGCGCTGGTTCAGGTCCGAAACGATGCCAAAGTCGAGGATCACCAGTCTTCCGGCTGGGGTCACCATGAGGTTCGAAGGCTTGATATCCCGATGTACTTTGCGGGCCGCATGCAGCGCGGTCAGGCCGTTGGCAAGCTGAAGCAAGGCGCTGCGTAGCCGGGTCTCGTCATAGCCGACGGACCGATTGATCGGTGCTGGCGCTGGCACTGTGTCGCTGGCTAAGCGTGCGTCTGGAGGAATGGGCTCCGCCGGGAGGGTCGGCGCAAAATCGCTCTGGGAGTCGTCATGCTGCAGGCCTGAGGCGGGGCGGACGAAGGTCAAGAAATCGACGCCTTCGACGAGCTCCATGGTAAAAAACCAGCGGCCATCTACCTCGAAGAGCTCGCCGAGCTGAACCAGGTTTGCGTGATGCACGTCCTGGAGAGCCCGGAATTCCTTTTTGAACAGACGCAGCCGCTCGGCGCTCATCTCTGACAAAGAGGAAGAGAGGCTCTTGAGCGCCATGCGCACGCCGCGCTCTCGGTCGAAGACAGCGTAGACCGTACCCATTCCTCCCTGACCCAGGCGTGACAGAAGCTCGAATCGCGCTGTGCCGTGAAACTCATCAGGATTCCCTGAAGCCATCAGCGCTCCCCCCTGTATGCAATTGCGCGCTTACGATCCGACAAATCGTATCACGTCTTGCCCACAGTGGGTCGCTAGGCCAGAAGCCCGACCCGCAGAGCACAATGAGCCGCACAGGCTGCGTTGCGCGGTGTCGACATATCAGGGCTGACGCACGCGCGGTGGCAGCATGAGGATGATTCCTTTATTGTTCCGTAATAATTCCGTTTTTGTCGCATATCTTGGTAAACATCAAAATTTGATCTCGCCACCGCAGAGGGCCCTCATGAGAGTGGAGAATTACGTGCTCCGCCTCGGGTAGAAGCCAAGGGTGGTTCGGAATTCAGATGCTGTGCTCACAACACGGCCAGCCCACGACCCACTTCATGATACCTTTTCGAGGGGGGAGGAGCTGGGATGCTGTCTCGGCCAAGCCCTGACCTCAACATGGACATCAACGTGGAGTTGACATGAGAGACCGAGTGGCCGCCCACAGTCCTAATTCGCGGACGAGACCGCGATCCTCGGAGTTCGCCCCAGCATCTAGTGTTGAGGTAAGGCGGGCCGAGCAGGCTCCCGCAGGGGATCGAGTGCCTCGGAACCCCGCTCTTGGTCACCGCTTCGCCTCCCTGCCGATCACGGCACCGATGCCTCTTCGCACCAGCGCCGTCCTTGACATCGCCCGCACCGCGACCTCGACCCCCGCCTCGCCGTTGCCCTTTAAGGATCGCATCCAGGCTTCCTTTGGGGCTCACGATCTCGATGGAATCAAGAGCCATCAGGGTCCCATCGCGACGACCAGTGCGCGGGCCCTTGGCGCAACGGCCTTCGCGGTGGGTGAGCACGCGGTGTTTGCCCGCAGCCCGAGCCTGTACGAAGCCGCTCACGAGGCGGCGCACATCGTGAGGGCACGCAGCGGAGACGGACCGAACAGCGGCTTGAACCGACCCGGTGATGTGCACGAAGAGCGGGCCCATGCTGCCGCCCGGCTCGTCGAGCAGGGAGCCTCGGCGGAGTCGATCCTAGGCAGCCGCCCCACAGGCCCTGTCAACGGAGCGATGGCACCGGATGGCTGCGTGTTCCGGATCCTCGATGAAGGGCAGCAGAAGCGGCTCGCTGAGATCGAGAACCAGCTTCACCAATACAGCTCCGAGCAGCGCAAGGCCACCGCGCAGGAGCTTCGGGTCTTCCAGGCTAGCCAGCCCTCAGAAGAAGACAGCGCGCGGATCCACGCATGCCTAGCTCAGCTAGAGCAGCTAGCGCAGCTAGAGCAGCAACCGGCCCCGCCCCCACAGAGCACACCCAATTCACCGCCCGTCAACGACCCAGAAACCAAAGAACCACCGAAGCGCTTTGCCCGTTCCACGGACCTGCACTACGCGAATCCGTCCACCATGTCCGCCCAAGACCTTCAGGACTGGGCAGAGGCCTATTCCCAACTCGATCAAAGTCACAGCAACTATGAAATAACGCGCAAATTCCTCTTGCGCACAGCGCAAGAAGTCAATCGGCGCATCGCCACCCCCGAAGTCCAGAAGGAGTTGGCGGAACTAAAGAAGTTGAAGTGGGAGCGAGCGCACGAAGCGCGTAGGCAGGCCGACGCTGAGTATTGCGCAGCGGACAATCTCCTGAAGGAAGAATCAAGCGGCGTGCGTGACCCCGGACGAATCAAGACAGCGAAGGACCTGACCCAAGCGTTCCGTACGTCCGTGGAACAGCAGAATCCCAATGGGCAGAAACTGACTTTTGTCAGTGCCCAAGGCCATGCCCAAGAGATCGCCAAGCGCCTGGACGACATC
>CAZKOY010000113.1:0-17793 GCA_964554495.1 uncultured Myxococcales bacterium
GCTCCGACGGCGGCTCCCGCTACACAACGGCCTGCTGCTCCAGCCCCGGCACCTCGCCCGGCAGCACCCGTCGGTCAGCCTACTCCCGTTTCTCCCACTCCATAGCCCCATGCTGCGGTCCTTTGCCAAGCTGCACGGCCTTGGCAATGACTTCCTCGTCACCGATCTGCGAAACGTCGACGATGTGTCGTGGTTTGATGACGCGTCGAGTATCGCTGCTCTCTGCGATCGCCATCGGGGCGTCGGTGCCGACGGAGTCTTGGGCGTGTTCCCTGCATCACCGAGCGCGGCAAAGGCCGGAGCACAGGCCCGCATGCGCGTGCGCAATGCCGATGGCAGCGAGGCAGAGATGTGCGGCAATGGCCTGCGCTGTGTCGCAAGCTGGCTGCATGTTCACGGCGCCGCGGCATCGCTCGCCATCGAGACAGGCGCTGGCATCCTGCGCTGCGACGTGATGGACCAAGGCCGCAGCGTAGAGATCGAGATGGGACCACCACGCCCCTTGCAGACAGCCGACGGGTCAAGCGATCCGGTATTTGTGCCCGACCGCTGCCGCGAGACCCCGCTTTCGATCGATGGGCGCACGCTGCCGCTTTATCTGGTGTCGATGGGAAACCCGCATGCGGTGTGGTTTGTCAATGATGTGCAGCCGCCCACGGATCGCGAGCTTTGGCGGCTTGCCGAGCGCGTAGGCCCTCACGTCGAGAAGCACTCGCTATTCCCGCAGCGCACCAATGTTGAGTTCGTGCGCCGCGATGCAGCCGATATGTTCACGGCTATTGTCTGGGAGCGCGGCTGCGGCATCACCCAAGCCTGCGGCACTGGCGCCTGCGCCATCGCGGTGGCTGCCTGCATCCGCGGCCTCGTTCAGACGGGCCAGCGTGTCCGCGTGAACTTGCCCGGCGGTCCCCTCGATCTGTTCGTAGAGTCAGGCTATCGCCAAGTGCGGATGCGCGGCCCTGTCGCCTATGTCTTCGACGGAAAGCTGCGCAGTCCGAGTTGAATCGGGGCTAGGTAAACAGCTCGTTTTCGAGGAGCTCGGTCATCGATGTGCGCAGATCCTGCTTGCCGCTGACCCAGCGGTGCAGGGCATTGATAATCGGCAGGTTGATGCGCGCCCGTTGCCCCAGAAGCTGTGCTTCGCGCACCATGTTCAAGCCGTCGCAGGCGCGGTCGATCTGACGGTACGAATCCCCAAGAGAGACGCCGCGGCCGAGCAGCCGGCCGAGCTGGAAGTCTGGTGACCCGCGACGATCGGTGGCGACGATTAGCTCGCCTAGGCCCGCCGGACCGTGGAACGTCCACTCACTGCCACCAAAGGCCATACCCAACCGCATCATCTCGCTTGCGGCGTGGCTGATAAACAGTGCGCGGGCCGCCGTGCCGAAGCCCAGCGCATCCGCGACGCCGCAAGCCAAGGCCATGACGCCGACCAACGCTCGCGCTAGCTCGACGCCGATCAGGTCTGGGCTGCTATAGATACGCAGCAATGGACCATTGAGCGCTTTCTGCACAAGCGCCGTGGCCTCGGCTGAAGGGCTGCCACAGAGCATGGCCACCGGAACCTCTTCTTCGAGATCCTCTGCCATGGCGGGACCCGCCAGCGCGCCGACGTGGACGAGCGGTGTCTCAAGTCGAACCAGCTCAGAGATCGGCATCATGGTATGCCCGCTGGCCCCAATGACCGGCGCGAAGCTGCCGATGGCGTGCAGCAGGCACTGCTTGGGCTTCAGCACGCTGCGCAGCGTCTCTAAGAGCGGCTTCACCTTGGCGGCCGGGATGGCCATGATGATCAGGTCTGCCTCGACGAGCTCGCCGATTTCGATGGTATCGGCATAGACCTCGCCGGCTGCAAACAGCAGGGCATCGGCCGACATCTGCAGCGTCGAGTCCCCTCCTGAACGCGCCGAAGGAGCTGGCGCTTTGGCCGGCGCTTTGGCCCGTTCTGGCTGGTCATAGTAGGTTTGGATGCGCGGCAAGTCTGGCGGCGGCTGGTACTGCATGACGCGCCGAAGCTGCTGCTCTTTCCCGCGCTGCCGACGCAGATTTTGGCTGAGCCGCATCGACAGCGCTCGCGCCCACCGGCCTCCTCCGATCACCGCGACAGAGACTCCCCGCATTCCGTGCTCCTTGGCTTCGCGTCCCGTGCGCGCAGAAGCCATCCCAAGCCGTCCGCAATCCGCACAAAAAGCCTCGCTCATTATACGGGCCATGCTGGGTCGAGTGGGGCGCGAAAGTCAGCGAGTTTGCGCCGAGCAAAATCTGGAAATACACTGCGCAGCGGTCACGTTGCCAACTCGACCCCCGAATCCTGGTGCTGGCTCGGGCCTACATACCCTGTGCATTCCCTCTGCTTTGACCCCAGCCCGCTGAACCATGCACGGGACCAGCGACATCACATAGGCCAGCCAAGCACTGCCCGGCCACTCAATCTTCTGGGAGACTGCGCGTTCCGATGAACCTGACACAGAAACTGCTTTCCCTGACCCTGGTTGGCGCCGAGTGGGTGCTGTGGCTGCTGCTCCTTCTTTCGCTGCTGAGCATCGCGGTTATGATCGAGCGCGGCCTGTACTACTTTAGCCTGCGCTTTGACTTTGCAGCCCTTGCCGAGGATCTGCGGCGGCAGCTCTTAGACGGCAAGTTCGGCGACGCCCGCAAGCAGGCTCAGGCCGGACGTGGGCCGGTGGCTTTCGTCGCCCAGGTCGGTTTGGAAGAAGCCGAACGCGGCGCGGATGCCGTCGAGTCCGCGATGCTTGGCGCCAAGGCCCGCGTAAAGTTGGGCCTGGAACGCAACCTCGCCTTTCTGGGCACACTGGGCTCAAACGCCCCCTTCATCGGGCTATTTGGCACCGTGCTCGGCATCATCAAGGCCTTCCATGATCTAGCCGGCAATCAAGCAGGCGGCATCCAAGTCGTCATGGCCGGCATCTCGGAAGCCCTGGTGGCGACGGCAGTAGGCCTTCTGGTCGCCATCCCGGCAGTGGTCGGATTCAACGTCTACAACCGACGCGTGCGCGCCATCACATCGCAGATCGATGTCGTGGCGCAGGTGATCTTGGCGGCACTGCGTGCCGAGCTAGTCAGCCACTCTACCGAGCAAGGTAAGCCGACGACGGCCAAGGTCAGTGCGCCTAAGTCCAGCGACTCGCCCAAGGCCAGTGATTCAGCCGAGGAGAAGAAGTAATGGCCGGAGGGGCTGGAGGTGGGTTCGGCGACGAAGAAGCCGGCGGCGGGATGATCTCGGACATCAACGTCACTCCGCTCGTCGACATTACGCTGGTGCTGTTGATCATCATGATGGTTGCGGCCCCGATCATTGCGAACAACCCGTCGATCAAGGTCGAGCTACCAAAGGCTGCCTCGGGCGACGAGACACAAAAAACCACGCTGTCGTTCACGCTAACCAAGAAGCAGGACGGCAGCGCAGGATATGATTTGTATCTAAATGGGGAAAAGGTCGACGAGGCCAAGGCGCAAGCCGTGACCACTGATCTCGTGCAGAAGAACCGCGACATTCAGGCGGTGATCGCGGGCGACAAAGGCATCGCGTATGGCGACGTGATGCACATCGTCGATCTGGTCAAGACCTTGGGTGTCACCAAGTTCGCCATGGCCACCGACGGAACGTGAACGCACTCAGCTCTAAGTTTGATGGCGTTGGCTTTGGCTTGGCCCTGCTGCTGCACGCAGCGGCGCTGGCCTATATCAGCTTGGCCCCGCCGCCCAAGAGCAAGGGCATCACGACGGTAGAAGTCGAGATTCGCAAGCGGAAACCGCCGCCTCCGCCTCCCGCGGAGCCACCACCCAAGCCGCCAGAGCCGGAGCCGCCGCCGCCGGAGCCGCCGAAGAAAAAGCTGGTTCGCAAGCAGCCGCAGCCTGCCCAGGCCCCGAAGCCAAACCAGCCGCAGCCACCGCCCGTGGCCGAGCCGCCAAAGCCAGTCTTTGGCATCAAGGCCAGCGATGCCGTTGGCCAGGGGATCTCGGTTCCAGTGGGCAATACGACGATGGCGGACCCATCGAAGCGCCCCAACGTTAAAGAGATCCCGCCGCTGCCCGTCGCCGAAGCGCCAGGCGGCGCTGAATATCGCCCGGTTCCCGAGGAAAAGCTCAAGAGCCTGCCGCAGAGCGAAGACAAAGAGGCATGCGACGCGGCACTCAAGCAAAAGTGGGAAGCAACCGAGCTTCGTGCCAGCGGCGCCAGTGGCCAGGTGATCTTGCGAATTGAGCTAGATGAGCGAGCGCGCGTACACGCCATCCGCAAAGTGCAAGGCCTCGGCAAAGAGGTCGACAGCATCGCGATCGGCCTGTTCCGCTTTGATCCGCGCTGTCGCTTTCGCCCAGCGATTGGCGGCGATGGCAAGCCCGTCGCGTACGTGATCGAGCGCTACACCATCACCTTCGAGCACGAGTAGCCGCCGATACCGCCTTCGGCTTGCTCCTGTCGGTGCTTGCCTGCCGACCGCTTCTTCTTCGCCCTCAGGCTCCGCTCGCGAAGCTACAAGACGAAGGGCAGCACCGCGCGGCGCTCTTTGGGATAGTTGCTGAAGCGCGAAAGATAGTCGCGGTGATGAGCCAAAGCGCGCGGGATCAGGTTGGCCGCGGTCCACACAAAGAACGCGAGCCCAGGCAGTGAGAACGTCAGAATCGCCCAGCCCAACCACTCCAAAAGCTCGCCGAAATAGTTGGGGCACGAGATGAAGCGATACAAGCCTCCGTATGGAATCTTGTAGCCCGTCTCGCCGGGCTTGCGCAGGTTCATCAGGACCCAGTCGGCATGCTGGTTGATGAACAGCCCGCAGAAAAACAGCGTCGTGCCAGCGATGAAGCGCGGGTCAGATAGCCACGCGCGCCCGTAGGAATCGGCGGGAGCGAAGTGGGTCAGAAACCGCCAGTTCAAGTAGGTATTGAGCAGGTTGAACAAGAGCCCGGACAGCGCGATCAGGAGCGGCATCGTCGGCACACCTCCGCGACGACGCAGGGGATAGATGAACGCGCGATAAAAGTAGTGCAGCTGCCACAGCACGAAAAACGTCCAGAGGACGGGATCGCGTCGCCCTGCCACTAGAAACAGAATCATCGGTGCGACCGAGGCGGGAACCTCCATGATCAGCCAGCCCAACAGGCTGCTTACCTGCGGCCCCCACATGGCGCGCTGGTTGTGGCGACCATAGGGCGCGGCGACCATGTGCAGGCGCACCGCCACCACGACGGCCAAGATGAAAAAGCCGGACAGCACAAGCTGCCAGAACCGCTGTTCGTCCATCGACATCGCCTAGCTGACGGCCAGCACGCGCTTTAGATACTGGCCGGTATAGCTGCCGGGAACTCGTGCGATATCTTCTGGCGTGCCGCAGCCCACAACGTAGCCGCCTCCGTCACCGCCTTCTGGGCCCATGTCGACGATGTAGTCGGCGGTCTTGATGACGTCTAAGTTGTGCTCGATGACGATGACGGTATTGCCGCTGTCGACCAAGCGGCCAAGCACGTCAAGAAGCTGCTTGATGTCGTCGAAGTGCAAGCCCGTCGTCGGCTCGTCGAGGATATAGACAGTCCGGCCCGAGCCCTTCTTGGCGAGCTCTTTCGAAAGCTTGATGCGCTGCGCTTCGCCACCCGACAGCGTCGTCGCCGCCTGCCCGAGCGCGATATAGCCAAGCCCCACATCGCGCAGCGTCTCTAGCTTCTGTCGAATCTTGGGAATGTGACCCAAGAACTCGCAGGCTTGCGACACAGTCATGTCAAGCACGTCGGCGATCGAGGCCCCCTTGTACTTGACCTCCAGCGTCTCGCGATTGTAGCGACGACCGCCACACTCTTCGCAGACGACGTAGACGTCGGGCAGAAAGTGCATCTCGATGCGCAAGATGCCATCGCCCTGGCACGCTTCGCAGCGACCGCCCTTGACGTTGAAGCTGTATCGACCCGCTTTGTACCCACGCGCCTTGCTGTCCGGTAACGCCGCGAACAGATCGCGGATGTGCGTGAACACGCCGGTATACGTCGCTGGGTTCGAGCGCGGCGTGCGGCCAATCGGAAGCTGATCGATGTCAATGACGCGATCGACGTGGTGGATGCCTTCGATGCTCTCGTACGAGCCAACTGGGCACTTGCTGTGATGCAGTTTCTGCTTCAGCGCACCAAGCAGCGTGTCGATCACCAGCGTCGACTTGCCCGAGCCTGATACCCCGGTCACGCAGGTGAACACGCCAACCGGGAAGCGCACGGTGATGTCGCGCAGGTTGTGCTCTTTGCAGTTCTTCAGAACGATGTAGCGGTTCTGGCACTGCCGGCGTGAGCCGCGCACTTCGATCTTCTTGCGCCCTGACAGGTACGCTCCCGTCAGCGATCCCGTCGAAGACATGATGTCTGCCGGCGTGCCTGCGGCGACGATGCGACCGCCCAAGACGCCGGCCCGCGGTCCCATGTCCAGCACGTGATCGGCGGCGCGGATCGTGTCTTCATCGTGCTCGACCACGATGACGGTGTTGCCGATATCGCGCAGGCGGAACAGCGTTTCCAGCAAGCGCTGGTTGTCGCGCTGATGCAGACCGATCGAGGGCTCATCCAAGACATAGAGCACGCCGGTCAGCGAGCTGCCGATCTGACTGGCCAGGCGAATGCGCTGCGCCTCGCCTCCTGACAGCGTGGCGGCGGTGCGATCGAGCGTCAGGTAGTCGAGCCCGACATTGACCAAGAAACCCAAGCGATCGCGCACTTCTTTGAGGATGCGGTCGGCGATCTCCATCTGCCGCGGGCTCAACTTCAGCGAGTCGAAGAAGCGCTTGCCATCACGAATCGGCTTGGCCGTGAGCTCATTGATCGGCAAGCCACCGACCTTGACGAAGCGCGCTTCTTTGCGCAGGCGCGTTCCCTGGCATTCCTCGCAGGGCGACTTGTTCATGTACGGCGAGAATTCTTCGTACGCCGCCTCAAAGCTGTCCGAGCCCTGCGCTGCTGTGCCTTCTTCCCGTCGACGTCGCTCATATTCCGACAGGCGCCGTTCCAGGTTCTGGATGACGCCCTCGAATTCCTTTTTGTAAGTATGGCGACGGCCGTTCTTTTCAAACCAGAACTCGATCTCTTCGCCTTTCGAGCCGTACAGGATGATGTCGCGGTGCGCCTGCGGAAGCTCGTACCACGGCGTCGCCATGTCGATGCTGTAATGACCGGCGATGGCTTCGAGGATCTGCTGAAAGAACGGCCCGTTGCGCTTTTCCCAGGGCTCGATAGCGCCCTCGCGCAGCGACAGATCCTGCGTCGGTACGATCAGCTCGGGATCAAAGAACATCTTGGCGCCGATGCCGTCGCAAGCCGGACACGCGCCCGAGGGGTTGTTAAACGAAAACAAGCGCGGCGAGATCTCGGGATAGCTGATGCCGCAGGCGACGCAGGCGAAGCGCTCGGAAAAGATGATGTCGCCGTTCTCGTCGGTGATGCCAGCACCGTCGCTGAGGATCGCCTCGTCATCGCCCCCCAACAAGACGGGCGAGACCTTGACGATGCCTTCTGCAAGCTGCAGGCCCAGCTCGATCGACTCAGTCAGGCGCTGCCGTACGTCGGGCTTGACCACCAGGCGGTCGATATAGACCTCGATGGTGTGCGACTTGTTCTTGTCGATTTTGATCGTGTCTTCCGACAGATCGAACAGCTCGCCGTCGATGTTGACGCGACGCAGGCCTTGGCGGCGCAGCGCATCGATCTCTTTTTTGAATTCGCCTTTGCGATCGCGAACCACGGGCGCCAGCACGGAAAAGCGCGTCCCGTCAGGCAGCCGCAGCACTCGATCGACCATCTGCTGCACCGTCTGCGAGCTGATGGGCCGACCGCAGCTATGACAATGCACCGTGCCGATGCGCGCGTAGAGCAAGCGCAGATAGTCATAGATCTCAGTGACCGTGCCGACCGTCGAACGAGGGTTCTTGCTCGTCGACTTCTGCTCGATTGAAATGGCCGGCGACAGACCCTCGATCGAGTCGAGATCTGGCTTGCCCATCTGCTCCAAGAACTGCCGAGCGTACGTCGAAAGGGACTCGACATAGCGGCGCTGCCCCTCGGCATAGATGGTGTCGAAGGCTAGCGACGACTTGCCCGATCCCGAGAGGCCCGTGATGACGACGAGCTTATTGCGCGGCAGCTCAACGTCGATGTTCTTGAGGTTATGCTCTCGCGCGCCTTTGATGATGATCTTGTCCATGGTTCCTGCTTGCCGCGGCGTAAGGCACTCCAGCAGTGCGGATGCTATGCGCACACAGTAGGCGCTGGCTTAACATGGACGTGCGGTGACTACAATGGGGAAGCGTGTGGTTCTTCGTGCCGCGTGGATCGCAAGCGCGCTGTTTCTCTCGCCGGAGAATGGTTGAGTTCGCTTTGCGAACCACTCGCCAGGCGAAGCGACGGGCGCGCCGCTAGCCGATATGAACGAAGCGAGTGATCAGCCAGTTCAAGCCACCCGTCACCAGCGAGCCAAGCAAGGCGGGCAGGAAGCCATCGATCTTGACGCCGTCGACGAAACGGTCAGCAGCCCAGAACAGGGCCGCGCGAATGACCAGCAAGAACAACCCCAGCGAGACGATCACCAAGGGCATCGTCAGAAAAGCCAGCAGCTTGAAAAACAGACCGTCGAGAAGCGCAAAGACCACAGCGAACTTGACGGCGCTGCCATAGCTGCGAACGGCGATGCCAGGGACGACCTTGGCCGCCAGCATGAAGGACAAAGCATAGAGCAGGAAGTGGACGACGAGTGCGATCATGAGAAGCCTCTTGGTTGAGGCGCTGGCCGGGGGTCTCGACGGTCGGCCTGCCGCGTTGTGCAGACCTTCGATCATGGACGCGCACGGGGACGTGTGAGAAGCCGGCTCAGCGCGGGTGCTCTTGATTATGCGCAAGTGTGAGCAGGCAACAATGCCTCTCGGAAGAACCGCGTGGTTGCGCTATGCTAGACCATCTTTCCGAGGCGAATGTGAGCCAGCGCGATGATGAACACCGCTCGGGGTCGCTTCCGACACCGGGCAGCACTTCTGCCGGTAGCGCAGGCAGGTCCGTTCCCAGCCCCTCTGACGCGGCAACGTCGGTAGCACCGACGACGCCAGCGCGAGAAACCGAGCGCGACAAAGAGGCCCAGGCCGTCGCCAATGCTCCGCCAGGCGCCAAGCTTCGCCAGATGCCGACGCTGCGAGAGCACATGTCTGCGAAAAAGGTCCTGCAAGAGCTCAACGCTGCGAGCCGCGACGCTGAGACGGCGGATCCTACCTCGCTGGATGCGTTCGCGGGCAGCGCTAGCAGCGAGCAAGCCGAGTCAACCGAGCCCGGACTGCGCTCAAGCGGCATCCCGACCCAGCCGCGGTCCACATCCTCTGGCAGCCGTCCCCAGCGCCCCGTTTCAGCGAGCCCGACGCACGAGGAAGGTCAAGCGGATCCAACGATGCTGGACGCGCCGCAGGTCGGTGCCGGAAAGCCGGATCCAGCCCTGACGCAGCCCCTTGTTGCAGCGGTTGCTTCACCGGATGCACCTTCGGGGGAACAGACGGCGATCCGCCCAGCCAAGCAGATGCCGACGGCCACGATCGAGCTCGAAAGCGGGGAGCCATCCGCCGCAGTCGAGGCCCCTTCGCGACGCAGCCTAGGCAACGATGCCACGCAGTTCGTCCCAGTGCCCGAGGGAGGCGAGCCCGAGAGCTCGATTGCCGAAGAGCTGGCCCGACAGGCGACGCGACAGAAAGACGTGCAGACGGGGACCAAGACCCAGGCCTTGCCGCAGGTCCACCCGCAGCGCGCCGCCGGCCCAGATACCACGCAAGTTCAAAGCACCAAGCCCGCCGGACGCCCCGACTCGACGCTGGTGATGCGAGATGAGCCGTCGTTGGGGGTGCAACGAACGCAGCTTATGGAAATCCCGGCGGATGAGACGGCAGTCCGCCCCCTGTTCGCCCAAGATCGCAAGAAAAGCAGCTCCGAGTCGCCACGTGCGCAGGAAGCTCCAACGCAGCAAGGCGGCGCAGGAAGGGGTCGAGCTCGCCTGTGGGCCGGACTGTTCCTGGGTCTGATGATTGGTGGCAGCGGGTGGGCCGTCGGAACGTGGCTCGTAGAGCGGCAGCGACAGGCCGAGCTTGCGACACAGTCTCGCGACGCTGTCAACGAGGCCCACCGACGCGGTCGGATCGCCGACTTTGCCGCTGCCGAAGCCAAGCTGCGCCGCCTGCTTAGCAAGCGTCCCACCGACGGTTCTGCGCTCGCAGCCAGAGCGCTAGTTCTGAGCGAAGCGCAGTACGAGCTAGGTGGAGCCGAGCGCATTGAAGGCGCGCGGACGGCGATAGATGGCACCGCGAGCCAGCCGCAAGCCCCTCCTGATCCGCAGGCAAGCACCGAGGCTGGCAAGCCCATCGAAGCGGCCAAGTCGGGGGACTCAGCAGCGGCAAAGACCAGCGCGTCGAGCGCGGTCACGTGGGCAGCGGAAGCGCAGGCTGCAGCGCGCCAAGCCCAAGGGGAAGCCACGGCGGCTGCATACTCGGCGCAGGTGTTGGCGGCATTGGCCATAAGCGACCTAAAAACCGCCGAGCGGGCCTGGGAGCGACTGCAGGGAATGCCTCCCGAGGCCGATCAGCACAGCGAGCTAGCCCCCCTTCCCCAGGGTTGGCGCGCCTACATAGCCAGCCAGGTGGCGCTGCTCTCGGGTCGTGAGGACGAAGCCTTGGCCTCGCTGACCGATGCCGTAAGCAAGAGTCCACTGCCACTGTGGCGACGGCGACTTGCAGAGCTCTTGCTTGCACGCGGCCGGGCTGATGACGCGCTGGCGCAGCTTACCGCGGCAGAAAAAGAACAGCCGGATCACTGCGGCGTACTCGTCGACATGGCTGCGCTCAAAGCACGCCAAGCCGGGGCAGCGGCGCAGCGTCAAGCCCTGCAGACTCTGCAAGAGTGGTCAGCGCTGCCGCGCACTGGATCTGATCCCTGCGGTCGAGGAGACCGAGCACGCGCCGCGCTGCTTTTGGGCGAGCTCAGCCTGGACACCGATCCCGCAGCCCGTGGCGACGCGCGAGCCGCGCTGGAGCGAGCCCGTGCGATCTTTGGCAGCGACAACGCAGCCGTCAGCGATCGCCTGGCCTCGGCGTGGTTGCGTACCGGCGATGCGCGTCTGGCACAGCAGCAGTGCCAAGAAACCCTCGCGCGCGTGGCGAGTCGGCGACGAACGCGGCTCCTGCAGGCGGACGCGCAGCTGCGTCTGAACCAAGGCTCGGAAGCGTTGCGGACACTTGAGCCGCTCTTGTCCTCTGGCGCTGCAGCCGGCGAAGACGGCGAAGCCGCGCTGCTCAAGGCGCGGGTGCTCCTGTCGCAAAACGACACACTGGAAGCACAGAAGCTGGCCCGCAAGCTGGTCGCGACCAGCAGCCAGTCTCCACGGGTCCATGCGGGCGCCCAACGGGTGCTGGCTCGCGTCTCGCTCATCCTGGGCGAACCTGCCAATTCTCGTCGCACACTCGAACCGCTGTTCCGTCAGATGTCAGGGGTAGACAGCACCGGCAATCCGGCGCTGCGCGACGAGCAGCTTGATACACAGATCCTGTGGGCAGAAGTGCTGCTATCGGTCCGCCCGGCGGAGCAGCCCGAGGCTCGCGCGATTCTAGAAGCGGTGGTCACGCGGGCGCCCGAGCGAATCGAAGCACGGCTGCTTCTGGGTCGCTTGCTGCGCGAGATGCAAGAGTGGGGACAGGCCGAGCAGCAGCTCAGCGCCGCCCTGCGCACCGACGATCGCCACATGGGTGCGAGGCGCGAGCTAGCGGGCTTGCTGACACAGCGCGGCGACTACGCCAAAGCCCATGCCCTGTACCAAGAGCTTCTCAAAGAAGAGCAAGACGCCGAGCTGTTCATCGCTGCCGCTCGTGCTGAGCGCCTAAACGGAGCCGCTGAGCCAGCGCTCAATACGCTGGCCAACGTGAAGCGCAGCCGCGGCGAAGTCACCGGCAAGTACGACGAGGCCTTACTCGTTGAGCGAGCCCGCGCGCTGCTGGCGCTCGATCGCTGCGGTGAAGCCCAGAGCTTGCTGAAGCCACTTCTGCCGGATCTGGCCCAGCTCAAGCGTCCAGCGCTGCCGGCGCTGCTGATCCGCGCCATGCTGTGCGCCGCGCTGCCCGGCGAGCGTGCGGCGGCCGCAATGCAAAGCCGTGCCGTGCTGCAGCGCCTGCCACAGCCGTGGCGTAGCGATGTCGATGTGCGCTTGGCCGAGTGCGAGATCCTCGCGGCCACTGGCAACTTCCTCGCCGCGCGCCTGGGCCTGACGGCATTGGTGGCGTCGCTGCAGACCGTCCCACCGACGAGCATCGGCGAAGAGGCAGCACTGCGCCAGCACTGCCAGAAGATGCTAGAGCGCCTACCCGGTGGCCCGGCACTGCCTCCGCGCTAAAAAGCAATCGAATATTTTATCGCAATTTTTATGACAATATTTCATCCGCCAATCAATTAATCAATCTAACGGCGGCGGCGTTCCGCCAGGCGCCAGGCCGCTTGGCACGCTGGCTGGCACACCCGGCAGGCCGCTTACGTCGGTAAGCCCCTCACGCAGGAACACCAAAAGCTGCCGTTTTTCGTCGCTGCTTAGGCGCAGCGGTCCAGGCTGCATGACAAAGTCGAGGTTGGGCACGCTGTACCCTTTCGACTCGGGCCCGCGATCGTAAAAGTCGAGCACTTGTTCCAACGTATCGAAGGCGCCGTTGTGCATATAGGGCGCGGTCTTGTCGATGTTGCGCAGAGTCGGCGCCTTGAAGGCATGTCGAAGCTCTGCCGCGTCTTGTTCCGGCAGACCGACCACACCGGCCCGACCGATGTCCCGCGTTAGCTCGCTCTTGCCTCGCTCGGGAACGCCCGTGATACGGAACTCTGTCGCGACGAAGGCAGGCCCCTCGGTACCCGCGAACAGCGGCAGATAGTGGCAGCGGCTGCAGCGCGCCTTGCCAAAAAATAGGCCAAACCCCGACGCTGCGTCAGCCGACAGAGCCTGTTCGTTGCCCGCCAGGTATTTGTCGACGGGCGCTTGATTGGCAGTCACCGTGCGCAAGAATGCGGCAATCGCCCGGCGCAACGAGTTCTCGTCCACCGCCCCCCCGTACGCCTCGCGAAACAAGGTCTGGTACTGGGGCACAGCCGCCACATCACGCACCGCCTTGTCGCGGGACGAGCCCATCTCAAGCTCGTTTTCGACGGGCATCAGCGCCAGGGACTCTAGACTGTCGGCCCGTCCGTCCCAGAACTGGCTGTGCTGAAAACGAACGTTAAAGATCGTCGGTGTCGAGCGCGGCAGCACACCACCGCTCTCGATGGCCAGAGCCGCGCCGACATGGCGCGCATCCGCCAATGCGCGCTCGGGCAGATGGCAGCTTGCGCAGGCCACTTTGCGATTCGCAGACAGGACGGGGTCAAAGAACAGCAGGCGCCCTAGCTCGACGCGAGCCGGCGTCGGTTGGTTGTCGACTGGTATCGGGAACGCGTCCTCGGGGAAGCGGGTCAAGGACTGACCCACAGGGTTAGCTGGCGGACTGCCACAGCCTGCCGATCCTCCCAGGCACAGAAGCAGAGCGGACGATGCCAATGCCACGTTGGATTGCCACATATCACTAACCGTATCACCAGCCAGCAGGTGATTGGCCTTGTCGATCCGCGGAAGTGGCGCCCAGTAAGCCGATGCTTTGAACATGTTACGCTCGGGGCGTGGCAGAGACGCGACGGCACACCGGCTTGAACGGGCTTGTGGCCCTGGACACAGCGCTGGACAGCGAGCGTCCCAGGGCCAACGAACGCAGCGAGGACCCCGGCCTAGGCCACGATCGCAGCGCGGCCAGCGCGACCAGTGCTCCGAGGGCCTTTACGACGCGCTTGGTGCGCGACCCCACTCCGTCCTTCCTGGGCCGCACGTCCGAGCTTGAGCGGGTGCTGCGCAGCCTGCGTGTTGCGTCTGGCCCGGTGGTGCTGATCTCGTCGGTGCGCAGCCTGCCAGGCCTTGGCAAAAGCGAGCTTGCATGCAAGGCCGCCGCCGAGCTACAGGGCGTGCTCCCCGTGCAGCTATGGCTCGACCTGCGCGGTCAGTCCGAGACGCCCGTGCGACCCGAACAAGCGCTAGAGCGCGTCCTGCGTTTTCTGATGGGCCCCCTGGCGTCGCTGCCCAGCGAACCGGAAGCACTGGTCTCGCTGTATCGTCACAAGCTCTCGGGCTTGCGTGCGCTGATCGTCGCGGATGACGCGAAAGATGCAGCCTGCATCCGCGCGCTGCTGCCACCACCAGGCTGTGCGCTCTTGGCCACCAGCCGCAGCCGAATTCCCGTGCATCAGCTCGGCAGTGCCAGCGGCTATGCCATGGATCTCGACAGTCTGTCCGCCACCGATTCGACCCTGCTTCTGCGCAGCCTGTGCCCACGCCTTTCCAGCAGCCAAGCCGCTGAGCTGGCCATGCGCTGCGCCCACGCACCACTCGCCTTGCAGATCGTGGGGCAGCTTTTGCGCGACGATCCAACGCGTCAGATCCCCGACGTCACACAGCAGCTTGTACAAGAGCGAGCCAAGCTGGAAATGCTGCGACCGGCGGAAGGCATGATTCACGATCTTCTGGCAGCGATCGGCGTGGGCTTCCGCAGCGTCGATCCGTGGAGCCGCAGGCTGCTCTGCCGCATGGCGGTCCTGCCACTTGCCTGCGATGCCGATACGCTGCAAGCGATCGCCGCCCTGCCCTCGCACGCCTCGGCCTTGTCCGATGTCTTGCGTCGCCTGTCGCGCAGCGGGCTGCTCGACCTCGATGCCAAGGCCGGCTTGTATCGCATGCATGATCTCGTGCGCGTCTACGCGCAAAGCCAGGGCGAGCCAGGACACGACCGTGAAGTTCGCGATCTGCATGCCGCGCACATCACTGCGCTGCTGCATCAGCTTGACCAGCGCTTCCGACAAGGCAGCGACGCACTCACCGAGGCACTGGTTCACTTCGATCGCCTGCGCCCACACATCGATGCAGCACAAGCCTGGGTGACCACCGGCCTGCATGACCGCCCAAGCCAGATGCCCAGCCCCAAAAAGCCGAACGGCGAGCGCAGCGAAGACGACATCCCGCGTCGCTACGTGGCCATGGCCAAGGTAGGTGGCGGCTTGCTCGCTCTGCGCATGGCCGCCAAGGCGCGGCAGCGCTGGTTTGAAGGCGCGCTGCAGGCCGCTCACCGCATCGCCGATCGCGAGTCCGAAGCGCCGCTGCTTCTGCAGTCCGGCCATGCGCTGCGCGATCAGGGTCTGGTGCCGCGCGCTCTCGACGTATACGAGCAGTGCGTCAGCGTGGCCCGCAGCACCAGTGATCGCCAAAGCGAGCTGCGTGCGCTATCGAGTCTGGGCTTTGTTTGCGTCGAGCAGGGCCAAGCGGCTCGCGCCATTGGCTATCTAGAGCCCGGCCTGGCCTTGGCGCGCACACTGCAAGATCGTCGCGCCGAGAGCGCCATGCTCGCCAACTTGGGCATCGCCTATCTGGATATCGGGCAGCCAGCGCAGGCCATCACAGCGTTCGAGCAAGATCTGTCCGTCGCGCAGAAGCTGGGTGATCAGCGCGCCGAAGGCCGAGCGCTTGGCAACTTGGGCCTGGCCCATCGCGCATCGGGGCAGCCGCAGCGCGCCATTTCCTACTATGACCAGCACATCGTCATCGCTCGCAACGTCGGAGATCGTCGCGGCGAAGCCAACTCGGCGTGGAATCGAGCCCTGGCACTCGAAGGGCTCGGCCGACGCAGCGAAGCGATCGCATCGGCCGAACAAGCACTGCGCCTTCGCGAAGCGCTCGGCGACCCGCGTGCCGAAAAAGTCCGCCAAGCGATTGAGGCCTGGAAGAACCCGCCCGACGCCAGCCCAGGCCCATGACGTGCGGTGACAAAACCGCCGGCCGCACGAGAGCTCTCACCGTCGTCTAGCCGCTGCTCAGCAGTCGTTGCCGCGCGTGCAAGACGATCTTCTGCACGTCTGTGCGATGGCTGCGGCGCAGCGGCGAAAGCAAATAGAAGCGCTCGTGCATCCCCGCTAGCTCGCCGACACGATGAAGCCGCAGGCGATCTTCCAAGTCCCAGGCCAGCGCCGTATGCACCGGAAACAGCCCGTGCCCCTGTGCCGCGAACATCCGCAGCGCCTCGCTATCGTCAAGCTCCGCCACTACTCGCACCGCGATCTCTTGGGTGGCAAGCCACTCGTCAACGCGCCGCCGCAGGCTGGTGCCCCGCCCCGGCAAAAGAAGCGGCGCCCCCGCCAACGAGCGCGGGAAGTCCGCTTTGTACTGCTGCGCCACGGCGGGCGTGCCGTACAGGCTGATCGTCGACTCACCGACTGTGTGGCTGTAGACATGCAGCGACAGCCCCTGCGGCGGTGCCTGCTCGGAAAGAATCAGGTGCAAGTGGCCAGCCGCCATGTGATCCAGAAGCTCGTCGAGCCGCCCCTGCTGTACGTGCAGCGGCCCCTGCTCGCTCTGCCCAAGCGCCGGCTCGGCCAGGCGATATGCCAAGACACTGGGGATGCCGCAGACGATGCCAATTCGCAGGCAGCGGCGGCTGGCAGCGCTCTTGCCGGTCACCGTCTCAGATAGCTCGTTACCCAGGCGGAAAATCTCGTCCGCGTACTGCAGGATGTCGCGGCCCAGGACCGTCAGCGACAACGCGCGACCACTGCGCAGGAACAGCTCTCCTTGCAAGCTTTCTTCTAGCGCTCGTATCTGCGTACTCAGCGTGGAGTGAGACAGACGAAGCTGCTCAGCCGCTCGCGATAAGCTTCCTTCGCGAGCAACGCGCCAAAAATAATAAAGATGATGATAGTTTAGCCAATTACTTCCGATCGCCGACATGTTGCCCCCTTTTGCGGTGATTGCGCGCTACCAGCATCGATGGGAACCCATCGCAAGCGGGTGTTCATTAACCGACATGCGCTGCACCATTTTTGGACCCGCACCCTAGGGGCAGAGGGCATTACTCACGGAAGATCACCAGATCGATCAAAAATAAGATTCGTACATTTAAACTAAAACCATAAAATATTACAAACCGCACGCAGGTTATGATTCTCATATTAATACACGCACAATGATTTCACATCAAGGGAATACAAAGCAATAATCTTGGCTTAGCGAAGGTCATGCGTCCGTAAAATATATGTTTCTTTTTCGGCCATTAACAAACCTCGTGGCGCGCCATTCTTTGTATAATTCGAGGAGTTATCATCGAGGCGTGATGATGTCGGGGGAACGCAACGCATCCGACGCAGGTCGGCCACCATCCAGCTGTCCCCACTGCGGGCAGCTGCGGACCGCTGAGCCTGGCGAGCACACCTGCCCCCGCGTCGAGCTCAGCGTCGCTGAGTCGAGAGCGGCATCAGCGACGACCCGCAAACAGACGCCAACTGTGGACCCCATGCTCGGCCGCGTCATCGACGGCCGCTATCAGATCGTGAAGCGCATCGGTCGGGGTGGTATGGGCGCCGTCTATCGCGCGCAGCACGTGCAGCTTGGCAGTCCGTTTGCGGTCAAGGTGCTGCTGCATCCGCAGCGCGAACAAGAGCGCGCCCGCTTCCTGCAAGAGGCGCGTATCGCTTCCCGCATCCGCCATCCCAACACCGTGGCCATCGTCGACTATGGCTTGCTTCCCGAGGGACAGCCCTACCTGGTCATGGAGTTCCTCGAAGGCAGCACGCTCGCCAGCCTAATCAAGCAAGGCCCCGTCCCCTACGAGCGCGCCTGCCGCATCGCCATCCAGATCGCCCACGGCCTGCACGCCGTCCACAAAAAGCAAGTCGTCCACCGCGACC
>CAZKOY010000114.1:0-17787 GCA_964554495.1 uncultured Myxococcales bacterium
ACCAGCGTGAAGCCAAAGACATCGGCCAGAACGATCAAAAAAATCGGCAGCAGCGTCGATACCGTCGAGCGTGAGCCCGCTGATGCAGTCTTGACAGGGCCAGCGCCCGCCGGGGCAGACGACGAACCCGACGGGGAAGACAGATCGGCGGACGCAGGGGATGAAGGCGAGGGGGCAGACGTTGACACAGAGGACTCCGAGCCGAGGAAAAACGCGCGCCGACCACCTGCACGATGGCTCCCTGTGCGCGACGAGGGACCGGCCACACGCGATCGCGGCGGGTCTTCGCGCGACCTTGGGATGGTTCGCGAAGTGGCAGTGGTAGCGAACCGCCGCGCCGCTGTAAAGGCACGTTGCGCAAGAAGTTTGAAACGCGCTGCGAATCTGCGCCGCCCGCGTGGTATGAGGAAGCTCGTGCGCGGCCCGCCCGCCCATCGCTGTCGACGGTCCAATGCCCGCGTCCTCGTGCGTTTCGCGGCGGGCTTGCTGCTGGCTGTCTTGGGCTCTGTTTTGGCGGGCTGCTCGTCGCCTAAGGGGCCCGAGAGCTGCTTGGTTTCGACCGAAGACTGTCCGCCCGGCACGTTCTGCGACGCCATCTCGCAGCGCTGCATCAGCGAGTCGTTGCGCGATGTCGAGCGCTGCCGCTTGCCGATCGACTGTCCCGATGGGGCGCGGCCTCTGTGCTTGGATGGTCTGTGTCTTCCGTGTACGCAGATCGCGGATGCGGCTGCGTCGGACCAGGCCTGTCAGAAGCTAGGGCAGGAATTCCTGCGCGTGTGCGTGCGCAGCGGTCCGCGCAAAGGGCAGTGCGGCGAGTGTCGATTGAGCAGCCAGTGCAGCGATCGCCAGCGTCCGGTGTGCATCGACGGCCTGTGTCGCGCCTGTGAACAGCATCGCGAGTGCAGCGAGTCCGGCATCTGCAACGATGGCAGCGGCCTGATCGATGTGCCGGGGGTCGACGTTGGACACTGCGTTCCGCCGGAATCCGTGGTCTTTGTCGACGCCCTGCGCTGTCCAGCAGGGGGCACTGGCGCCGATGGCAGCCGAGCCAAGCCGTTTTGTGAGCTGTCGGCTGCGGTGGGCAAAGGCTCGCTGATCGCGGTCGCGCCGCGCATGAGTGGGACGTATGCTCCGGCCATATTTTCCGACGGAAAACGCACGGTGCTGGTGGGGTCGGGGCGCGATGGACCGGCCCTTTTGTCAGCGGTCACGGTCACGGCCGCGCGCACGTCGCTTTCGCTGATCGATGTCGCGCTGAGCGGATCGGGTACGGCGCTTTCGTGCAGCGCTGGCGCGCAGCTTCGTCTGGTGCGAGGCGCGGTGATCAACAGCGGGATCAGCGGCGGGACCAGCGTCGATGCGCAGGGCTGCGACCGCTTGGACATCAGCGAAAGCAAGGTGGCACGCAGCAAGGGCGCGGCGATCCGCATCGGCGTCGGCACGCGCAGCTATCGCATCGTAAGCTCGCTGTTTCACGACAACGCCGGGCCATCGGCCATCACGATCACGGCGGCAGCCAGCGGCCTGTTCGCGCTGAACACTCTGCTCAATAACGGTGTCCAGGGCACCGACGGAGGCGCCGTCGCATGTGAAGCTGGCGCTGTCTTGAACGACTCGCTGATCGTGCAAAACGGCAAGGGCTCGCGCACCGACCCGATGGGCAACCCGCTGGGCACGCAGTTTTTGGGCGGCTGCAAGCTCAGCAACATCGTCGTCGGCATCGACGCTGCGGGCGTCAGCGGCAAGGGCATCCCGGCGATCCCCGATCTGGACAACCTGTTTCAGCTGAAAGGCACGCCGAACAACGAGTCCTGTTGCATCGACAAGGCCGGGCTCTGCGAGGGAGAAGTCGACTATTTCGGCAACCGCCGCAAGCAAGGCGAGCGCTGCGATCTGGGCGCGCACGAGCTTCGCTAGGCAGCGGCTTGGGGCAAAACATACAGCGAGTTATAAATCGATGATTTTTATCAACATAAAAATTATGTATCAAAATAAATCGCAATGAGTGCGACACGTACGCGCCATCCGCCCGACGCGGCGATGATGGATAGCAGCCAGCGGCAGGCGATCTGGGTTGTTCAGGCGCTCGATGGCCAGGCGCAGGCGCGCTATGACGAGATCACCTGTGAAGAGCCGCTTGAGATTCGCGTCCACGCCGTGTGGCAAGGCCAGGATGAGCCGACTTTGGCGCCTGTCGGCGATGGCGAGGCCGGCGAAGAGCGCACGCTGTCGGTGACACTGCGGACTCCGACCGCAACCCCCGGCGATGACGCGGTGAGCGAGGATGCCGA
This sequence comes from uncultured Myxococcales bacterium, assembly GCA_964554495.1. Taxonomy (GTDB): domain Bacteria; phylum Myxococcota_A; class Polyangia; order Palsa-1104; family JAEUJZ01; genus JAEUJZ01. The sequence goes on from CAZKOY010000114.1 coordinate 2,292, forward strand.
AGAAGACATCCCGGCCAGCACGCGCGCCGATTACGAGCTAGCGCTGGGATACCTGTTTGCCGAGGGGCTGGTGTCGTGTCGCGCCGATGTCGCCGCGCTGAGCAGCCCGGCGCGCAACGTGGTCGTAGTCACGCTGCGTTCTGATCGGCGTATGCCGTGGCGCAGCGTCGAGCGAGTCGGCGTCACCAGCAGCGCCTGTGGCCTGTGCGGCAAGCGCAGCCTGGATGCCTTGTCGGCACATCGCTTGGCCCCCGCGCTTCCGCCTGTGGCCGCGACAGATCAGCCGCTGCAGGCGGCCCGCGACATCGCAGCGCTGCCGGAAAAGCTCGCCGCAGCCCAGCCGATTTTTTCCCGCACGGGGGGCCTGCATGCGGCGGCGTTGTTCGACTGGCAGGGCCGGCTGATCGCTGTGCGCGAAGACATCGGGCGCCACAACGCCGTCGACAAGCTGATCGGATCACGGCTGCTTGCAGCGGTCGATGCGCAGGCCGCGCTGCGTCTGCCCGCGCACATTCTGTGGGTCAGCGGTCGCGCCGGGTATGAGCTTGTGCAGAAAGCCTGCATGGCCGGTCTGCCCCTGTTCGTCGCGGTCGGTGCTCCGTCGAGCTTGGCGGTGCAGCTAGCCCAGGAAGTCGGGCTGAGCCTGGTCGCGTTCTGTCGTGATGGCCAGTTCAATGTGTACAGCGTGCCCGAGCGCATCGCGCTTGTTCCGTCGCCGGGCCCGCCGCCAGGGGAACGCGCTTGACGGCTGCGCAGCGGCAGCGCAAAGTCCACCGCCAGCGGACCACAGCGATGAGAAACGAACGCATCTTGGGGGGCTTTCTGGCGGCGTCGCTGGTCTTGTTTTCCGGCTGCAGTCGCTATGACGAGACCGCGCTTGCCACCGTGCGCAAAAACCGCAACGACTTGATGATCTGCGTTGAGCAGGCCTTTGCCCGAAACCCCAATGCCAAGGGCGAAGTCGAGCTAGCGTTCGAGATTGCTCCCGACGGCAGCGTCCATCGCTTTGCCGTGCTGAAGAACGAGACCGGCGATCTGCTGCTTGCCGACTGCATCCGCGACAAAGCGCCGCAGTGGAAGTTCCCGGCGCCGCCGAGCGGTCGCCCCGAGCAGTTTCGCTATCGCATGAACGTCCACACCTAACCGGCTTGATCGCGTTCACGCGGATGCCGATGCACACGACCATGAACAGCCCGACGCCCACACCGCAGCCCCCGACTTCTTCTGTTCCCGCCGACGACAAGCTTGGCTTTGATCAGGTCTTGGATCGTCTGCGCCAGATCGTCGCTCGCTTGGAACAAGGCAACCTGCCGCTAGAGCAAGCGCTGCAAGCGTTTGAAGAAGGCGTGCAGCTTTCGCGAGCGGGCAGCGCCATCTTGGATGCGGCCGAGCTTCGCGTCGAGGCACTGGTGCGCGGTGAAGATGGCTCAGAAGCGCGTCAGCCGCTGAGCCCGGCGGCCCCGTCGCCGTAAGTCCATCCATCGACCGATTGACCCGTCATGATCGCGCGATACACCCGTCCCAACCTGGCCGCGCTGTGGAGCGAAGCGCGCAAGCTTTCCACCATGCTCGATGTCGAGCTTGCCGCCTGCGAAGCTCTGGAAGCGCAGCCCCAGAGCCCAATTCCCGTCGGCACCACAGCGCTTCTGCGGCAGCGGGCGCAGGCGACCGGGCCCTTGGATAGCGCTCGTATCGCCGTCATCGAAGAGACAACGCAGCACGACGTGCTGGCCTTTTTGACGCATGTCGAAGAGCGCCTGGGCGACGAAGCGCGCTACCTGCACTTTGGCCTGACCTCGTCGGATGTGCTCGATACCACGACGGCGATCCTGCTGCGCGATGCCACCGACGAGATCCTTTCAGGTCTGCGCGACGCCTTGCTGCCCGCGCTTTCCGAGCAAGCGCGAGCTCATGAAAAGACGCCGATGATCGGCCGCTCGCACGGCATGTTTGCCGAGCCTGTCACTGCTGGGCTTTTGTTCGCTGGCAGCTATGCCGAAGTGAAGCGGGCGCAGGCTCGTTTAGAGCGGGCGCGTGCAGCAGTTGCCGTCGGTAAGTTGGCTGGGGCCGTCGGTGTGTATGGCTCGGGCGCGATGTCGCCTGCCGTGGAACAGCGGGCGCTTTCTGCGCTGGGCCTTACCCCCGAGACCGTCGCAACGCAGGTCGTGGCCCGCGACCGCCACGCCGAGCTTCTGCTGGCGCTTTCGCTGCTTGCGACCGCCATCGAGCGTCTATCGATCAACCTGCGCCACCTGCAGCGCAGCGAGGTTGGCGAAGTCGAAGAGGCGTTTCGCGTCGGGCAAAAAGGCAGCTCGGCCATGCCGCACAAAAAGAATCCCATCTCGGCCGAAAACCTCTGTGGACTGTCGCGACTTCTGCGATCGCACTTGGGCGCCGCGCTGGAAAACATCGGCCTGTGGCACGAGCGCGACATCTCGCACTCGTCCGTCGAGCGCGTGATCTTGCCGGATGCGACGACGATCGCCGATTACATGGTGCAGCGAGCGGCGCGACTGGTGCGCGGCTTGGTCGTGCGCGGCGATCGCATGGCACGCAACCTGGCCCAGGGCGGCGGGCTGTACGCGTCGGAAAAGGTCATGCTGGCGCTGGTTCAGACGGGGCTTTCCCGTCGCGCGGCGTACGAGCTTGTGCAAGCGCATGCCTTGGCGCAGGGCCAGGAAAACAGCGAGCGCCTCGGTCTGCTTGGCAGCCTCGACAGCCCACCGTTTCTGGCCCGCTTGGCGGCTGACCCGCGCATCTGCGATCGACTGTCCGCCGATTCGCTTCGCGCCTGCTTTGATCTGGACCATCACCTGCGTCACGTCGCGGCCATGATCTCTCGCGCCCTCGACGAAGTCGCAAGCTAGACCGGCACCACCCGCGCGATTTGCCGCCCGGACCGAACTTAGATCGCGTCGCATCCGTCGCGCTGGGCCGGCTTTGGCTATGCATGCTGCATTGGCGCGTTGCGCCGAGATATCGTGCCGAGCTACTTGCGCGGCTTGATCGTTAAGCGCTCGACGGGGCGGCCGTTGATCAGGTGTTCTTCGATAACTTCTTTGGCGTCGTCGGCGGTGCGGATGCTGTACCAGACCCCTTCGGGATAGACGACGACCGTGGGGCCATGCGCGCACTGATCCAAGCAGCCGCTTGAGTTGGCGCGCATCATGCCGCGCAGACCCCGCTCAGCGAGCTCTTTCTTGAAGATCTGGCAGATCTCGTCGGCGCCATTTTGGGCGCACGAGCCCTTGGGGTTCTGCGGATCGCGTCGGTTGGTACAGACGAAGACGTGCTTTTGATAGAACGACATGGCGGGTAAGGCAGACCTTTGCTTATTTCCAGGTGCTGGTGCTCTGGGCCGACGCGGACAAGAAGCGGATGCCGCTGATCAGTGACCACAGATAAGCGACGATGGCGATGATCACGGCCAGCGCCCAGCGACCCATAAACAGCGTCGGGATCGACGCCAGGAACAGGCCGAGCTGCATCAAGCCACGGGCATAGTGCCCGCGAACCATGGTGCCAAGGCCTGGAACAAAGACGTTCATCGCCAAGTGATTCACGGCTTTGCCGTCGATCCCTTGCGATACCGCGGGCGTCACCTGACGACCTTGCGGCGGCTGCAGAGCTTGATCGGGACGGTTCATCAGCGCCTCTCGGTTGGGGTTTCTTTCGAGGATGGCGTCCATTTCCTCGTCGATCTTGGCCAGCTCATGCTCGGCGCGCTCGCTGGCTGAAAGCGAGCGCTGGGCCAAAGCCTGCCCCGCCGATTCAGGGCCCGATCGACTGGCCGATTCACTGCTTTCCCCGGTTGTCGTCGGACGCGGTGCCGTTCGCTCAGCTAGCTTTTCACTCATAGAAGGTGCCTCTTCCTGCGTCGCTTCACTTTACACCGTCGAGCCGCCGGCCGTCGCGGGATAGGTGGCGCGACGGGTGACGATGGCGTCGCGTGTTGCCTGCCGGACATAGACGCCAGAAAACACAACGCTGCGCTCGATGTGGACGCCGCGCTCGACGTGCGCGCCTTCGCCCAGCACGACATCGGGACCGACCTGGGCGCCGTCTTCGACGACGGCTCCGGCGCCGATACAGACCGGTGGTCGAATCACGGCCCGCGGCGAGATCTGCGCTCGCGCACTGACCCCGACGAGCGGCCCCGGCACGTGCTGCAGCTTGGCGACACCGCGCAGCGCGTTGATATTGCCCTGCAGATAGCGCGACGGTGTCGAGTGCTCAAAGAAATACCCCGGCGTCACGTACGCCGTCAGCACATCGCCTTCGCGCAGGGCAGGCAAATAGCCTTGGCGCACGATGCAGCTTTGGCCGTTTTTCGGCAGGCGCTCAAGCACGCTGGGCTCGACGATGTGGACGCCCGTAAACATGCACTTGTGCATGCGCTTGGGCGGCGACAGCGGTGACGATTCGCCCAGCATGCGGTGAATGCGACCGTCGGAATCGACCTCGATCGCGCCCCACTGATCGGCATCGGCAGACTCGTGCAAGACCAGCGTGGCGACGGCCCCCGTGATGCGATGCATGGCCAGCACGGCTTCCAGATCGACGTCGATGAGGATCTTGCCGTTGACGATGACGCAGGGCTCGCGTCCGCCGTGCGTCAGGAAGTCAGCCATGCGTAGGATGCCGCCGCCTGTGCCTAAAAGCTCGGTCTCTTGCGAGTACCGAATGTCGACGCCGTAGTCGGCCCCGCTGCCCAGCGTCTCGGCGATTAGCTCGCCCAAGTGGAACAGGTTGATGCCGATCTCGGTGATGCCAAAGCCGCGCAGAAGCGACAGCGCATAGCTGGCGAGCGGATGGTTGCAGACGGGCAGAAGCGGCTTGGGTAGCTCGGCCCCGAGATCCTTGAGGCGGCTCGACATTCCGGCGCACAGCACCATGCCGCGAAGCTGGGTTCCAAAGACACCCTGCATGACTTAGGCTGCCTCCTCATAGACAACGAAGCGGCGATCGGGCGCGGCGCCGCAGGCTCGGGCGTAATACTCGACGGGACCGACCCAGGCGATGACCCCAGCATCGGGACGGCAGGACGGCTGCACAGCGTATGCGTCGGCGACATCGCGCAGGCAGTGCAGCAGCAGCACTTCGCCAAGCCCTTTACCGCGGTGTTCTGGCAGGGTTCCCGTCGGTCCAAACCAGCCCATGCCGCGATTGTTGCCGTCGTGCGCGGCGAAGGCCACCACGTCCCCTGCCGTCGACAGCGCGATATGGACGGTGGGGCCCTCGGGCAGCGTCGCGGTATGCAAGGCTGCTTCGCCTCCCAGCGGGCTGCCGAGCGCGCGGGCCACTTCGTACGCCCAGACGCGATGAAAGGCAGACGTGACCATGGCTAGCAGCGCCGGCACATCGGCCGCCGTTGCCCGCCGCACGACATAACCCAAGGCTGCGACGGCTGCCTGCTTCTGCGCGATGTGCTCGGGCCGCAGGCTGGGGTTGTCTGTGACCGGCGCTCGCAGGTTCAAGTTGCGGCCGACCTCGACGAAGCCCTGGGCTTGCAAGAACGCTGCACCCGCCTGTTCTCGCTCGTCCAAGCCTGGAGACAGGTAATTTCCCGGATGATCTCCATAGCGTAGCTTCGTATTTTCTTGCGGCCCTGCGCTGTGACGCACCAGGAAGGTGCGCGCGGCCTGCAAGAGCGCTGTGGCGATGCCCTGTCGCCGCGATCTGGGATGCACGGCGAGGATCTTGATGAAGCGACCGGCTTGCGCGATAAGGCCCACTAGATCTTCGTCGGAAAACGCCCCGATGGCCTGCCCAGGGCGGGCCCCGTTGCCGGCGAACAGCTTTTCTTCGACGGCGGGCGCGGCAGCATCCCAGGGCAGGGCCGAAGCAAGCAGCGCCTGCGCCGCGGGCAGATCGTTCTCGGCGTGCAGTGGACGCAGCGACAGCGACGCGGCGCGATGCGAAGGGGCAGTGCGGATCAACATGGGGCCTGCACTTGCTACCGCCGACCTGGGCGACGGGGGCGCCGACTCGTGGGGCCAGCGTCCTCGTCTTCATCAGCGTCGGGATGGCTGGGCGAGCGCGGCTCTAGAAACAGGTCGGTGCGCTCTCCCGTGCGGTTGTACTGCCAGGCGTACAACACGCTGACCAGGGCGGAAAGCGGCGCCAACAGCGTGACCAAGGGCACAAACACAAACAGCGGCAAGAGCTTGGCAGCGATGAGCACCGCGACCAAGGCGATGCCTGCCTCGCGCTGCGAGCCAGCATAAAACCAGCCCAGCGGACCAAACAGCCCCAGCACCCCGGCCACCGCGACGTTCTTTTCGTCGGCCACCGCAGGCTTTCTGAGATCGCGGCGGAAGCGCTCAAATTCCGAAAGCAGCCGCGCCGTGTCCAGGGGGCGCAGCGGGCTCAGGTCGGATGAGCCCGTCGAGTCGCGCCGTCCGCCCGTGCCTTTTCCCGAGCCAGGGGATACTCGTCGCGACAGCGGTGCTGCGCTGCCGACACCGCGCTCGCGATCGACTTCGGCCTTGAGAGCGCGCAAGCGAGTGTCCAGATATTCGCCGCAGTGAGCGCAGCGACTGCCCGATCCCGTGACACGCTGACAGCCGCCACAGCGGGTCAGCGATGTGGCCCCGTTTTCCGGTCGCTTGGCGCCTGTGACGTTGTAAATAATCTCGCCGTCGTCGTCGGTGTCGATCTCGACAATGGCATCGCGCAAGAGCTCATCGAGCCACTTTTCAGCCTGGCGCGCGGGCACCCCGGTATAGAACGAGATGTTGGCGCGCGAGAGCGGCGCTCTCGTCGTCATCGCGAGCTCAAGGACCGCCTGCTCGAATTCCTTGGCGTTCACGGCATCAACATATCACGCAGCTTCGCCGCCTGGATGCGCGTAGGCACCTCGGCGCAAATCCGCTAGATTGCCTTCATGGTGCAACCAACCGAGAGCCCTGCTTGGGTGCCCTGGAGCCTGGCGCTGTGGCTGGCTGGCCTGGCCTTCATCGTCGTGCTGAGCACGCTGTTTTATGGCCATCCGCCGCTGCGGCGCTCGTTTGTGACGATGTATCAGCTGCTTGTGGCGGCGGGGCGCTATCTGCGTCGCTATGTGGCCGGCGACAAGCAAGCCGCCGGACCCAGTGAGCTGCGGCAGGCCTTCGAGCGCCTGGGCCCGACGTACATCAAGTTTGGTCAGCTTATCGCATCGTCGAGCGGCCTGTTTCCCGAGCGCTATGTCCGCGAGTTTCAGCACTGCCTGGATCGCGTCCCCCCCGAGCCCTGGCCCATCGTTGAAGCCACCCTGACCCGCACGTTGGCGGTGCCGCCGCGCTCGCTGTTTAAGCACATCGAGGCCGCCCCGCTGGCTTCCGCCTCGATCGCGCAGGTCTATGGCGCAGTGGGCACAAACGACGACGGTGTTGAGTGCGACTTGGTGATCAAGGTGCAGCGCAGCAACCTGCGGCAGCTTGTCGCCGCCGACGTAGGCATGCTGGGCTTTGGCGCCGATCTTCTGCAGCAGCTTCCGCGCGTGCGCAACGCCAACCCGCGTGGCGTCGTGCAGCAGTTCGAACGCAATATCTATGAAGAGCTCGACTTCCTCGGCGAAGCGACGCGCATGGATGAGTTCAATCGCATCATGCGCGAGCTAGGCCGCAGCGATGTCTGCGCGCCGCGTCCCGTGCATCGCCTGAGCACGGCCGAGGTGCTGGTCATGGAGCGCCTGCGCGGCATCCGCGTCGACGATGTCGCAGCGATTCGCGCTCGCGGCATCAGCGCCGAAGAAGCCGAGGCCAAGCTCATCGCCGGCATGCATGCCTGGTTTCAGTGCTTGGTGCGCTATGGCTTTTTCCATGGCGATGTTCACGCCGGCAACCTGATGCTGCTCGACGATGGCCGCATCGGCTTTTTAGACTTTGGCATCATCGGCCGTCTGTCGCGCGAGCGCAGGCAGCAGGTGGCGCGCTTCATCCTGGCGTTTCCCAGCGGCGACTTCGTCGGCGTCGCCCGCACCATGGCCGAGATGGGCGCCGTCGCGGCCAAGACCACCAGCCAAGACTGGGAGGCCTTTGCGCGCGAGCTAAAGGATGCGCTGGCCCCGTTTATGCGCGGCACGCTCGGCGACATCGACTATGCCTATGTCTTGGGCAAGATGGTGCGCGTCTCGGAGCGTCACGGCGTGCAGCTTCCCGACGACTTCATCCTGATTCTGCGTCAGCTTCTGTACTTCGATCGCTATGCGCGGCTGCTCGCTCCATCGCTGAACTTGTTTGCCGATCCGCGCCTGCTTCTGACCATCGGCTCAGAGCTTATGCAGATGGACAGCTAACCGCTCATTTTCCTGTGGCACAATGCCCGGCATGAGCACAAATCCAGTTGCCTCCGACGGGAAAGAACTCGACGCAGCCCAGCTTGAAGCCATCGCCAGCCAAGCCGCCGCGTATGTCAAAAGCCTGCAAGAGCAGATCTGCAGCGCGCTGGAGTCGCTGGAACAAGACGCCGGCAGCGCCGTGCGCTTTCGTTTCGATACCTGGCAGCGTCCTGGCGGCGGCGGCGGTCGATCCGGCGTGCTGGAAGGCGGCGCGGTCTTTGAAAAAGCCGGCGTCAACGTGTCCGAGGTCTTTGGTCAGCTCGATCCGGCCTTTGCCAACACCATGCCGGGCGATGGCACCGAGTTTTATGCCACCGGCATCTCGCTGGTCCTGCACCCTGTAAACCCATACGCCCCGACGACGCACGCCAACTTCCGCTTCTTGCGGCGCGGTCGGCAGGGTTGGTTTGGCGGCGGCGCCGATCTAACGCCGTATTACCCGGTCTTTTCTGACATCGTTCACTTTCATCGCACGCTTAAGGCGGCCTGCGACGCGCACGACCCGTCGTATTACCCGCGCTTTAAGGCCTGGGCCGACGAGTACTATTTCCTGAAGCACCGCGGCGAGGCGCGCGGCGTGGGCGGCACCTTCTTTGACTATCTGCACGACGATCTGCCGAAGAACCACGCCTTCTGGCGCGATGCCGGTGCGTCGTTTTTGCCCGCCTATCTGCCGATCGTGAAGGCGCGCCACAGCCAGCCCTATGGCGACACCGAGAGACAGTTTCAGCTCTACCGTCGCGGGCGCTATGTCGAGTTCAACCTGATCTATGACCGCGGCACCGTCTTTGGCTTAAAGACCGACGGCCGTGTCGAGTCGATCCTGATGTCGCTGCCGCCGCTTGTGCGCTGGCAGTACGACTATCGGCCAGCCCCTGGCACCCGCGAGGCCGCGCTCTCGGACTTCCTGCGCCCGCGCGACTGGCTCAGCGAGGCATCGGCGCAGAGCTAGGCCGCGTCAAAGCTTGTCCACCATGCGGCGCAATATTGCGCCTAAACTGAAGGATGGCTTTGTCTCCGCGTCCCAGGGTCTTGACCATCCTTGCTGTGCTGAACTTCGTATCGGCATGGCCCCGCTTCATTGCAGGCCTCGATCGCTTCGTGGCGCCGGGACAGCCCGGCTCGGTGCTGACCACGGAGTATCTGACGACGGTATATCCCAGCCTGTTTCTGCAGCGCGCAGCCGGTCTTCTGTCCCTGGTGGCTGTGGTGCTGATGATCGCCACGGGAATTGGCTATCTGCGACAGAGCGAGCGGCTGGGACGACAGCTAGGCAGCGGCCTTGCGGGGCTAAGCATCGTCATGACCCTGCTGGCTCCTTGGCTGTGGCAGTCATCGGGCTCAGGGGTGGTGGCAACAGTCGGGCTGACGCTGCTTTATCAGCTTGGAACGCTCTATATCCTCAACGTGTCGCACCGCGCTGCCTTTTCAACGCAGCAATGATGCCGCCCCTGGCCCCTTAGGGAGGAGGAACCGGGGCCCAAGCGGAGGCACCTGGGTTTGCGCCGCGCCCGCTGAAATTGGGGCTTTTCTTCCCTTCCTAGAATCCTTACGCTGCAAGCGTGCCATTCCAACAGCCGTTAGAAGGCGCCCTGGCCCGCAGCCTTGCCGAGGCAGCCCCCGACGCGTTGCTCCTGGTCAATGGTCAGCGCGAGATCGTCTTTGTCAACACAAAGGGCCAGGCGCTTTTCGGCTATTCCGAAGCAGAGCTTGTCGGGCAGAAGCTGGACATCCTGGTCCCGGAAGCGCAGCGCGAAAAGCACGTTCAGCTGCACGAAGGCTATGTGCAGCGTCCGCACTTTCGCCCCATGGGTGACGGCCTTGCGCTGTCGGCTCGGCGTCGTGATGGCTCGCTGATTCCCGTCGAGATCACGCTGAGCCCGGTCGACACGCCGCTTGGTCACTTCACGGCCGCGGCGGTCCGCGACATCTCGTCCCGCTTGGCCGCCGAGCGCGCCCTGCGCGACGCCGAAGAGCTCTTCCGGCTGACGTTTGAAGAAGCCCCCATCGGCATGGCGCTGGCTGATCCGCAGGGCCGCTTGTTTCGCGCCAACCACGCCCTGTGCCGCATGCTCGGCTACAGCCCAGCGGAGCTATCAGCGCTCACGTTCCTCGACATCACGCATCCCGAGGATCGGGATCTGCATCTGGCCTCGCTGCAGCGCATCCATGAGCGCGCAGCGCCCAGCGCAAAAGTCGAGAGGCGCTACCTGCACAAAGATGGGCACGCCGTGCAGGCCGTCCTTAGCGTGTCCAATGTCTACGATGCCCAAGGCCGCCTGCTGTATCGCATCGCGCAGATCGAAGACATCAGCGAGCAGCGACGGGCCGAAGCCGCGCGGCAGCAGTCCGAAGCCCACTTCCGCGCCATGCTTGAGCTCGCCCCCGATGCCATCATCGTCGCCAACGTTGACAGCGGCGTGGTCGAAGTCAACTCGGCCGCCTGCCAATTGTTCGGCTATCCGCGCGATGAGTTCCTGGCCCGCGGCGTCTTTGACCTGGTCGCTGCCTCGGAAGTCGAGCGCCTGCAGGCCATCCGCCAGAGCCTGCTCATCGAGCGCGGCACGCACTGCGGCGAGTGGCTGGTGCGGCACAAAGACGGCAGCGTCTTTCCCACAGAAGTCAGCGCCAACATCCTGCCCGACGGTCGCTGGCAGGCCATCGTGCGCGACATCCGCGCCCGCAAGCAGCTCGAACACGAGCGCGAAGAGTCGCTGCGCTGGCTGCATGAAGTCCTGGCCCAGTGCCCCGTCGGCATCGTGCTGTGTCATGAAGCGGTCTGCGTGCATTGCGATCTCAACCGCCACGCGCGGCACTTGCTGGGCATGCCCGAGGGCAGCCCACCGCCACCTGCCTTGGTCTTTGCCGACGACAGCGGCATCTTGCCGGACGATCAGCATCCCATCGCCCGCGCCCTGCGCGGCGAGCGCCTGTCCGGTCTGATGCTGTCCCTGCAGCGCCTGTGCGGCGAGTTCGTGCCGGTGCTCGTCGATGTCGCGCCGATCCGCAGCGAAGACGACGGGCCGGTGCGCGGCGCCATCGTCGTGTTCCAGGACATCACCGTCTTAAAGCAGCTCGATCGCCTGCGCGCCGAATGGAACGCCGTCATCGCCCATGATCTGCGGCAGCCGCTCAATGCGATTGCGCTCAACGCCCAGCTCATCGCGCGCAAGAAAAAGGACGGCGCCGATGTCGGTCGCCCCGTCGAACAGATCACCGCGTCAGCGCGGCGCCTAAACCGCATGATCAACGACCTGCTCGATCTGTCGCGCCTGGAAGCGCGGCAGCTAAAGCTTGTGCGTCAGCCCGTCGATCTGGGCAGCCTGGTCCACGTCAGCATCGAGCGCATGGCCGTCGAGGCCCCCGATCGAGCGTTCGAGGTGCGCGTGCCCAGCGGCCTGCCCTTTGTCGATGTCGATGCCGATCGCATCATGCAGGTGCTCGACAACCTGCTCAGCAACGCCATCAAGTACGGCGATGCCGAGACGCCCATCGAGATCGACGTCGCCCTGCGCGAGCTAGAGCTAGTCGTCGCCGTCATCAACCAAGGTCCCGGCATCGCCCCCGAAGATCTGCCGCACCTGTTTCAGCGCTTTCATCGCGTCGGCAAAGAGAGCCAGCGTCACATCAAAGGCGTCGGCTTGGGCCTGTACATCGTGCAGCAGCTGATCGAAGCGCACGGCGGTCGCGTCCAGGCCGAGAGCATGCCCGGCGGCAAGACCATCTTTCGCTTCAGCCTGCCCCGCTCGGCCCGCGAGCTTCCGCGCAGCGACTCGGCCGGCGAGTCCTCTTCCTAACCCCGCGCCGCGGTCCGCACCTCGCGTCTTGGCCTGGGGCATCGGCACAATTTTCGCGGCAGCCGGGTCTGCCCCGTAAGGTTTGCGGGGCGCGCTGCTGCCGGCGCTGGCTGGGCGCGGCCCCACCGCAGCGATCGCTGGCTTGTTGTGTGGCTGCCTTCGCAAGGGTCTCGTCGAGATCTGCGATGAAGACCGCCCCATGGGCCTGTGTCCGCAGCCTCCCGACCGCGCTCGGTATGCCCTTTGCGATGGCTCCGCCGATCAAAGGAGCCACTTTCATGTCTCGCATTACCCATTCCCGCTGGCTGATCTTGGCGCTTCTGCCCGGTCTGCTTCTTGTGTCCGCAGCGGCCACGGCACAGCCGCTTGCCATCTCATCGCAGGCCAAGGTGGCCGCGCCCCGCAAGGATGTCGGCGATGGCCTGTGCGCCACCGTGGTCCATGTCCAAGATCCGGCGATTGGCCAGGTGCCCTATTCCAGCGTCGATGAAGCCCTGGGCACGCTGAACAAGACCTCGTCGCGCGTCACCGAAGACGCCCGCACCAGCGCCGTCTTTTCGCGCGTCAACTTCAAGAACAACGAGCCCGTCGCCATCGGCGACTTCCCCGAAGACGTCTTATTCCCCTACAGCGACAACCCCGGCGCGTCGCCACCCGGCAACGATCGCAACTTCGTCGTTCGCCTGCGCGGCTACATCAACATCGACGCCCCCGACGCCGCCGGCCTGCAGCGCACCCTGGGCATCTTTGCCGACGATGGCGCCCGCCTGACGGTCGGTGGCGCGCTGGTCACCGTGCCCGACCTTGATCAGCGCATCGCATCGCGCCGCATTCGCCAGGTGCAGTACGGCCAAAGCGGCCTGTACCCCATCGAGCTTGTCTATTACCAAAACGGCAGCAACGCCGTGCTTGAACTTTCGCAGTCGGACATCTTCGTCCCCGAAAACACCCGGCTCACCAACCTGCGCGACCTGGGCTTTACGCTCGTCGGCTCGCCCCGCCCCAACCTGTTCGTCAACACCGAGCTATACACCGCCCGCGCGGGCGCCGCGCCATCCTGCACCGAGTGCTCAAGCGACGCCGCCTGCGGCAAAGGCAACTACTGCGTCAAGGACTGGGGCCCCACCCCGCCCGAGGGCCTGTGCCAGGTGTGCAACGTCCCCGATCACTGCGGTCCCGACTGCCGCATCTGCAGCGGCAAGACGCGCATCTGCCACGAAGGAAGCTGCGTCCAGTGTCTGTCCGATGCCGACTGCGCATCCGGCGACTTCTGCAACCTGACCCTGCGCTCGTGCCAGACGCCGATCCAAGACTGGCGCTATGTCGGCGGCTGCAGTGCCGGTGGAGCCTTCGCCGACCGCACGCAGGCCAGCCCGCTGGCGATGGCCGCCGCGCTGCTCGTCTTGACCTTGATCGGACTGCGCCTGCGCAAGAATCGCGGCCTGCGCGGCCTGCTTTCGCTTTTGATCTTCGTCAGCCTGGGCCTGGTCTCGCCGAGCGCCCGCGCCGACCTGTCCGTCAACACCCAGACCTTTCGCCCCGCCATCGGCGCTGAAAACATCATCACCGTGGAAGGCAGCCGCACCGGCCAGCGCTTTCGCCCCATCCTCACCGGCCTCATCGAGTACGGCCATCGCCCGCTGCGTCTGATCGATAACCCCAGCGGCCAGACCCTAGCCGAGACCGTTCGCCACATCACCACGCTGCACATGATCGGCGGCATCAGCCTGACGCGCTGGCTGCAGCTTGGCCTGGATCTGCCCATCGTTCTTTATCAGGACTTCGATCGTGCGACGCCGGCCGCCGATGTCCCCATGCCTCCCGCTAGCTATGGCCTGGGCGATGTCCGCGTCGTTGGCAAGGTCCGCCTGATCAACAACAGCAAAAGCGGCATCGGCCTGGCCTTCGCGCCGCAGTTCACCTTTCCAAGCGGCGACGGCAAGCAGTTTCGCGGCGATGACGCCTATGGCATCGAGCCGCGCTTCGCCCTCGATTACCGCTCGATCGGCGGCGCCATCATCGCGCTCAACCTTGGCTTTTTGGGCCGCACGTCCGATCAGGTCGTGCGCAGCCTGCGCATCAGCAGCCAGGTCCGCTATGGCCTGGGCATGTACGTCCCGCTGCCCGAGGGCTTTGGCCTGATGGGCGAGTTTGCCGGCGGTACCAGCATCGCCACCGAGCCCGGCGGGCCGATCTATTCGCCGCTGGAAGGCCACGTCGGCGGGCGCTGGGCGCATCGCTCGGGCTTTCAGCTCAACCTGGGCACCGGCATGGGCTTTACCGACGCCCCCGGCTCGCCCAAGTTCCGCTTCTTTGCCAGCGTCGGCTATGCCCCGATGGAGCGTGAAAAGGTCAGCGAGCCACCCAAGCCGACCACTGCGCCCATCCTCGTCGAAAAGGCGGGCAGTGGCGCTGGCCTTGTCACCTCGCTGCCCGGCGGCATCGACTGCGGTCAGGCCTGCTCGGCGGACTTTAAGCTCGGCAGCCAGATCGTGTTCAAGGCGCTGCCCAACGGGACCTCGCGCTTTGTCGGCTGGTCGGGACCGTGCAGCGGCACCGACGACTGCGTTGTCATCCTGCGCGGCCCGACGTCGATCCGCGCCGAGTTCGCCCAAGCCGAAGAGCGCCGCGTCACCGTCACCGTCGAAAAGGACGGCGAAGGCCTGGGCGAGATCCTGTCGGACCCCAGCGGCATTCGCTGCGGCAAGATCTGCAGCAGCACCTTCCGCGTCGATCAGGAAGTGCGCTTCGTGGCCGTGCCGACCAAGGAATCGCGCTTTGCCGGCTGGGAAGGCGCCTGCACCGGCACCGAGCCCTGCACCGTCGTCGTGCGCGGCGATACGCGCCTCAAAGCCCGCTTCATCAAGGCGCAGATCATCGTGCAGGAAAAGAAGCTCGATCTGAACGGCAACGTCGTCCACTTCGAGACCGCCAAGGCCAAGATCGACATCGACTCGTTCCACCTGCTCGACGAGGTCGTCCTGATCATGAAAGAGAACCCCACCATGCGGCTGCGCATCGAAGGTCACACCGACGCCGTGCCCTTCAACGCCCCCGGTGGCAACCTGCAGCTTTCGAAAGACCGCGCAGCCAGCGTCGCCAACTATCTGGTCACGCACGGCATCCAGGGCTCGCGCGTCAGCAGCGAAGGCTATGGCGATAGCTGCCCCGTCGCCACCAACCAGACCGCCGAAGGCCGCCAAGCCAACCGCCGCACCGAGTTCTTGATTGTCGATGCCAAGACCGGCCAGGCCCAGAGCGCCCCCTGCGTCACCTGGACCCCGGCTCCCCGTGGCGCGGGCCGCGGCAAGAAGCCCGCACCCGCCGGCAGCCCCGTCCAGAAGCCGCAGCAGAAGCCCCCGCTGCCCGTCCAGGC
>CAZKOY010000115.1:0-17430 GCA_964554495.1 uncultured Myxococcales bacterium
GGGCAAAGCCCAGTGGAGAGGCTTTTTGACCGTGGATGGGTGGGCAAAGCCCAGTCGAGAGGCTTTTTGACCGTGGATGGGTGGGCAAAGCCCAGTCGAGAGTGCTTTTTGACCACTGAGTCGACCTGAGTGCTCATCGTGGCACAGGACGCTGCCCACGTTGGCCCTTGGCTCGCTCTCTGCAAAGACGATGGCTTCCTTGGGCCGTCTGGATTCGCTGGGGCCTATAGGAAGCGCAGGTCGATCGCTGTGCGGGCTAAGGTCGCCCGTCGACGATGCCCAGGTAGCCGCGGTCGCCGACAAGCCAGGTCAGGCCGTTTGCGGCGGCATGGACGGTATACATATCGGTCGTGCCGACGCCGGGCGACAGGGTCGTCAGGGTCTTAAGCAGCGGGTCGATGCTGCGGACCGCAAAGCCCGAGGTACCAACGATATAGGTCGTGGTCCCATCGCTGGTGACGCTGTACAGATCGTTTGAGATCATGTTGCTGGCGAGCGTCCAGCTTGTGCCGTCAAAGCGCAGGATCTGGCCGGCGGGGCCGACGGCGATGGCGCGACTGGTGCTCTGCGCCCACAGGCCGAAGACGGGCAGGACGGCGCTTGGGGAATAATCGGCGAACTGATTCACACCGTCCCACTTCCACAGCCTGGACTGCGTGCTGTCGCCGCCACCACCGAGGACAAAGTTGGGATTTACAGCCCAGACTGCGTACAGGTCGCCGTTTCCGCGGGGGTTGATCGAATTCCAGCGCGTGCCATCCCAGCGCCAGAATTCGCCGAGGCTGGTCGTCGAAGCTGCGAGGCCGACGATCCAGATGTCTTTTGCGCTTACGCCCGAGATGGCGGTCAGCGTGCGGGTGGCGCCGCTTGATGACAGGCTCCAGGTCGTGCCATCAAAGTGCAGAATGCGTCCGGCGCTGCCGACGGCCCAGACGTCGTTCTTGGCGCTGGCCCAGACAGCGTTCCAGATGGTGTCCGACGGGACAGGCAGGCTAGCCGTCGGTGTCTGCGTCCAGCTTGTGCCGTCAAAGTGAAGGATGGTGGACTGCTTGCCGACGACCCAGATGTCATCGGGGGCGATGGCCCAGACACCGCGCAGGTACGCCGAGACGCCGCTGACTGGAATGGTGCAGTTCTTACCCACGGCACACGCTGGCAGCATGCCGCAGCGCCGCGGGCTCTGGGGGGCCAGCGGTGCGGCGAGATTGCTCAGGCGCATGCTCACATCTACGGTCGGCGTGGCGGATCCATGGGTGCAGCCATCGCCGTCGTGAGCTTGGATATTGAGCTGAAGCTGACCGCGCTCTGGCACCACGATGCCAAGCTGATTTTGTGGCAAGGGCAGCGGGACTCGCTGATCGGATGTCGTCGATAGCGGCTTCTGGTCAAGCTGTGCCGTTACCTGCAGCGCCACCGCGCGGCTCGGCACATCGCTCAGGGTCAGAAGCACGCTGTACTCGCCTCCACCACAGGCAGAAGCGGAAAGCAGCAGCGACACAGCGAGCTTTTGCGGCCCGCGCAGGGCAGACATCATCGGGGTCCCTCCGACGGAAGCTAAAGTTTGAACGTAAGGGTGGGAATGCCAGCCGGCAGGGCCGGTGTGCTAGCAGATGCCACGCCTGCTCCGACGCCGATACCGACGATCAGCAGGGCCCCGCCGCCGACGATCGTCCAGAACCACCACTTCTTATAAATGGGTGTGGCGGACTCGCTGCCGGGGGCGGGCGGCGCCGCCGGGGGGGCCGAAACAGAAGGCGGTGGACTCGTCGCGGTCGGAGGGGGACTGCCGGTTGCCGGTACCGACCCCACTTCGCCCTTGGGATCATCGTCGGCCGCGGGCGAGACCGGGTTGCCAGCCGTGTCGACCAGAGCCTTGGCCTGAGCGGTGTACTTTTCCAGGCGGGCTTTGGTCTCGGGGTCGGGGCGCGCTTCGGCTTGGCTGAAGCGTTCGTAGTACGCAAGCGCCTCGCGCGGGCGCCCCAGCCGGTGCAGCGTGCGCCCCAGGTTGATCAGCAGCCATGGCATCTGCCGTCGCTGATAGGCCGCTTGGAACGAGCCCAAGGCCAGCTCATAACGCCCCGACTCGAACTGTTTGACCGCTTGATCATAGTGGCCGCGACAGATCGCATCGTTCAGGCAGCCATCGTCCGGCGACGTCGGCCCCGCCTGCGCCATGGGCACAGACAGCAGTGCCAGCAGCGACGAAAACAGCAGGGTCATCCCGACCCACGACAGGCGATTGGATCGCCTACACGCGCGGGAACAGGGCAAGGACTTCGTGACTTGCATCAGGAAGGCGGGTCGAGTCATGGGAATCTTTGGCCGGCAAGAAAGCCTATCACGAAGCTGCGCGCGACTGGGGGCCGCGGCATCCGAGGACCCGGCGCGTGGCAAAACAAACTTCGCCGCCCCCGCCTGCTTGCGGCGATAATGCTCGGATAGTCGCGTGTCTACATCGTCTGATTGGGGGACGATGCAACGCGGAAGCCGACCGGTCGATAACTGGGATCAGCGAGGCGACTGCCCATGCCCAGCCTGAACTGCATCAAGATCCTCGGAAACCTCAAGTTCCTTTCTCATGGCTTGAAGCTGCCGATTCGTTTTCACAGTGCCGGCGGCATTCCAGTGACGCAGCACTATGACCAAGCGTTCAAGCCAGCAGACAAGATCGCGATTCCACGCCTGATTCCGCCGTGGTTCATCCCGGCCGAGATTCCCAACAAGTACTACCAAGACACCTGCGACAAGATCGGCGGCGACTTCAAGGACTTCCACGATCGCATGCTGGATGCCGTGGTCTTCGCCCACACGATGTGGAAGCTGCAGGCGCGCTTTCAGAACCTAAAGATCATGGCGGTAAGCGCGATCGGCACGCCGGGCTGTCTCACGGGCCCCGATCTAGAGCCGCTGATCAAGATGGCGCCCTCGGCCGCAACGATGATCGGCAACATGGCCAAGCACCGCGATGCCGTCGCCAAGGGTGTTGCCACCTGCTTTAAGCGCTGGCAGGACAACGTCACGGTGCCCGGCCTGCCTTGGTATCCCGCGTTTGCCGCCTTCCCCGGTCCGATGGCGCCGCCGATGCCGAACGTGCCGATGCCGCTTATCACCTGCGTGTCGGCAATGATGAGCCAGATCATCTCGCCGATGTCGATGAAGACCGAGATGGACAACGCGCTTGCCGCCGACCTGAAGCAGCAGGATCCCGACAAGCACTATGAGGCGCTGCACGACGCCATTGCGACGGTGCTAGCCCTGGCCTTTCTGATCTGGCTGCCGTCGCAGCAGGTCATGATGGTGCTCGGCATGGGCCCGATTCCAACCTTTGCGCCGCCCTTTGTACCCGTCGGTCCCGTGGTAAACGGCCAGAACATTCCCGCGCCGGGCCACTTGATTAGCTGACGACACGGCTCTTGTGACGGCGGTTCCCTCACGAAACAGGACTCGATATCATCCGGCTGTGGCGGTCGCGCCGCATGGCAAGGAGTAGCGCATGGCTCGTGATGCGAACGTGATTCGCAGCTTTGACGATCTGCTGCAGGTGCTTGAGCGAGACGGCGTCCCGCACCAGACGGAGCGTTCCGAGAAGTCTGTCCGCATCCCCACGCAGCACGGCGAGCTAGACAGTCTGCTTCTTCTGCGTTGGCAGGACAGCGACGGCGTTATTCAGTTCATCCAGGCTCTGCCGCTGGTCTTGACCGATGACAAGCTGGGCCTTTTGTGCGAGGCCGTGACGCGCCTAAACCACGTGATGGCTGTTCCTGGCTTCGATCTCAACCACACCCATCGCCTGCTGTCCTTTCGCCTGTATCTGCCGCTGTATCCGCGCGGCGAGGTCTCGCTGATCGAGGTGCAGGCCATGTTCCGCTTGGCCATCAAGACGGCGGCCGACATCATGCCAGTGTTGGCGCAGGTTCTTTCGGGTCAGGTGCCCGTCAGCGACATCGTCGCCGCGACCCAGCGTCACTTGGCGGCGATCGCTGCTGCTGCTGCTGCGCCGCCGCCGAAGCCCGCCCCACCTGTGCCCAAGGCACCTGGCGAAAGCATGTACTGATCGCAGACCGTTTTCGGATTGGACGCGCTGCGTTCAGCGAGCAGTGCCACACTCCCTTTTTCAGGAACCCACGCTCTTCCATGCCCTCATTTCCTCCTCGCTTGCACGTACTTCTGGCCAAGCACGGCGAAACCGGAATCATTCTTAGACGCGGTCCATCCAAGAGCATCTGCAGCATCGCCTGGAATCGCCGACGTGACACATTTTCCGTCGGACAGTGGCTGCGTGGACGCATCTACGAACGACGCTCGGATCTGTCCCCGGACGGCAAATATTTGATCTATTTCGCGATGAATGGGCGCGCTCGATCCGAGACCGGCGGATCGTGGACGGCGATCTCGCACGCTCCATATTTGAAGGCCATCGTCCTACTTGGCAAAGGAGACTGCTGGCACGGCGGCGGACTGTTTACGGGGCCGCGCACGTACTGGTTGAACGATGGCTATGGCCACCGTGTGCTCTCGCAAAGCAGCGAAGTGCGACGCGATCTGGAATATCGGCCCGCTGCGAACTATGGCGGCGAGTGTCCCCATGTCTATTACAACCGACTGCAGCGCGACGGCTGGACGCTGCGCACCGAGGTATCGACACGCGGCTGTGATGTCTTTGAAAAGACGCTGCCCAACGGCTGGCTCTTGCGCAAGTTCGCGCATGCGCAGGTGCATCCCGGCCCCGGAAAAAGCTGCTACTGGGATGCACACGAGCTAGAGCATCCGCTGTCTGGTGAGCGCATCGAAGGTCCAAGCTGGGAGTGGGCGGATCTCGACTCGCGCCGCGTCGTCTATACCGAAGGCGGCTGCCTGTACGAGATCAAGCTGGTGAGTCGCGGGGCGCTAACCAAGACCCTGCTCGCCGACTTTGGTCCTCTGCGCTTCGAGGCCATCCAAGCGCCGTACTAGGAACGAGTTTCCCGAGGCCGAGCGTGCTGCACTTGGTTTATGCTGCGCTCGCGATGCGAAGGTGCGCCGTTCCTTTTTCTTGCCGAGCTCAGCGTGGTCTGGGCTGGTTCCTTTTTCTGTATGTACTAATCATCGGGCTGCAAGCAGACAGCGTGCAGGCAAAAAAGCCCGAGATCTTTGGCCAGTATGAAGAACAGTTGATCTCTTCCGCGCTGAAGGAACGCGGGCTGAGCATCGACCCCGAGCCTGAGGGAAAAACCGTCGAGGCGGTGCAAGTCGCGGCCTATGACATTCTGCTTACCGGCGACATGCCCCTTTCGCGCTGGATTCCTTGGACGTTCCTAAACAAGTTCCACTCCCGAACCAAAGACTACATCGTCGCGCAGGAGCTATTGATTCGACCGGGGGATACGTACCGCCGCGATCTGATTGAAGAGTCTGGCCGCAACCTGCGCAGTCTGTTTATCCTGGCCGTCGCTCGCATCGTCGCGGCGCGTGGATCGACCCCGGACTCCGTGGTGCTGCTGGTGGTCACCAAAGATCGCTGGAGCCTGCGCCTAAACAGCACCTTTGTCATGGACAATGTCCGCCTGGACTCGCTGGCTTTTTCCATGGCCGAGGGCAACTTGTTCGGTCGCAACAAGCGCCTGGCCTTTGAGTTCTCTCTTGATCCAGGGCGCTACGCACTGGGGGCCAGCTATTACGATCCGCGCATCCTAAGCTCGCGCCACAGCGCCCGCTTCTTTGGCGTGTTCTATCTGAACCGCGACACCAATTCCCTGGAAGGTGGGCGGATGGAGTTCGCAGTTGGCAGACCCCTTTTTAGTCTGCGCACGCGCCTGGGATGGACCGCCAGCGTGACGTTTCAACAGGACATCTTGCGTTCCTTTCGCAGCGGCAGCATTCGCATGCGTCAGATCTTGGGCGAAGACGTCCCCGACGTGTTCTTGCGCCGTACCGCCAACGGCTATGTCCAGCTGCAGTACTCAGATGGCGTGATCTTCAAGCGCAACGTCGGCGTCGGCTGGCGGGCGTCGCATGCTCTGTATCAGTTACCTCTGGATTTTCCGGCGAACATCTCGACCGCGGCGCGCGATGTGTATGCCGCGTCCCTGCCGCGCAGCGAGTCATGGACCGGACCGTTTGCCTATTTTGAGCTGTATATCGCGCGCTTTGTGCGCCTGAAAAACATCCAGACCTTCGCGCTCAGCGAGGACTATCGCGTTGGGCCGCGGCTGTATCTGGAAGTGCGGACGGCCAGCCGGGCGTTTGGTCTTCCTTCCGATTTTGTCGAGCTTTATGCCAACTACGAACACCCCCACTACCACCACGACAACTTGGTCGACTATGGAGCGTCCATCAGCGGGCGCGTGCAGTACGAGACCGCTCAGGCGGCTGGTTTTACGTCGCCGCTCGTCAACCAGACTCTGACTGCCTACGTGCGCGAGATCACACCGCGCTTGGGATTCTTTCGTTTGCACATCGCGGGGGTGCTGCAGTTACGCGCTCGCGACTTGAACAACACGCGCCTGACGTTGGGATCAGACAGTGGGCTGCGTGGCTTCGGTGCCCGCGCGTTTCAAGGCAACAGCCTGTATCGCATCAACGTCGAGGCGCGGACCATGGCCCTAAACCTGTGGACGATCCACATTGGCGGCGTGCTTTATTACGATGCCGGCGATACGCCCGATCACCTGGATGGGTACACCCGCATGGGCGAGCGCGTCACCACGACGCTGCATCAGAACGTCGGCATCGGCCTGCGCATTCTGTTTCCGCAGTTCAACCGCGACGTACTGCGCCTAGACTTGGGATTCCCATTTGAACAAACCGGAACCTTCTACGCCCCCAGCTTCTCAGCAGAATTCGGACAGTCGTTCTAGCTGGGAGCTTCGGAAAGGCTTGGGACGTAGACGGCAGCAGGGGATCAGTCGACGTCGTGGTTGGAGAAGTGGTCTAGCGTGTGACGTCGATGGTGTAGAGGCCTGGGCCGGACTTTGCGGTACCGGTGATGCGGGTCGTGCCGGGCTTGCGTTCGACGGTCTGACCGGGGCCGGCTTGCAGGGTGCCGGTGAAGGTCAAGGTCAGGGTGACGGGGCCTGCTAGCTCGCCGGTCATGTCGAGATTCCAGGTGGCATCGCCGCTGAGCGTGCCGGTGGGGATGCCCTTTAGCTGCATGGTCAGGGACTGCGGCTGGCCCGCGACGGTCTGATAGAACAGCTTGGTGTCGTCGGAATAGGCGGTGAACTCGGGAACCAGGCGCATGCCTTTGTTGGCCGAGGAGCCCTGATCCACCTGGCCCGTGACCTTGAGCGTGCCGGATGCCGCACCCGCCGTCATCTGCGGCGGGATGTTGGCGCTGCTAGCGGCGTTGAAACCGGCGAAGCCCAGATTGATCGCCTTATCGATCGAGGCATCGAGGCCCAAGTAGGCGCGTCGCGCCTGTTCATCCGACGAGACACCAGAGCCGCAGCCGACCAGCAGCGCGCCGATGGCGAGCCACGTCTGTCCAAATACCTTGCGCATGATCGTGTGCCTTCCTTCCCGTGTTGCTTAGCCAATAGGTGTGCTCAGGCAGTTGCTGAGATCAAAGAGCATGAAGATCAGCGCTTTTTCTTGCGGCGACAGCGCGCCCGACTTGCAGCCGCTTGGGAAGTCAGGACCGGCGCCGTCTTCCGTCGCTCCGTTGGTGCCCGCCGACACGTGCAGGTCGGTGTAAACCATCTGTCCGCACTGCTGATTGGGCATGGCCCCGACCGGAGCATCGAACGAGAAGTACTGCGTTAGCTCGTTCCCGGTTGCGGGCTTGTAGTACGCCCAGCGCCGCGCGTTTACGGCCTGCGTGGTGTTGATCGACTGCACGGTGTAGCGAGCCTGCGTGATCGGAATCACACCGCGCTTGGTGCTGGCCGCGACGTTGGGAAGCTGCAGCCAGTCAGCGAGCGCCTTGCCCTTGTCGAAGTTTTCATCGATGGTGGCTTCGCCGGGGTCGGGGCCGGTCAGCGTGGCGTTGAACGTGGCGACGGTGTTGAGCGGAGCGACGCCCTGCCGCAGCCATTCCGAGTGATAGTGCGATGCGAAGACGCGGCCGCCCTTGTCGAGATAGCTCTTGATCGCGGCCTTGGCGCTTGCGCTCTTCATGCTGGCGCTGGGGGCTCCTTCGCAGGACATCACAACGATGTCGTACTTGCTGAGGTTGGCTTCCTGATCCCACCACGGGTTGACCGACGGCAAGCTAACCGCCGCGGCTGCGCCGTTGAAGCCCGCTGACAGCTTGCTGGTCGAGGGGTGGGCCATGCTCATCGTGTCGGTATAGCCGCCCCCGGCGTACAGGTTCACGCGGCCAGTGCCGTCGGGCATGGTGAACTCAGAGTCATCGAGACCAAGCTTGTTCTTGCGCAGCAAGCACTCCATGGCATCGGCGCCCCCGGTGGTCAGCGCGATCTTGGGAATGTTGCCTTCCGATTGGTTGCGCGGCAGGCGCGTCTGATCAGTGCTGAGGTTCAGCGAGCCGCAGGGCTCGACCTTGGGCAGGGTGATGATGCGCTGCCACTTGCCGACGCTGATCACCAGCGGAATGTTTTCGCCTGCGGGCACATCCGAAAGTTCGAACGAGCCATCAGCGCTGGTGGTGGTGAGCGCGGCTGCGATCACTGAATTGCTGCAGCGATCACAGACCGGCCCGGTCATGGGCTTGGCCGGCACGGAATCCAGCGGGATGTAGACGCGGGCGTTGTACACGGGCAGGTTGCCGGCCGGGATGTTGACCGTGCCGCGGACCTTCATGTTGCCGCCTAGCTCGACGGGGCAGTCGGTACGGACGGCGCAGACGCCCGTGCAGCCGGGGACTTTTACCGGCGTGAAATTTCCAACGTATGGATCGGGGCCAACCGTGCCCGAGCTACACGCAGAGAGCAGCGCCAAGGGTAGCGACAACACCAAGGACAGAGGTACACACCGGGAAGACATGGTTCGGAAGGACATAGGCTCTCCTTTCAGTTCAGGCTCGCGATGAAGACAGGGCGATGTGTTGAACGAGACGAGCAACACGGCGTCGATTCCGCGCTGGCTGGCCAACAAGCCAAGGCTCTGGGGTCTTGTCGTGGGCGCGCGGAGAGAGAGGGATGGCGCACCGGGTCGGAAAGAAGGTCCGCGGTGCGCCCCCAGGAGAGAGCGGGAAGCCGGCTTTGAGGAAGGCCGACACAGGGCTACGGAATGGGCTTGTAGCAGGTGCAGTCGGTGTCGCCAGCGGCGCAGGGATCACCGAAGCCACCTGGCTTGCTGCACTGCACGCCGTTGCAGCACGGCGCACCGCCGACGCGGCAGCCCTGTCCGTACTCGGCGCAGAGCGCGGTGCCGCCATCGGTGCCGCCGTCTGCAGTCCCGCCGTCAGGCGTCGAAGGCGGCGTGCAGACACCCTGGACCGATCCGGGGGCCGTAATGCACTTGTCACCGACGGTGCAGCAGTCGGCTGCCACGCTGCACGCGCCCCCCGAAGGCGAGCACTTCATGCCCATGTTGCCGCACTTGAGAATGCCCATCGCGTCGGGGATGCAGGCCAGGTTGTTGCAGCAGTCGGCGGTGTTCGAGCAGGTCTCGCCCGACATGCGGCACGAGTTGATGCCATAGCAGCGCGGCACGCCCTGCGCGTCGAGCTTGCAGGAAGAGCCAGGGCCACCGGGCTGGTCGCAGCAGTTGTTGCGGGCGATGCCGCAGGCCTGCACGGTGCCGGTGTACTTGCAGATGTTGCCCTGCGGGTTGCAGCCCGTCGGCTTGCGGCAGACACCCACGGCATAGCCTGCCGACTTCTCACAATAGACCTGACCGTCGCCAGGCAGGCCGCTGCCAGCGTAGCCGCAGCAGTCGCTGTTCTTGGTACACAGGTCGCCCGTGGGGTGGCAGCCCTGCGGGTTCTGGCAGACCTTGGTGGGGCCTCCGGCGTAGGCCAGGCAGAGCGCGCTGCAGCAAGTACACTGCTGGCACAGTGTGCCGGCGACGCTGCAGCCACCTGCGCCACTTACGGGCAGCGCTTGGCAGACGCCGTTGGTGCTGCCCACTGGCTTGACACAGTTCTGCTCGCAGCAGTCGCTGTTCTGCGTGCAGATGTCGTTGCGCTGACGGCAGAACGAAGACGCCGCACGGCAGGTCTTCGATGTCTGATCGCACAGACCCGAGCAGCAGTCCGTGTTCACGGTGCAGCTATTGCCCGAGGACTTGCAGCCCGCGCCGGGGTTGATCGGCTGGCATGCCATCGGCGTGCCGCTGCATAGACCGCTGCAGCACTGGCCAGCCGTCGTGCAGCCCATACCGTCGCTGGTGCAGGTCGCCTGGCAGATGCCGCCGTTGCAGCTAAGGCCGCAGCACTCGGCGCCCGTGGTGCAGGTCGATCCGGTGGGCTTGCAGGCAATCGGCTGCGTACACTTCTTGGTCGCATTGTCACAGGTGCCCGAGCAGCAGTCGGCATTCACCGAACAGGTGGCCGCCTGCGGCAAGCACGCCTGACCACAGGTCTTGCTGTTTGGATCGCAGATGCCCGAGCAGCAGGCGCCGTTGTCGGTGCAGGCCTGGCCGAAGTTCAGACAGGACATCATGACCGTCGAACAGGTATTGGTGCTCGGATCGCAGGTGCCGCTGCAGCAGTCGGTGTGATTGACGCAGCTTGTGCTATCCGCCAGGCACATGCCGACGGACATATCGCCGTCGATGGGCGGGTCGCCGCCGGTCGTTGTGCCATCGCAGCCGCCGCAGCGAAGGAATAGAAAGACAGTACACAGACAGAGAATGCGAAACAGGTGTTGGGTCTTGCTGGTGTGGTTCGTCATGAAGCAAGGAACTGCAGCAAGACCAAGGCCAGTCGAGCTAAGTGTGCAAATGCGCTTGGATCGCGCTTGCTAAAGGCGTGCTTCTTTCGTGTCACCTGTACCGTTTGGTACTGGTCCGCGTACCAAACGGTACGGTCTACTCAGACCGCATCGCGGCCAGGCGTTCCGGCGGGCTCTTCTTCGCCTGGCGCATCGCTCTCCATGCTCTTGAGTCGTGAGTAGAGGCGGCGGCGCGTGATGCCCAAGAGCTTGGCGGCCTCGGTCTTGTTTCCCGAGGCGCGGGCCAGGGCTTCGTGGATCAGCTCACGCTCTAGGTTGTCGATGGAAAAGCCGGGCTGAAACAGGTTGCTCGGCAAGATCGGGCGCGCGTGTTCGCTGAGTGCCCGTGGCAGATGCGAAAGTCGAATCGTCACGGGACTGCGCTCGGGACAGCTGTCTGGGCCCACGAAGCCTCCGCCCCCCGCCAAGATCAGGGCGCGCTCTAGGACATTTTCTAGCTCGCGCACATTGCCCGGCCAGGGATAGCGCTGCAGAAGTTCCATGGCATCCAGTGCCACCTGAGCCCCGCGGTGCCGACGCTGCACAAAGCTGTTTACCAGCGCGGGAATGTCATCGCTGCGCTCACGCAGGGGGGGCACGACGATGGGAAAGACGTTGATGCGGTAATAGAAATCTTCGCGCAAGCTGCGGTCGCGCACCGCCTGCGCAAGGTCGCGATTGCTGGCGCAGACGAAGCGCACATCGACCGAGCGAACCTGGGTACCGCCGACGCGAAAGAAGCGGCGGTCTTGCAGAAAACGCAGCAGCTTCACTTGAATCGACGCGGGAAGCTCGCCGATTTCGTCGAGGAAAAGCGTGCCGCGATCGGCGCGCTCGACATGGCCGGTGCGCTGCTCGATTGCGCCCGTGAAGGCACCGCGCTCATGACCAAATAGCTCGCTTTCAAGCAAGGTCTCGGGCAGTGCGGCGCAGTGGACTTCGCACAGCGGGCCGCTGTGACGGCGCGACTGGTGATGAAGGGCGCGTGCCAAGAGCGTCTTGCCCGTGCCGCTTTCGCCCAGCAGAAGCACCGTGGCATCGGTCGTCGAAACCTGACTGAGCTGTTCGAATACTTCGCGCATGCGAGCCGACGTGCCAATCAGGCTCTCGGCGCGATGGATCATGCTGAGCTGCGCTTGCAGCTGACCGTTTTGTTCTTGCAGCGCACGGCGGCTCAGCAAGCGCGCGAGCTTGATGCGCAGCTCATCAATCGAAAAGGGTTTGATTAGGTAGTCGTGGGCCCCCAGGCGCATGGCTTCGACGGCGGTTTCCGTCGATGCGTACGCGGTGATGACGATCACATCGGGTGGGTTCGCGGCATCGCGCACGCGCTTGAGAACCTCGATGCCGTCCATGTCAGGAAGCCGCAGATCTGTGACCACGACATCGGGGGCATCGCTCTGCGCACGCTTGATCGCCTCGTGGCCGGTGGCCACCCGCTGCACGGCGTAACCAGCTGCGGTGAGGGCCGTGCCCAGCATGCGGCTTAGCTTGGGTTCATCATCACAGAGCAGGATGTTTCCCATGGTTGCTCACAAGGCAAGAAGAGACGTTAGGCAGACGACACGGCCTGGCTCGTCGAGGTTGGGGGCCGCGCGGGCAAGCGAATGACGAAACAGGCCCCCGATAGCTGCTTTTCAGCGGCGGACTCTGCGACGGCCGGCGTGGCAACACCGATGCTGCCGCCGTGCTGTTCGATAATGCGGCGACACACCACCAAGCCCAGGCCGGTACCGGTGGGTTTGGTGGTGCGAAAAGGCATGAACAAAGCGCGTAGCTGTTCTCCTCGGATGCCTGGCCCGCTGTCGGCGACGCGCAGCTCACCACCGCCGTCCGGCAAGCCGCGCGTCGAGATGCGCAGCTCGCCGCGGCCATCCATGGCTTGCACGGCATTCTGAGTCAGGTTCAACAGCACTTGCCGCAGCCGATCGCGGTCACCATACAAACGCACCGACTGATCTCCGACGCACTCAATGTGCAGCGTCTCGGCATTGGCTTGTTGCCTTGCCATGTGCGTGCAGACTTCAGAGCTCAGCTCGCGAAGATCCAGCTCTGCGACGGAAAGCGGCGTCTCTTTGGCGAAGTTCAGAAACTGTGTGGTCAGCTCATTCAGGCGGCGCACTTCATCGAGGATGTCGTGAATCAGCGTGGGGTCGGCGGCTTGCTCAGCCAGAAGCTCGGCGCCAGCCCGGATGGTTCCCAGTGGATTGCGCAGCTCATGCGCGACCATGGCCGCCATCTCGCGCACCGCTTGCCCACGCGCTGCTTCCGTGCGCAAGGCTTCTTGGCGTCGGGCCGCTCGCAGCCCGAGGACGACCAGCACGACGCACAGCGCAGCCAAGGCCACAGCAGCCGCGGCCGATGAATAGGCGCTAGCTCGCAGCCGCGTTGGCAGCGCTGCAAACGCACTGCCTGCTTCCAAGACCAGTACACGGCGCGCGGATCCTGGTACTGGAAAGTAGCCGGCTAGCACCACTGCGCCATCGCTCGAACGCTCGACATCCTCCAGACCATAGGCTGGTCCCACCGAGGCCTGGCCTTGCAGTGCGCGCTGTGCCCGATCGGGATCGATGCGCAGCAAGCTAATCGACAGGCCACCGAGATCCCCCACAGGACGCAGCGCCCCATCGAGAAGGTACGCTGCCTCTAGCTCGTTTTCGCGGCTGATCCCCGAAAGGAAATCCGCACCTGCCCCGCGCGCCACCGCTTGCACGGCGGTCTGTCCGATGGCTCGCAGGCGGCCTTCAGTCGTTGCGTTGACCGCCTGCAGGCCAACGTGCAAAAGCCGCAGGCTGATCCCGGCGCTGATCACCAAGAAGGCAACCACCGACAGAAGCAACCAGGCTGCTGCCCGCGGTCTCATTCACAAGGCTCCGCTTTAGTGGGCAAAGCGCTGCTCAAGGGCCTGCACATCGACCGTGCGCACCTGCGATCCCGGCTTGCTGCGCAGTCGATTTAGAAGGCCGCGCAGCTCATCGCTGTGTTCCGCTCGCTCGCGCGGGTCGGGGCTTTCTTCCAGGATCTGTCCCGCTTCATCGATCCACTCCAGAGCACCTTCTGCATCATCGCTGGCGAGCAGGCGCTCGGCGGCTTGTCGGGCCCGCTCGTACTGCAGGTGAATCGAGGAACTGCCGCCATCGCTGGTCATGTCTGCTGCACTCGACTGCAGGGCAGAAAGAAAGTTGCGCGCCCCTTGTTGCAAGCGCGGTCCCAGCGGGGGGACACCGGGCGCAGGTCCACTGGCTGCGGTGGCAAGGGATGCGAACCCCCGACGCGCTCGCGTGTTCATGCCCAAGCGATAACAGCTGACAGCGGCATAGTAATCAGCGACCGGTTCGCGCAGTCCACTGCGCTGCGTACTGCGAAAGGCGATAAGAGCCGCACTGTGGCGCCCCAACTTGTGCAGGACCATACCCAGATAAAGACCGATGTCGGTGGATTTCTCATCGGTGTTTACCTGTTGGAAGACACGCAGCGCATCTTCATAGCGCTCGGCGCGGAACAGACGCACGCCTTCCAAGAGCTGCAGTTGAATCGTCGAATCGACGGGCTTGCTGTGTTCGGCCGACGATGGCGCAGGCGGTGATGGCGCGACGGCGGGCGCGGGCTCTGACCGCACGCTCTGCGCATGCGCTGGCCCGGCGCAGAGCGCCCAACACAGCACAGAGAGTGAGGAAAAGATATGCCCGCTCTGCATGCGAGGTTGCTACTTGCTGGGCCCCGTCCCAGCATTTAGGGCCGAGCGGCCGTTGCCGTTGCTGTTGCCATTTCCGAGGCCGCGCTGCAGCTCTACGTTGCGGTGAACACCCACGGCCTTGGCTGACTGCGCTTGGATGGCGGCGCCACGCGCCTGCTCACGCGCTTCTTTGTCGGCGCCTGCTCTGCTGCCTTCCTTGCCGCGGGCCGCTGCGATACCGGCACCGTGGCCCGCCGGATTGCTTGCTGCCAGATCACGCGCCACTTCCTCGCGCGCCGCCGCTCGCAGCGCAGCACGCAGAGCCTCCGCGCTGGCTGCCGAACTTGCTCCTTCGCCATGTGCAGCCTTTGGTGTGCTCTTGTGCAGTCGCAGGGCATCACCAACCGCGGGAGTGGCGGGGTCTAGCTCGGCCAGCGCTTCGGCGGCTTCGCGCATGGCGGCAAGCGGCCCGGATGGCTCATCGGCCGCAGCCGACCCACGCAGCCCTAGAACCAGCAGCGCGAAAGTCAGCCCAAGGCGTGTTTGCCACACATAGGACATGAAAACCTGACCTCATTATATTTCAGACTCGCGGCCGCTGGCTTGTACCATTTGGTACATGCGTCCCCTGGGCCGATGGCTTGCAAGCTGGGGAGCATATGTGGTCTTCGGCGTGTCGAGTCTGTCGCTTGTGCTGCCGGCCCGCGCTGCATCGCCAAGCAGTGATGCAGGGGATGTGCCAGTGTCTGCACTGCCGGTCAGCGCGCCAAGTCAGCACCCGGCAGATCAGGCCTCCGCTGCGTCAGATGGACCGCCCGCGCGTCACGCCGCAGACATCGACGTGGATGGGCAGCTTCGGCAGGCTCTGACATTGCTCAAGCAGCGGGACTATGCCGCCGCTCGCGCTGCGTTGTTGCAGGCGCGTGCTCAACTTCGACGCAGCGATCCTCGCTTTTTCGACACGCTACTTCTGCTGGGCATCTGCGCCTACCGCTTGGAAAAGCTCGACGCCGCAGAGCTTGAGCTGCAGCAAGCGGCCGAGTCCAGCGACAGCGAGACGCGCGGCCAAGCGGCGATCTTTTTGGCCCAGGTCTACGCTGAGCAGGGGGCCAGCGACCAAGCCCGTCGTGAGCTGAGCAACGCGGCAGGTTCTCTGGCATTGCGTGAGTCGGCCGAGCGCCTGCTGCGTCAGAACCGCCCGCATCGGCTGCATCTGTCGCTTCTGGTGTCGCCTGAGTTCGATGGCAACGTACCGCTCTCTCCTCTTTATCTCGACGGGCCAAGCCTTCCTGCTTGGCAGCGCGACCCGCAAGCCAGCATGGACGGAGACGTGCTGTTCCTGGCCAGCGTGGGCGTGCGACCCCTGCGATCGGGTCTGCTTTTTGGCAACACGCTGTCGTATCGACAGCAGCTACAGCTCACGGATTTCAACCTGCTCTTGAACTCGACTTGGCTGCAGTTCAGTCACCTCAGCGCGACAAATCGTCTGCGCCTGTCGGGTGCGCTGAGCTTGGCTGTGCTGGGTTCCAGCTTTATGTATCTCGACGGCACGGCGCGTGTTCAGTACCGACGGAGACTGCGCACACAGTGGGGACTTTCTGGAACGTACGAAGCGCGCTATCGCGACTACCGAAAGGTTGACTTTGCGGCGCTAAGCGGACTGTCGCAGACCGCACAGCTAGAGCTGGGCTTCGGGCTTTCGCCGCAGCCAGTCAGCTTTGGTATCGGCTATCAAGGGCTGCGTGAGCAGACGCAGAGTCCCGATGCAGACATGACGCAGGATTTCCGCGCCTGGGTTCACGGGCCATTGTTATGGCTGCGCGCTCGTCTGCACACGCGCGTTGAGCTGTCGTTGACCAGCACGTTGCTGCATCGCTTGTTTGACAGCGGTCGCGTTGACTACGCGATCTATCAAGACATCAACCTGCAGATCTCGATGGTGTCTTGGTTATCGGCCTTCGTCGGTGGCAGTGTCCTTTTTAACCAGTCGAGTGAGCCATTTTTTCAGTACGTAAAGCCGAGCATTTCGATCGGCTTGCTGGCGTACATCGGCATGCTCTGAGTCGTCCGAGCCCCTGTACGGTCCTGCGCAAAGCGCGTACCAAACGGGACACAGAAGGCCCAGATTTCAGCGATGCGCGACCGCTGCGGTGTTAGAAAAATGAATTGTTTCCGTCGAGTAGTGCGTCAATTGCCCGAGATTCGCGCGGCTTGGCCTTGCGGTTGCAGTGCTGTGGATTTGGCTCGCTTGCCAAGAACTAGCAATGACCGCAAGAACCCCTCGATCGCTTGTCCTGTTGTCTCGTGCTGCTGTCCCGTGTCTGCACCGAGCAGCGAATGCACACGTACGCGCTGGGTCGATCGTGCTTCTGTTGCTGCTGTTCGCGTCCACTGCACGCAGCGCGACACCGACTGCAGCTTCGGCCAAGCCCAAACCCACGATGACCAAGCCCAAGCCTGCGGTGGCCAAGCCCGGCCCGGCTGCATCCAAGCCTGGCTCGGCGGCGCCGAAACCCGCGGCGCCAGCGCCCGCTGCTGTTCCCGGTACACCGTCCACGGCGGCGGCTGGTCCGGCTGATCCATCTGCGTCAGCGAGCCCCGCGGCTGCGCCGGCAGCAGATTCGAGCGCCAGCACACCCGGTGCCCCTGCTGGGCCCGGCGCGGCGGCAGCCAGCAGCCCCTCTGCGTCCTCTGCGGTTGCGCCAGAAAACGCGACAGGTGCGACGCCTTCTGCGAGCCCTTCTGCGGCGCCTTCTGCAAGCCCTTCTGCGGCGCCTTCTGCAAGCCCTTCTGCGACGCCTTCTGCGGCCCCTTCACCGGCTGGTCCTGATGCGCCCGCGGTCAGTCTGCCTCCAGAAAAGCTGGCGCTAGCCCGTCGCCATTTTGAGGCGGGAGAGCAGGCTTTCCGCGATCGCAAGTACGAAGTTGCGCTCGATGAAT
>CAZKOY010000116.1:0-8862 GCA_964554495.1 uncultured Myxococcales bacterium
CGATCGGGGTGCAGAAGCAGCCGCTTTTCGATGGCCAAGCGGTACGAGCGCTGCGGATCGAGCGGTGGGCTCGGCAGAAAGACCGCGTAGTCCGCATCAGGCCGCGCCTGCTTTTGCAGATGCATGAGCTCTGCGCCGCTCAGTGAAAGCTGCCACAGCGACGACAGGCCTGGCGTACCGCTGGGCTGGCGCTGCACCCGCACCGGCTCGTAAAGCTGCTGCAGCGTCAAGCGGCCCGCCGGCAAGCCAGCGAAAAAGACGTCGCGGCCCACGATCAGCGCATCGACCTGCCACTGCGCTTGCGCCGCGGCAAAGATCAGCGCCGGCATCCGGCGCCGCGGGATGGGCGTGCTCACGCGGACCAGCGGCACGTGGGTATCGGGGGCGACGCGGTGTTCTTCCGCCACAACCAGCGCGGTCAGCGCGGGCAGGACCGGCAGCGTCTCGTTGATCGCGACGATCTTATAGCCCTCGATATGGACGGACTTCGTCGCGGGATCGAATCGCACATCGCCCAGGCCCAGCGACGTTGCATCGTGCCCGGCGCGCAGCACCCAGGTCTGCCGTGCAGCGCCGTGCGAAAAGACCAGCGGCTTGCGCAGCAGATCCTTGGTGTGTGCGCCCACGATGATGTCGACCTCGTCCACCTGCTCGGCAAGTCGCACGTCTTCGCGGTGTCCGACGTGCGTGAGCGCAATCAGCACATCGACGTCTGGACGCAGTCGCTGGGCGTGTCGCCGCAGGATGTCGACATAGCGATCGTCGTGGACGAAGGTCGGGACATAGGCATCGGGTGCGCGGCGATCCTCAGCGCCATAGCCCTGTGTCACCAGGCCGATGACCGCCACGCGCAGGCAGCCGACATCCAGGCGCACGGCGGGCAGAAAGGGCTGATCGTCATCGCTGCGCTGCAGGTGGCGCAGGTTCGCGGCCAGCACCGGGTGGCGGCTGTTCTGCACGTCGCGCAAGAGCGCGGCTTCGCCGTACGCGAAGTCGTGATTGCCGATGCTGCGAACATCGATGGGCAGCGCCGCAAGCACGCGTCGCGTCGCTTCGCCCTGCGAGCGCAGATCGGCGATGGCGCCCTTTTCATAGTCATCCCCCGCGTCGAGGATGAGGGTCTGCGGTCGCTGTGCCTTCAGCTGAGCGAGAAGGCCCGCAAGATAGGCATAGCGGCTGTGCCCAAGCAGGCGATCGCTGTAGCGCGCATGCAGATCGTTGAAGTGGGCCAAAGAAAATTGCAGGCGACTGCTCGCTTTCGCTGTGGCGTCGCAGGCGCCAATTCGGGTGGGGCCGCGTCCGCGCGGATCGGCTTGTGAATCTGACATCGTCGCGGAACCAGCATCCGCGGCGCCATGGGCAGGCCCAGGCAAGGTACCGCTCCAAAGACACATGGAAAGCGCCAGCGCAGCACATCCTGGGTGCGCTGCCGCCGTCTGAGTCCGTCTGTGAGCGAGCCGATCGCGCTGGCCTGTCATACCAGGATATAATTAATATATAACGATAATGTAATTAACATATATAGTTATTTGGGGTCATTGGCCGATTCCTTCAGCGGGCTCCCCACCTGGGTCGCTGCGCGGGACGATGCGCAGGGTATGCAGCGCGCCATCGCTGCCGGGATGCGGTCGATACGACACGATGCTGTGCTCGGCGTGCCGCTCGATCACGACATCGCCCAGGGGAGCCTGCACGCGGAAGCCATCGCCGTCGCCATACGGCAGGTGCGGCACGAAGATCTCGCTGGCCGCTTGGATGCGCGGGTCACAGCGAAGCTCGAACGAAAAGCTGCGCGTTTGCAGATCGTATGCGAGGCGCAGCGGCTCACCGGCTGTGGCGCGCGGATACGGGCGCACGATCGCGGCGAGCGCGCGGCCGCCGGCATGGATGTCGCTGGATCCGCGGAAGCGTCGATCGTCCGGGCTGAAGATCGACAGATCTTCGGCGTTCCAGTTGTCGCCCCACTCGTGACTGTTGTCCGACGTGTAGTTCCACTGCGTGCAGCTAATGCGGGTTGCCTCGACCGCGGCGTAATAGCCATCGATCGCGTCAATCTGATCGCGATAATCGCCGCTGCGGTACGCGGCGCCGCCGTCGAGATCAAAGTTCAGTCCGAACTCGCCAAGCAGCATCGGCAGGTTGGGGTGCTGCGCTCGCAGGTATGCAAGCTGACTGGCGTAGGACTCGCGCACAGCCTCGGCTCCCAGCACGGGGCGCATGCAGGTCAGATCCAGCGACAGGTCGCGTGCGAAGTGCTTGGTGAACAGCGTCAGCCCGTCGTACCAGTGCGGCGCATGCACGACCTGATCGGGGTCGCGACAAGGCGCGGGCTCCGCGCTTGCTGCGGCTGCTTCAGCAGGCTGCGAACCGGCGTCCCAGGGCGGCGGTGTTCCGACGGGAATCGGTGGTCCCTCAAAGAACAGCAAGCAGCGAGGAGCGATGCGGCGCAGCGCCTGGATGACGCGCACGCACAGCGGCTTTAGATAGTCGCGCTCGAAGGATATGGCCTGGCTCGGCTGACCCGGACGGTGCAGAAAATAATCCGGGCGCAGCAGGCGCGGGCCGTGACCTTCGTCCGTCCACACGCCGTGGTTTCTCCACACATCGTCCTCGGGGCGACGCCAGGCGCTCTTGCCCTGCGGGTTGAGCGTGGTGTGCCCCACTTGGCCGATGAATGCGGGCGACATCTCCCACTCTTCGACGGTCTGCGGATAACCAGCGCCGGCCAGCATGGCCTGATACGGCGTCGGACAGGCGCCCTTTTTGATCATGCCAGTTGGCACCTCGGCAAGCGGCAAGCCCAGAAAGCCCGGCATGGGCTCGTTCATGCTGCCATAGCCGACGACGTTCGAGCGCTGAGCAAGCCGCGCCGCAACCTGGCACAGCGCCGCGATGTAGCGACGCTGCAGCGCGCTCTGGATGCCTTCTCCATCGAGGCGCAGGCCGGGCGCGAAGTCATCGCCCGCGAAAAACAGCGCGAACATGCTGCCGGCCGCAAGCTTGGTGGCGTTGCTTGGCCAGATCAGTCCGTTCAGCGTGCCGCCGTGGGCTTGATGGACAAAGGCTGCCCCGGTTTCGTGCAGGGCACCGATGTCGAAGCCGACTGCTTCCAAGGTCCAGCCCGGCGCGCCGTCCCCGCCGCTAAAACGGCTCCACACGTCTTGGTGCGGATCGATATAGACCGACAGCCCATGGTCCGCGGCCTTGCCGACGATGGCGTCCAGATAGTCCAGGTATTCCTGGTCGTACAGGCCAGGGCCTGCGTGCTCGATCGCTTCCCACGTGATGACGAAGCGCAGGAACGACAGACCCCACGCAGCCAGGCGGCGGAAGTGTTCGTCGGCTTCTTCGATCGGAAACGGCCGACCGACAAACGACACGTCGCGGTGCTGCCGCAGATCCTGCGGAATGTGCGTCGATCCGTCGGGGCGGCGCGGCACCTTGGAGCTACCGCCCAGGTTGACGCCGCGCAAGAGCAGCGTGCGTCCGAGTTTGTCTTTGAGCCAGGGGCCATCGCAGTGCATGCGCCCACGATAAATCGTCTTGGGCGGGCTGGTGCCGCGATCGACACGCTGCGCCGCGCTGCCCAGAAATCGTGCTATCCCCAGTCGGTCACGAGCCGACACACACAGGGAGCCCCGATGCCGGATTCCGCCCGCTTGTCCCCCGATCCTAAAGCGCCGAGCGCACCGCTTTCGACGGCGTCGCCGGGCATCCTCGATCTGCGGGGCGAAGTCTGTCCTTATACCTTTGTGCGCAGCAAGCTAGCGCTGGAAGAGCTTGCCGACGGGGCAGAGCTTGAGATCTGGCTGGACTCAGCGCCTGCGTTTCGCAATGTGCCGCGCGCCCTGCGCGAAGACGGACACCGCGTGCTGTCCTGCGACATCACCGACGATCCACCGCTGTGCCGCATCCGCGTCCGCTGCGGCGCTTCGGGCTAGGAAAAGGGTGTTGGAACAATCAATTAATGATCCAAAATAATATAAAATGTAATTTTGTCATTTATCGATGTGTTGTTTGATATCTGCACAAATGATTTATCTTTCATTTCAGTGTTAGTTACCCGTTACGTCAACAAGCTTCGAGCGGCTTAGCGCGAACAGAAGGATGCAGCACCGCGCGCGACGCAGGATCCGCCGGGGCAGTCTGCCGGGCCGCTGCAGCGCTTGGGCGTGCAGACGGTCGTGCCCATGGCGGCGCCGGGCAGCGAGAATCCCAGGCTTCCGGTCGCGTTGGCGGCTTGGCAGGCCAAGAGCGGATCGCTGCAGGGATGCATGGCATCGCAGCGCGCCACACAGCGAGGTGACGGAGGGGCAGGGGCAGTCGTTCCAGTGAACGCGGCGCAGGCAGCAGTGCTGGGACAGTCGCTGGCCACCGTGCATGTCGCACTGCACAGACCGCGCAGCCCCAGGTCCAAGCAGATGCCCAGGGCGCAGGCCTGCGCGTTCTGCGCCCCATCGGGATGGTTGCAGCTAGCGCCAACGTCGGCAGGCTGCTCGGCAAAGCAGGCGCTGCCAAACGTGAAGGCTCCGCCGGCTTTTTCGCCGGGCTTTAACACCGGTAGCTCGCGGCACAAAAAGTCACTGCGACAGCCAGCATCGCCGCCGCAGGACGGTACGCACAGCGGTCGCCGCCACGCATCGGATGTTCCCGCATCGGGGCTGCCGGTGCTGCGCGACAGGTCGATGCAGGCGCTGCCGCTGGGGCAGGCGACGCCGTCGCAGCCTTGACTGCACAGGCCATGACTCAGCGCTCCGCTGCAGCTTGATCCGCGATCGCAGAAGCAGCCCGTCGGGCTTTGGCACTGCGCGCTGTCGCTGCAGGGCGAGCCCAGCGGAACAGGCAGAACGACAATCACGCCCACCGAAGTGTCTGTGCCACCGGGGCCGGCAACGCCCAGCGTGACTTGATACGAGCCCGGCTGGCTCAAGGTAAAGGCTGGCGACTCGGCTCGACTGCTGGCTTCATCCAAGATCGAGTCCTGTCCAGCATCGACCGCGCCGCCATCGGGCAGCCCCCCGTCGGTCGCCATGCCCTCGCTGATGCGCACGACTTGAAAGCGATGCATGGTGGCGCCCACGGCCAACAGCACCAAGCGCAGCGCGGCCGGAGCAGAGCTAACGCAGCGTGGACCGCTCGGCGGAAAGCTCAGCTCACTGCAGCCGCTGACGGTAAACAGCCCGACGATGGCGCTGCTTCCGCCGTCGCTGGCCGTGGCGCTGCCGTCTCCTGCGGTATTGGCTGTGGGATCGCTCAGCGAGATCGGCGGCTGCAGGCACGCCCACAGCAGAAGCCCCAAAGCCATGACCAGCAAGCCGCTGCCCAGCACCTGTGCGGTGTGGGCGGCCACGAAGCGACGAAGGTGCGAAGCTCGGCGCGTCACGGCGCGAGTATATCCTGAAGTCGACTGGCCAAACGGGTGTAGCGATTGAGGTCGCCGCTCTCGGTTACGGCGCGGCGCAGCGCACGCGGATCGCCGACCATCACCACCAGCTTCTTGCCGCGCGTCACCGCGGTGTACAAAAGGTTGCGTCGCAGCAGCGGATAGTGCTGCATCACAAGCGGCACCACCACCGCCTTGTACTCGCTGCCTTGGCTCTTGTGTACCGACAGGGCATAGGCGTGTTCAAGCTGATCGAGCGCTTCTTCTTCGTACAGCACTTCTCGTTCGTCATCGAAGCGCACGCACAGCTGACCTTCTTCAGCATCGAGCGCGGTAATAAAGCCAACGTCGCCATTCCACACGTCGCGCTCGCGATCGTTTTTCACCTGCATGACCTTATCGCCCAGCATGAAGTGACGACCGGCGCGGGCCAGCGTCTTTTCCGCGGCGATGGCCGCTTGCAAGGCGGGCTGCAGGGCGCGCTGCAGGGCGCGGTTCAGCTCTTCGGTTCCGACTTCGCCGCGGTGCATCGGCGTCAGCACTTGGATCTCGCTGCGCGGATCAAAGCCAAAGCGCTGCGGGATGCGCTCGCAGACCAAGCGCAGCACGCGCTCTTGCGCTTGCTGCGGATCGGGCGCGGCGATGAAGTAAAAGTCGCTCAAGCTGTCTTCGCCCGCGGCTGCGCTGCCGCTGCCTGAAGAAGACAGCGTCGGCAGCTGACCAGCCAGGATGCGGTGGGCGTTTTCGACGATGCCCGAGCCTTCGGCTTGGCGAAAGATGTGCGAAAGGCGCGTCACCGGCACGCAGCGACTCGCGATCAGATCGGCCAGCACGCGACCCGGACCCACCGACGGCAGCTGATCGGCATCCCCGACTAGGACGAACGTCGCGCTCGGTGGCAGGGCACGGAACAAGGCCAGCGAAAGTGGCAGATCCAGCATCGAGGCTTCGTCGCAGACAATTAGATCTCCTTGGATCTCGCGGCCCTTGCGCGGATCGGCGGTCGCAGGATCTTGGCCTGGGCGCAGCTCTAACAGGCGATGCACCGTCGAGGCCGCATGTCCTGTGGCTTCGCTGAGGCGCTTGGCCGCGCGCCCGGTTGGCGCCACCAGTCGCACGTCCATGCCGACGCGGCGAAACGTCTGCACCAGCGCGCGAATGATCGTGGTCTTGCCCGTGCCCGGTCCCCCGGTGATGACGCAGAACGGATGGTGCGTGACTTGTTCGAGTGCGGCCCGCTGAGCCGGGGCCAGAACAAAGGGCAGCGCATCAAGCTGCAGCGGCGGCACGCGGTGGCGCTGCGCAGTCAAGGCCTCGACGATGGCGCGGGCCAAGCCCTGCTCGGCGCGGTGCATGGCGGCGCTGTACAGGCAGGGCTGCTCGGGGCTGCCATCGAGGATGATCTCGCCGCGACCGATTAGGTTCTGCTCGGCGTCAGAAAGCGGCTCTTCCGGCCACCCGGCGGGAGCCTGCGCATCGACCAAGGGCTCGCTGCTGAGAAGCTGCAGCACGCGTCGGTGCAGCTCTTCTCGCGGCAGGTAACAGTGCCCGGAATCGGTCGCCTGGTCCAAGACGTGACGCAGCGCAGCCTCGATACGCAGCGGTGACGTTAGGGAAATGCCCAGCGCGCGGGCGATGCGATCGGAAATGGCAAAGCCGATGCCGCTGACGTCGCGTGCCAGACCGTACGGGTTCTCTTTGACCCGTCGCACTGCCGCGGCGCCGTACACCTTGCGAATGCGCGAGGCATACGCTGCCGAGATGCCCAGGCCCTGCAGAAAGATCATGACCTCGCGCTCTTCTCGACGGGCGCGAGCATCGGCAAAGGCTCGCTGGGCGCGGCGCTTGCCAACCCCTTTGATGCCGGCGATGCGATAGGTCTCGTTTTCCAGATACGTCAGCGCATCCAAGCCAAAGCGCGAGACGATGCGATGCGCTAGCTCAGGTCCCAGGCCGGACAGCGTCGTCAGGTAGCGCTCGATGCCATACAGCGTCTGTGGCCCGATGGGCAGGGTCAGCTCGGCGCGTAGCTGTCGACCATGCTGGCTGTGATGTTCCCAACGACCGACCACACGCACCGTCTCGCCAAGCTGCAACCCAGCCAGCGCACCGACGACCGTGATCGGCGGTCGAACGGCCAAGGACGGACGCGCCACGGCGCCGGACTCATCGCTGACATCGACCTCAAGAACCGAAAACTCGCCGTCGGGCGCGCTATAGATCACGCGCCGCACCGAGCCATCGATGCGCACCATCGAGGGATCGCTGGTCGCCCACGTCGGCAGCTCAGGCAGGCTGTCCAGCGTCGGCAGCGAAAAGCGTGTCTGGGTCGCCTCGCCCAGCGCCGATCCTGTACGGCCGGTCGGGGTCAGCGCAGAGCCCTCGCGATCTGCATCCGCCGTCGAGGCGTCTTGGACCTCGGGCGACTGCCCGCTTGGTTCGGTGAGGTGTGGCGAGGAAAACGACATCCAGCGTGGGGAACTTGGTATCACAATCCTCGCGCCGGCTGCGGCAAAGACGCGTGTTACGTGTCGCCAGCCGCTGAGGTCGGGCTGGATTGCGGGCTGGGATCGATGCTGCCCTCGGGAATGATCGCCGCCAGCGCTCGCTGCGCCGACTCGTCGAAGCTGCCGTCTCGTCCCCAGGCAAGAAGCGCGTCGGCCCAGCGCTGCGCTTGCTGTACCGCCAAGCGATAGCGCAGCGGAAAACACACGGCGTCAAAGACCCATGGCCGCACCCACAGCTTTTCGTGATCGGGCACGACCGTCGCGCCAAGGGGGCTCGTCAAAATCAGGCAATAGTCATCAAAGCTGCGCGTCCAGCGACGGAAATCGCGCAGCGTGGGGGACTCGCCATGCGTGTGATTAAGCGCGCCTGAAAGCGCTGGCCACAGCGGCCCGCCCTGCGAAGCGTCGCGTCGCCCACACAGAAGCGCAAAGTCGATGTCGAGGTAGTTGTACAAAAAGCGGCGCCCCATCATGTCGATGCCGAAGCGCTCTTCGTGAAACAGGATGCTCTGGTACTTCTCGACTTCGTGATGCTCTTGATCGACGGTGCGACCGCTGCGCTGGCTGCGCGCACCAGCCATGGCATTGACCAGCGGGTGCAGCGATCGATCGACCGCCGCGTGCGCGATATAGCCCAGGGCAAAGGCGATGATCAGCTCGCCGCGCTCGCGCTCGATGGGCGAACGCGCTGGCTGCGCGAGCGTGCAGCCGGACTGCATCAGCCACGTTCCGACGGCGATGGGCTGGCGATGGTGGAACGTATCGCCCCAGCGCGATGCCTGCTGCGGACGGCCGGTCAGATAGTTCACGACCGCCTGCGCAAAGCGTTCGAAGTACGGCAG
The DNA here is from genome assembly GCA_964554495.1 of uncultured Myxococcales bacterium. Lineage (GTDB taxonomy): Bacteria > Myxococcota_A > Polyangia > Palsa-1104 > JAEUJZ01 > JAEUJZ01. Next base: position 8,733 of record CAZKOY010000116.1, read on the forward strand.
ATCGACGAGCACACTGCCCAAGCGCGCTGCTTCTCGCCGCGCACCTGCGGCGAGCTGAGCGGTGATTGGCGTCGGGCCCCAGGCGATCAGGTCGTCCAACGCCGACAGGTGAATCCCTTCCGCGGGCACC
>CAZKOY010000116.1:8962-17294 GCA_964554495.1 uncultured Myxococcales bacterium
GTGCGCTGTCGTCGGGCGTACTGCGCGGTCTGCTGCACAAGCTGCAGCTTGCCGGCATCCAGGCTCAGGCTTCCATCGAGGATCTGGCACGCGATGTCATAGCCAAGCGGTGCATCGCAGAGCGGCCCGTGCGTCCGCTGTGCCGCGACCTCGTCAAGCAGGCCGCGGGCGAACATCTGCTCGGTGCGTGCGGCGATCCGCGCGCGGCCTTGATCGGGTCCGGGATCCAGCGCGATGCGCAGCGTGCGATAGCGCGGGCCACAGGCTCGCTCGGCGGCGTGCTCGGCGAACCACTGCGACTGGGTCTTGCCGCTCTGGGCATAGATCTCAAGCGCTCGCTCGATGCGCACCGGATCCGTCGGGTGGATGCGGCTTGCCGCCTGCGGATCGATCTCGGCCAGCCGGGCGTGCAGCATGGGCCAGCCATGTGCTGCGGCTTCGGCGCGCAGGCTCGCACGCAGCGCGGGATCGGCAGCCGGTCCGGGAAACAGCCCCTCGCACAGCGCTCGCAGATACAGGCCCGTCCCACCGCACAGCACGGCCGGGCAGTTCCGGCGCGCAAGAGCGGCCAGCGCAGCGTCGGCAAGCGCTACATACTGCGCGGCACTCGCCGCCGGGCTTGTGGGCAGGGAGCCGATCAAGTGATGCGGCACGCGCGCTTGCTCGTCGTCGGTTGGCTTGGCCGTCAAGATCGGCAGACCGGCGCGGATCTGCAGGGCATCGCAGCCCACGATCTCGCCACCCAGCGCTTCGGCGATGCGCAGCGCAAGCTCGGTCTTGCCACTCGCCGTCGGGCCCACCACGACGACAAGCCACGCTTCCGACTGCAAGCGCGAGCCGAGTGCCTGGCCCGCCAAGGGATGGATGTCGCTGCGATTGAGCATGCGTGTGCCGGCTCTTGTGTACAGCAACTCGGCGCCGCGCGGCTAGGTCAGCGTCCGCCAAATTCGTGACCTTGATCCGTGGCCTCGGGGCCCCTGGAGCCGCTATCGAGAGCGCTGGCTGTCCCAGAGGGCGCCGTCGAGCGCTGCCCAACCAAAACGGGTGTCGGTCAGATCGGCGCCGCGGAAGTCTGCCCCGGAGAGCTTGGACAAGCTCAGGTCGGTTTTCTTGAGCCGCGCGCGACGAAAGGTCGCTTCGCAGAGCTGGCTGGCATCGAGCAGCGCGTGGCTCAAATCGGCCTCGTCGAAGCAGGCACCATTGGCATGCACGCCCACGAGAACGGTGCCAACCAGCCGAGCCCCCTTGAACGACGCGTTGTGCAGCGTGGCTGCCTGCATGTCGGCGTGCGAAAGATCGCATCGATCGAAGCACGCCCCCTCAAGACACGCGAAGCGCAGGATGGTCTGCGCAAGCTGCTCACCCGAGAGATCAATCCCCCGCAGATCTTCGGTCCAGTGGATCTCTTCGGCGAATGGAAACCCGCCTAGCACCTGTCCCCATTGATCATCGCCCTGGCGCAGTCGTTCGAGCAGCCGTCCTCGCAGGCGGGCGCCATCCGCCGTCAGCCAGCGTGCCGCAAGCTCGGGGCGTTTCTGGGCCTGCATCAGTCATCCCCTTGGTGCTCGGCAGAAAGGAGCGTCACCAGAGTGGCGCCGAAGCTGCCGGCCCGCTCATCGGCGTTGCGGATCTCGGCGACGCGCGGGTCGCGGGCCAAGATCGATCGCACGTGCGCTCGCAAGATGCCGCGGCCCTTGCCGTGGATGATGCGCAGCTCAAAGATACCGCGCTCGATGCAGGCCGTGATGTAGTCGGGCACAAGCTCTTTGACCTCGCCGGGCTGAAACGTGTGCAGGTCCAAGACGCCATCGATCGGGATCTCGATCATGGCTTCGTCCTCCGCCTGGGGCGGCGCCGTGTCCGACGGGACTCTGCGATCCGTGCGGCGTTCGTTCATGGCAGAAAGAGCGCGGGCGCGCAGCCAGTCTTACGCGCGCTGCAGGCGAAGCTCGGTGATCTCGGCGGGGGCGGCCAAGCGCATCGGCGGGCCCCAGTATCCGGTGCCGCAGCTGACGTATAGGAAGGTCTCTTTGATGCGGTGCAGTCCGACGACGAACGGCTGCTGCAGGCGCACGAAATAACCCCAAGGCCAGATCTGGCCCCCGTGGGTGTGTCCCGAAAGCTGCAGCGTGACGCCATGCTCGACCGCTTCGTGGATGGCCAGCGGCTGATGGGCCAATAGCACAAGCGGCAGGCTGCGATCGCGGCCGTCCAGCGCGCGGGGCAGATCGGGGCCGTGGCCGGGAAATGAGTGGCTGTGAAAGTCGTCGACTCCGGCGATATCCAGCCGGCTGTCTTGCGCCTGCGCGGCATCGTGAACCAAGGTGACGCGCTCGTTGCGCAGCACGCGCAGCCCCAGGCGACGTAGCTCTGCGATCCACTCGTTGGGTCCGGCGTAGTATTCGTGATTGCCCGTGACAAAGAACGTCCCGTGCTTGGCCTTCAGGTCGGCAAGCGGCGCGATGTGCGGCCTGAGTGCCGCCACCGGCCCGTCGACCAGATCGCCCGTGATGGCGATGACATCGGGGCGCAGCGTATTGATCGTCTCGACCACGTGCCGCAGCCAGGGCCCGCGCAGCGTCGGTCCGATGTGTACATCGGTGATCTGCACGATGCGCAGACCATCCAGCGCCGCCGGCAGATCGCGCACCGGCACCGCCACGCGCTTGACCGCCACCCGTCGCAGACCTTGCAGAAGCGCATAGCCGGACAGCGCTGCGCCTAGGCCCAAGCTGGCTCGACCGATTAGCTGCTGCAGCCAGGCGCGTCGCTCGACCTCGACGGGCGACAGCATGGACAGCCAGCGCACGATGTCGCCAAACAGCAAGCCCACCGACAGCAGCACCAGCGTGCCCAGCCAGATGAATGCGGCATAGAACAGCGGGCGGGCTCCGTCCATCGTCAGCAAGCGCCCCAGCGGCATCGCCGTCCACACCAGCAAAAAGGCCGCGGACAGCGCGTACTTGAGCAGCCTCTGCTCAGTCGGACTCAGCGCCAGATAGCGGCACGCGCGTTCGAACACGTAATAGTGAAGGCCCACAAGGATCAGCGTGGCCAGGCTCAGAAGGATCAGAAATCGAGGCACCATGAGACGGTCATTCTATCAGTGCGCGCAGACCTTGCGGGGCGGCTGCGCAAGCGTGGCCACTGCCCAAGGTCAGAAAGAACGTCGCATTCCGCATTGGCTTCTGACCCCAGGCGCCTAGCTGGGATTCCTTCGCCGCATGAAAGACGCGCTGCTCGCGGATATCGGCACAAGACAGCATGATGACGTCAAGTTGTGTCGATACGGAATATGCAGCGCACGGTCGCAGCGCGGACCAGATCGCCACTTGAGGGCTCTCTGGATTGTCAGACTCGACGGATAGAATCCATCTGTTGCGCTTGCAGAGCAGGGTCGTAGATGCCGCACAAAGGGAAAACAATGGATAGAAAAAATGAATGAAGATCAAAAAAATTATAGATAATTTATATCCCATATCTGCTGGCATCCTAGTGACGGACGGATCATCGGTCTGTGGAAAGGAGTCCACCATGCGCTTTACCGTTCACGCACACAGGATCGAACTTACGGACGAGCTGTATCGGCTGATCGACAACCGACTGCACTTCGCGCTGTCACGGCTAGAACCCCACATCGGGCATGTGCATGTGTACCTGCGCGACGAAGATGGCCCACGCGGTGGCGTCGCCGAGCGCTGCCGACTGCGCACGCACTTGGCTGACAAAGAGCTGATCGTCGAGCGCACGCATTCCGACATTCGCAGCGCGATCAGCGCCGCCAGCGATCGTCTGGGCGATGCCGCCCGTCGGACCTTGGCGCGTCAGCTAGAGCGCAGATAGCCGCCGGCAAGCACTCGGCGAATCGAAGGCCAGGGTGCGTGGGCCTGCTGCATCACCAAACGGGCAGAGACTGAGGAGTGGGCAATATGGACGGCGCACCGCTGCTTGCTGCGTTAGGTTCCCTGCTGACGCTGACGGCACTTGAGATCCTGTTGGGGATCGACAACGTCATCTTTCTTTCCATCCTGGCTGCAAAGCTGCCCGCGGCACAGCGTCCACGGGCGCAGCGGATCGGTCTGCTGCTGGCGGTCGGCTCGCGCCTGTGCCTGCTGTCCCTTCTGTCTTGGGTGATGCGCTTGCGCACGCCACTTGGGCTGCCTGGCTTCTTTAGCGGGCTGACGGGCCGCGACCTGATCTTGCTGGTGGGCGGTCTGTTTCTGATGGCCAAGAGCACCGTCGAGCTACACGGCAAGTTAGAAGCGACAGACGAGGCTCACGGCGAGGCACCGCCTGGACAATCGAGAGCTTCTTTCCGATGGATCGTGGTCCAGATCGCCTTGTTGGACATGGTGTTCTCGCTGGACTCGGTCATCACGGCTGTCGGAATGGCCGGTCAGATCTGGGTGATGGTCGCGGCCGTGCTCTGTGCAACGGTAGTGATGCTGGCGTTCGCTCCGGCGATCTCGCGCTTCGTGCAGCGCCACCCAACGATGAAAGTTCTGGCTCTGTCCTTCCTTATGCTGATTGGTTTCACGCTGGTTGCCGACGGACTGGGGCAGCACATCCCGCGAGGTTATCTGTACTTCGCGTTGGTCTTTTCCTTCTTCGTCGAGCTGCTCAACCTGCGCCTGCGTGCAGCGGGTGAGCCGATCGAGCTGCGACACTCGTCGTTGGCAGAGCCAGGTCTGGGCACACGCTAGTCGCGCGACTGCCTGTTTCCCGTGCTGCGCAGACTCGCTATGGTTCGCGCATGCAGACGCGAAGACAGTGGTTGCAGTCGCTTTCAGCTTCTACGTTGTTGCTGGGCAGTGGTCGCGCGTGGGCGCAGACCTCGTCGGCGAAGGCGGTGCCAAGCCCGGATCGCAGCGCTGAGCCATCGCCGCTTGGGCGCTTGCAGGCGCGTAGTATGCGTCTGCAGCTTCGCCACACCTGGACCACGGTGATGTCGAGCAGCACGCACCGCGATGTCTGCTATGCCGAATACCAGCGCGATGGCGTGATCGGTCGCGGCGAAGGGGCACCGATTCCGCGCTATCACGAGTCGGTCCAGACAGCGCTTGCCACCGTCGAGACCCTGCGTCCGTTGATCGAGCGCGGCGACCCCTGGAAGTTCGCCTCGCTGCTCGATGCCATGCTGCGGGCGCGACCGGGCGAGTTCGCCGCCAAGGCCGCCATTGATCTGGCCCTCACCGACTGGGTAACGCAGCGCTTGGGCGTCCCTTTGTACCGCTATCTGGGCCTGGACCCGCACAGCCTGCCGCCGACCAGCATGTCTATCGGGATCGACCGACCCGAGATGACGCAGAAAAAAGTGCAAGAGGCCGCCGACTTCCAAGTCCTCAAGATCAAGGTCGGCCTGGACAGCGACGAAGCGACGCTGTCGGCAGTGCGCGCAGTCAGCAAGCAGCGTCTGCGCGTCGATGCCAACGAGGGCTGGAAAGATCGTGATCTGGCCCTGCGACGCTTGCAGTGGCTGGCCACGCAAGACGTGGAATTCGTCGAGCAGCCGATGCCCGCCGAGCGCACCGACGATCAGCGCTGGCTGCGCAGCCGCAGTCCGCTGCCCCTGTTTGCCGACGAAGCCTGCCTGCACGCCGAGTCGATCCCACAGCTTGCGGCGCTGTACGACGGCGTGGTGATCAAGCTCGACAAGTGCGGTGGCATCTGGCCGGCGCTGCGCATGATTCATGTCGCGCGTGTACACAAGCTCAAGATCCTGCTTGGCTGCATGGTCTCAAGCTCGGTGACGATCACGGCCGCGGCGCATCTGGCTGCGCTCGTTGACTATGTCGATCTCGACGGCAATCTGCTGATCGCAAACGACCCGTATCAAGGGGTTCGTGTCGAGCGCGGGCGCTTGGTTCTGCCGGATCGACCGGGGCTTGGACTGCTTGCGCGGCCTGTGGCGGGGTAGGGCGATGCGTCGACACATACGCAGCGTGGGCTGGGCGTACGCCTGCCTGTTGATCCTGAGCAGTTCGTTCGCTTCGTCGGCGCGAGCAGGTGTGAAAGCGGCAGCCACAGGGGCCGAGCTGTCGCAGTCGGGGCCGCAGAGCTTGTGGCAAAAAATGACGGCGGCGATTGCAGCCCGCGCCACCGAGAGTCAGGGAGTCGTCGCGGTCAGTCTCGTCGACTTGACGGATGGCCAGCGCTTTGCGCTGCGCGGTGATGTGGTCGTGGCCGTGGCGAGCACGATCAAGCTGACGATTCTGGCCGAGCTTCTTCGACAGAGCGAAGCCGGCAGTCTGGCGCTCTCTGAGACGCTTTCCGTGCGACCGCAGGATGTCATCGACGGCAGCCCGATCCTGATGGGGCTTGCCGGACCGCGCGGCGCCGCGACTTCGCTGCGTCCACTGAGCCTGCGTGAGCTTGCCGTGTACATGATCGCCACCAGCGACAACACCGCGACGAACGCGCTCATCGATCGCCTGGGCATGTCCGCGGTGAATGCTCTTTCGGCTCGCTGCGGCTTATCGCAGACGCGGCTGCGACGGAAAATGCTCGACGCGGCGGCTGTGCAAAAAGGCAGCGAGAACACCGCAACTACCGACGATCTAGCCAACCTGCTCATGCAGCTTTGGCAGCCGGGTGTCTTTTCTGATGCAACGCGCCGCGACGCGCTGCACATCTTGTCTGTGCCCAAGGACAGCTATTTTTCGCGCGGTCTGCCCGACGAGCTTCCCCTGGCCAGCAAGCCTGGCAGCTTGGATGGTCTGCGCGCGGAGGCCGGCATCGTGCTGGTGCCGGGACGTCCCTTTGTGCTCAGCGCTGTGGTCGCCTTCAGCCCCGACGGCGCCGCCGCTGAGCGCACGCTGGCCGACATCGCGCAGATCGCCCATCGCTACTTTTCTACGCTTGCGACGCACACAGCGCTGGGCCGCCGCCGGCCAGGCTAATGCTGTCTGCCGCCAAGGCCCACTGCGATGGCCAAGTAATATCGGCATAAAATTAATATATGATATTAATTTTATTGCTGATTCGAGCCGGGCGGAGACGGAGGAGAGTCGCGTCGCGGTGCCGCACAACCCCGCGGCCCAGCGTGCGACAATCATAAAGACAGGGGGAGTTTCTGGATGCAGCCACCGAATCCGTCTGCAGCCGTCGACGAAGCGGCTGTTGGCGCCGCTTGCGCCCAGGCTGGAGCGAGCGCCGGGATCGAAGCCAACGAGCCGATCATTTCCACCGCGCGCCTTTTGAAGGGGGCCGGCCGCGAGCCATCGCCCAAGGCTGCGCGCGACATTTCGACGCTTCTGATCGTGCCGCCGTTTTGTTCTCCCAACTACGTCTATCCGGCGGCTGCGTATCTGACGCGTTTTCTCAAGCGCCGCGGATATCGCGTGCGGCAGGCCGACTTGAACATCGAGCTGATGCTCAAGATCTTCAGCCGTCGCGGGCTGACGCGAATCTTCGCAGCGGCGGAAGAAGTGCGCAGCCGGCGCCCCCAAGGCGAAGCGATAAGCGAACATAGCCAGCGCGTGCTGTCCTTGCAGGCCCGCTATGTCTCGCTGGTTGACGAGGTCATTCGTTTTCTGCAGGGGCGCAGCAACAGCATCGCGTACCGCTTGTGTCACCCCGGCTTTCTGCCGCGCGGCAAGCACTTTGATCTGAACAAGGGCTTCGATATGTACGACGGCACAGGCAACACCATTGCCGTCCACGATCGCGCCAAGTTCGTCGGCACGCTGTTTCTGTACGACATTGCCGAGCTGATCCGCGAGCTGATCTTTCCCTATTTCCAGATCACGCTCGTCGATCGCTACTTCGACGACTTTGTCCACCGCTGCACGACGTTCGAGCGCATGCAGGTCGAGCTAGAACGAACGCCGAATGTCATCGACGAGCTTCTTTTGGAGTGCTTCGACGAACACTTCGCGCTGGCCAAGCCCGACTTGGTCGGCGTCACCGTGCCGTTCGCGCGCAACTTGTACTACGCGTTTCGCATCGGTCGGCGCACCAAGCAGCTTGCGCCTGCCAGCAAGGTGGTGATGGGCGGTGGCTTCTTCAACACCAGCATGCGTGAACAGAAGGACGCGCGCGTCTTTGATTACGTCGACTTCATCACGCTCGACGACGGCGAAAAACCCATCCTGAACCTAGTCGAACACCTGCAGGGCACGCGCAGTCTGCGGCGGCTCAAGCGCACGTGGCATCGCCAAGATGACGCGATGATCTATGACGACGGCGATCCGGAAGGCGACGCGCGCCACAGCGAGGCTGGAGCTCCCGACTACACCGACCTGCGCATCGCCGATTATTTCTCGTCGCTTGAGACCAACAACATCAACCAACGCGTCCGCTCAGACGGCTGGTGGAACAAGCTCACCATGAC
>CAZKOY010000117.1:0-4461 GCA_964554495.1 uncultured Myxococcales bacterium
ACCGCCATCAACACCGACGATGGCATCCGCGTCTACGTCGCCAACAACAAGCTGTTCTCGGACAACATCGTCAACTTCTCGGCCAATCCCTATCGCCGCGTCGACATGGGCGCCCAGCTTGCGCATGGCGTAAACCCACAGGACGCCATCGCCCGCCTCAAGAACCGCCTCGCCCAGATTCCCGAGGTCCTCAAGGATCCGGCTCCGCAGGTCGAGATCGACAAGTTCAACATGGCTGGCACCGTCCTTCTGGTGCGCAGCTACACGCATGACAAGGACTACTGGACCGTGTACTTCGCGATGACCCATACCATCGCCGACGAGTTCACCAAGGCCGGCTACCCGACGCCAGCCGAGCACAGCGTCCACCTCAACAAGAACGCCTAGCGCGTCGTTTCCGCGGCGCTTGCCGCTCTCCCCTTCGGTCGTCTCTGGCCCGCTGGTCGCCTTCTTCTTCGTCCCCTGCCCTCTGCTGATCGAAAGACTCGACCGTCGCACAGTGCGCAAACACTTCGTGAAATTTTTTCGACTACGGCGCAGAGCTTCATGCAGGATGGGCCGTAGCTTCGTTGGAGGTTGCATACATGCCCATGCAAGGAGTCGAAAAATACGTCGGCCAGCTCGCCCCGCACTACCATGAGCCCGACGAGGAAGATCCCGTCTTCCGCAACAAAGAAGCGCGCATGTTCCACAGCGGCTTCATGGAGTTTTTCTCGCGCGTACACCCCATCGTGCCGCTTCTGCTCTATGGCCCGGTGGTCACGTACTCGGCGTACTCGGCGCTGCGCACGGGATTGAGCGTGCCGCTGCTCGTTCTGGTCTGCGCTCTGGGAGTCCTTACCTGGACATTCACCGAGTATGTCCTGCATCGCTTCGTATTCCACGTAAGCCCGTCGAACGCCGTCAGCAAGTTCGTCTATTTCTACTCACACGGCATTCACCACCAGTACCCCGACGACTTCTATCGCCTGGTCATGGTGCCCATCATCAGCGCCCCCTTGGCCGTGGCCTTTGTGGCGCTGTTCCATGCCGTGCTGCCCGTCCCAGTGGCCCACGCGGCCTTCTCGGGGTTTGCGCTGGGCTACCTGGGCTATGACTACACGCATTTTGCGACGCATCACGTGCGTCCGCCGCGCGCCAAGTGGCTGGCGCCGTTTGCAAGCTGGCTGCGCACCGCTCGTCGCCATCACTTGTGTCACCACTTCGACAACCACAACTGCGGCTTCGGCGTATCGACGACGCTGTGGGATCGCGTCTTTGGCACCTACGACACCGCGCGCCACGCCCCCCGCGAATAGCCACACCGCCCACCTGCGCGGCTCGCGCTCTACCTGCGTTACGAGATCAGCAGGCGATCTTTTTCCAGCGTATCGGGGTGGATCATCCACAGCGGCTTGCCGTCCTGCACCGCGCTCACCTGTGCCTTGCGCAGCGGAGGAAAGGCCGGCCGGCCCGTCAGATAGGCCCCCAGCATCGACAGACCCGGCTCGTGCCCGACCACCGCGACATGGACACCGCGCGAGGCAAGCTCAGCCGCGGCGATACGCGGCGGCACCCCAGGAGCCAGCGCCGGCAAGGCTTCGATGACATCGACATAGTCCGTGCGCTCGGCGATCAGCTCAGCCGTTTGCACCGCCCGCACCAGCGGGCTGGTAAGGATGGCATCGAACTCGACACCTAGCTCGCGCAGCACGCGCCCGATCTCGCGAACCGTCTTGCGCCCCTTCTTCGTCAGATAGCGGCTCTCGTCGCTGAGTCCGGGTCCTTCGTCGATCGCGTGCCCATGGCGGATGATATAGACATGCACACGCAAAAGAGTCGCGCGCCGACGTCCCACCTGTCAATGATGCGCAGCGACGCACAGCGCGCGTGATACGGTTGCTACACTCTCCGTCGATGTCCTGTTGCCTGCGCCAGAGCTTGCCGCGTCCAACTGCGCTCCGCCGCATCGCTGCGCTGTTGAGTCACGTGGCGACGGCTGTGGCGCTGGGGCTTCTGGGCTGTGCCTATACCTTCGATGACGCAGGCGTCGACGTGGTGCTGCGCGGCGACCCCGTGCCTGCGTCGCTGTATCGGCCGCTCAACGAAGGGCTGGGTCCAGTGCGCGCCGCGTCGTTCATACAAGGGGTGGACGCCACGCCCGACCGCGACGATCTGTGGGTGGTGATGCCGCAGGCTCAGCCCGAAACCTGGCCACCGCCCGAGAGCTTTCCCGATACCACGCGGCTCGTCCGCATCGCCGACGGCGCCATCGAGACGTGGACCGCTGACCAGATCTTGCAGGGGGGAACCGCGCTGTACCTTCTGACCCGTCCCAAAGACGGCAAGACCGAGGTCAGTCTGCGCATCCAGCGACCGGGCCAAGCCGCACCGGTCGGCGCGTTCAAGCTGCCTCCGGGTGACGGGCTCTTGCTTGCGGCAAGCGGCGATGTCGCGTTCGCATACATCCCAGCCAAGAACGACAAGCGCACGTTTCTTTTGTACCGCAGTGACGGCAGCTTCCGACGTGAACTGCCGCTGCCGGCCGAGGTCGATCCCAAGCAGGCCTTTGACAAAGGACGCTTCTTCTTCGATTCCCGCGGCGAGTTCTTCTTTGCGCAAGATGGCGAAGGCCAGCTGGTGGCGCATCGCACCACGGCCGACGTCGATCGCGCGCTGGGAACCTTTGATCGAGATCTGACGCAGGACAGCCGAGCTCGTTCGCTGTTCTTCTGCGGCAAGCGCGGCCTGATGCGCCTGTCCTTGCCCAGCCTAGACTCGCAGACCGTCGACGCCACCGCCTGCAACCCAGCCATCCTGCGCGTGGTCAGCGGCACCGTCTTGTACCTGCGCGAAGACGGACTGTATGAACTCGACAACACCCTCTTACCGCAGCGCCGACTGGCCGGGTCGATTGGCCAGCTGCTCGCGGTGGGGCCTGGTCGTGCCTTGGTTCATTCGACGGACCCGCCGCTTACCTATGGCGCTGGCATCGGTGACGGCTGGCTTGGCGCCTGGCGCTTCATGAACCGCGGCCGCCGCCCCACGTGGTCCATCGAGACGGAGCCGACGCGCATGCGCTGGCTGGAAAACGCCGCGCGATCCGACAGCAGCGGCGAGCTTATGTCGGCCCGCATCGCCGCGCAGGACAGCGAGCGGCCGATGCTCTTGGCCAAGAACGTCCGACAGTGGCTGGAAGTCACCCCCGGCCGAGTCCTGGCCATCAGCAACGCAGCCGGCCGCGGCGTCTACAACCGCCTGATCCTGATCGATGAAAATGCCCGCGAAGCCCGCTGGGTTCTCGACAGCGCCCGCGACTTTCTGCGCGTCCCCGGTCGCAACGAGCTGATCGTGCAGGTGGTCCACGGCCAGATCGGCTTTGACATCTATCGCATTCCGATTCCCGAAGACCCCTAATCACCAAATTATCGCCCGCTTTTTTCACAAATAAACAATCAATGAATTATGTATTATTACCAATTTATTTAGATGCATTAATTATTTAATTAGGCATCCTTTCTCCCGCCCTTCCCAGTGCCCGCGCCGCGCACTAGACGCTGGACCTGGGCGAGCCGCTGAGTAAGCTGCGCGGGTGAACATCCTGCTTACCAACGACGATGGCGTGCGGGCAGATGGCCTGTCGGTCTTGGCCTCGCGCCTGTCCGATCTAGGGACCGTCTATGTCGTCGCCCCAGACCGCGAGCGAAGCTGCAGCGGACACGCCTTCACCATGCACGATCCGCTGCGCGTCGATCGCGTCGCGCCCAACTGGTACGCCGTAAGCGGCACGCCAGCCGACTGCGTGTACCTGGGCATCTTCGAGCTCTGCCCGACGCCAGATCTGGTCGTGTCCGGCATCAACCATGGCTACAACCTCGGCTCAGACGTCTTTTATTCCGGTACCGTCGCTGGCGCCGTCGAAGCCGCGCTGCACGACATCCCAGCGATGGCCGTGTCGATGGGCTATGGCCCCGGCGCCGACTTTGGTCCGGCAGCAGCGCTGGTGCATGCCTTGGTGCGCGCCGCGCAGAGTCACCGGCTGCCCGAAGGCACGGTGCTCAACGTCAACCTACCCGGCGCGGCCCATGTCCGCCCCGATGTGCCACGCCACCACTTCATGTGGACCCGCCTCGGCCAGCGCGACTATCACAAGCGCGTCGACAGCCGCACCGATCCGCGCGGCGTGACCTATTACTGGATCGGCGGCCCGCCGCAGGCCAACGACGATCCCCCCGGCACCGATGCATTTGCCGTCCACAGCGGCCTGGGCTCGGTGACGCCGCTGACCTTGGATCTGACCCACCACGACGTCTTATCGACCTTACCCACCTGGCAGCTCGCGGGATTTACAGCCGTTTAATTATCAATATAAATTAGCCGATTGATATTGATAATTTACTTGGCCGAGGCCTTCTTTGCTGCGGTGGGTTTCTTCGTCGCGGCCGGGGTCTTCGTCGCGGCCGGTTTCTTCGTCGCGGCCGG
>CAZKOY010000117.1:4561-17230 GCA_964554495.1 uncultured Myxococcales bacterium
GTTTCTTCGTCGCGGCCGGGGTCTTCGTCGCGGCCGGTTTCTTCGTCGCGGCCGGTTTCTTCGTCGCGGCCGGTTTCTTCGTCGCGGCCGGTTTCTTCGCGGCTTTCTTCTCGGCCATGCGATCGGCGTGTGCCCCCGCCTTGCGGATGTACTCGCTGGCGAGCGGCGTCTTGCAGTCCGTGTCGCCGTGATCGACGTCGACGGGGCCGATGCGCTCGGCGGCAGCCAGCGCAGCTTGGCGCAGGCCCGGCTTGTATGTGCCGATGGCGATCAGCGCTGTGTTCATGTTGTACCGAGCGCGGTTCTTCGCCTTGTGGATGCCTTTTTCGATGGTGACCAGCGTCTTTGCCGCAAGCTCGTCCGAGATGCTTTCGGGCTCCTCTTTCAGGCGCTGCGCCAGCAGCGAATACCCGGCGCTCTGCACCCATTCATCCGACTGCGCCATAAAGCGCGCCATGCACGCCTGCCAGATCGCGCTGCGCGCCAATAGCTGGCCCAGGTAGTACGTGTCCATCGGCCACACCGCGCGTCCCAGCCAGCCTTCCACCGTCGCCACGTCCAGCATGCTGGGGTCGGCGATCAGAAACCCCAAGAGCCGTGCGTCGGCATTGCCCGTCGTGATCAGGGCCTTGGCCAGGCCGTGATCGACCTTGATGCGCTTGGCCAGCGTGCCCAGATCGGCGGTGCGCACGCCAAACAGCGGCTCTTTTGCGCCGTGTCGCAGATACGTCTTTTTGCACGTCTCACTCTGAAATCCCTGCAGCGCTGACATCGCTTCGTTGAGATCCATCTCGCTTCTCCTTTGAGCAGTGGGGCTCATCGCTCCGAGCGCGCAGACGTGCGGACCACGTCCCGTCCGGTCGCGGCGAAGCCGCACTGTACACAAGCCGCGGCACACCGAACATCGCCGCGCTTCAGTATGCTGCGCGCATGCGCCGTCTTGGTCTTCGCGGGTCCTGTTCTTTTCTGCCGCGCTGGGTGCTGGCCTGCCTCGGCAGTGTCGCGATGCAGGGCTCGTGTACACAGGAAGAAACCGTCCCCCCGTCGCAAGAACCGCCGCTCGTCACCGGCTGCAACCCTCTTGCCGGCGGCCCCGGCGAGGACTGTTTCACGCCCTTTCCCTCGTCGTTCTATCTTGCGGCCGATGCCAGCGGTGCAACCCGACTGCGCATCCCGACTGCGGTGCTGCCGTCGACGACAAAGGGCGTACACGTCTCGCCTGATCCGTACAACGGCCGCGACGGCTTTAGCCCGGCCACGCCGATGCTGGCCCACTTTCCAATCCAAGCTGGGCGCATCGATGCCACGAACTTGCCGACGGCCGGACGCACTGGCGAGTCGCTGCTGCCGATAAGCCCGGTGCAGCTTTTTGAATACGAAAGTGGCGAGCGCGTGCCCATCCTCGCCGAGCCGGATCGCAACGCCGGTCCCGGCGAGCGGCAGGCGCTGATCGTCTATCCCCAGGTGCGCCTGCGCCCCGCCACGCGCTATATCGTCGCCATCTCGGGGCTCAGCAGCGAGTCGGGGCAGCGCATCCCGCCACTGGCTGGTTTCCGCGCGCTACGCGACGGGCGCTTGGATGCCGGCAGCTTGCGCAGCACGCTGCGAGCGCACTACGAGTCGCTCTTTGCTTTCCTGGAACGGCAAGGACTGACTCGGTCCAGCCTGCAGCTAGCTTGGGACTTCCAAACCGCCAGCGATCGCAGCCAAAGCGGGCGCTTGGTGCGCATGCGGGACATGGCGTTTGCGTACCGTGGCGCGACCGGATCCCCCCCCGCGATCTGGGTCGACAAGGTCGACGACAAGCCGCCCGGACGCGCCGAGATCTGGCGCAAGATTCAGGGGCGAGTCCAGGTGCCCTCGTTCCTCAGCGACGACAGCGCCGGTCGGCTGCTGCTCGGCCCCGATGGCGAACCGGCCGTGCGCGGATTTGGTCAATTTCCCTTGACCATTCACATCCCGAGCTGCGTCGAGCGCACCATGGGGCCGGTGCCAATTCTGCTCTTTGGGCACAGCCTGTTCGGCAGCGGACAAAGCGAACTAGACAGCCCGCTTCTGCGCGAGCTTGGCAACAAGCTATGCATGATCCAAGTCGCGATCGACTGGATCGGCCTGTCCGCTTCGGACCTGAGCTTTGTCAGCGACCGCCTGCCGCAGGATATGAACCAGCTTGCGCTGCTGACCGACCGACTGCAGCAGGCGCAGATCAACTTTCTGTATCTGGCACGACTGCTCTTCACAGGCGGGCTCGACGCACTGCCCGAGCTTCGCTCGATGGGGCGCATCCTCGCCGACAAGAGCCGAGTCTATTACTACGGCATCTCGAACGGCGGCAGTCTGGGGCTGAGCTTGCTGGCCCTAAGTCAGCACATCCCGCGCGCCGCGCTGTGCGTGCCGGGTGGGTTCTTCTCGCTGCAGATCGGGCGCAGCAGTTCGTTCAAGACCTTTTCCGAGCGACTGGCCGATGCGTACCCTGATCCGCTCGATCGCCAGATCGTGATCGCGCTGGGCCAGATGCTGTGGGACGCCAGCGACCCCGCGACGTACGCGCCGCATGTCCTGCGCGATCCCTTGCCCGGCGTCTTGCCCAAGCGCGTGCTGTATCAAGAAGGCATCGGCGATGCACAGGTGCCCAACCTGGCGACGCGGGCGATGGTGCGCAGCATGGGTCTGTCGCTGCTGGGCCTGCCCAGCGAGGCAGTCTTCGGCGTCGGCCAGGTGCTGATGAGCAGCGAGTCGGCCTATGTCCAGTACGACATCGGTCAGCAGCCGCGTCCCGGTGACAGCAACGTGCCGCCCGACCGCGACAACGCCGTGCATCGCAGCATCCCACGACTGGAAGCGGCCAAGGCACAGCTAGACGCCTTTCTGCGCACCGAGGGTCGCGTCTATGACACCTGCGGCCCGCGAAGCTGTTCCTTTCCTCCGCCCTAAAGGTCTATCATTACATTAATATATTAACCGTATTTATTTATCAAAATAATCATGTCAAAAATTGTCAATTAGTCCACCAAGCGCGGCGTTGTCACGGGCGTGCTGTATTCGTCGATCGAAAACGAAATCTGCGAAGGGGACGGCGACGTGGCCTGGATGCGCAGCGTGCCCGACGGTGTGTCGAGGACAAATCCCGGCCGATGCTGCGGCAGGTGGCGCTTGGGAAGCTGCTCGGCGGCGCGACAGATCAAGCGATAGCGAAGGCGGGTCTCGCCGGGCATCGCCTGTTCCTGCGGCGCACAGCCGCCATAGGTCTCGGCCAGCTGCCACGCAAGCCCGCCGCAGCGCAGCTCGACCTGTTCGACGAAGCTCTGCCGCCCATTGCCGTATGCCTGCGCCGATAGCTCGCAGGGCGTATCGACGGCAAGCTGGACGCCCTCGCTTTTCACGACGCGGGCGGCAAAGCGAAGCTGCGCTTGCCGTGGATAGTGCAGGCAGTCGCGCACCATGAAGATCGCCGGCACAAAGAAAAGCAGCGCGGCCAGAATGACGATCCAGCGCAGCTTGTCGGCACTCCGCTCGTCGGTCATGAGCCGCAGCCCCTTTCTATCCAGGCTCTGCCAGCCATGCTGGTGTACGGCCCGCTAGCAGTCGAACTCGAAATCGAACACCGAGGGAATGCTCTCGTGAACCACCACGCCGCGCGCCGACTCGTCGGTGAGCAAGTGGACACACAGCGCCTGGGGAAACTGCTCGCGGTAGGTGTTGATGTGCGTCGGCTCGTTGTCGAACGCCGCAACGAGCTCACCGATGGCCGCGATCTCGTCGCGGGCGATGAGCTTCCACTCGTCATCGTGCATCTCGAACTGCGGCTTCATCAGCAGCGTGACCCGCGACTCGTCGGGGATAGGAAAGCCCTCACGGACAAAGCACTCGATGGTGCCCCGGCGCATGGCAGGGTGTCGTCCGGTGCAATAGATCAGCCGCGCCCCCGTCTGCATCACCTGCTCGACATACTCAGTCGCGCCGGCCATGGCGACGTCGTCGACGCAGTACTCGCTGGTAAAGAAACGCTCGCGCCAGAAGCTCTTGGCTTGCGGCTCCAGGGTATCGACCTCTGGATCGGGCAGTCCACAGACGCGCATCGGGACCTTCAGCGACCAGCCGTCAAAGTGCTCGGGCACGCAGGAAAGCAGCGGCTCAATCGCTCGCTGTGCGGCGAACTCGCGCAAGATGCGAGCCTGTCTGGGCCGGTTGTCGAGCAGCGTCGAGTCGAGATCAAACAGGACGGCCCCGCGATCGCCCAGGGCTCTGGCGCGCTGCAAGACCTGCGGCAGGATCTGCGGCACGACTCGACGATTGGCAGGTGGATCTCGACGAGGACGGCGAAGGGGTGGGCGCTTGGCAGACGGCGAAGAGGTATGCGCTGGCACGCCGGCAAGATAGCGCAAAGGCCCGGTCTGGATCCACGGGCAAGCCGGGTGTCACGCGGTCATCCAGGCCAGCCTGCTCATCGCGGCGAATCGTCGAGCGCCGGTCCAATGCGCCCCCTCGCTGCGCAGCCACGTCGTCTGCCAAGCAAGCCGCGAAGAGCGCCCAGTCCCGCAGCCGACGGCGCCCAGCCTCGGCGAAATAGCCATCACACGGGAACTACCATGTATGTTAGATTGCTAAATCGTGGCGCCGTCTTACTCTCAGAGCCGCGAGCTGCATCTCAAGCTGGTGCTCTATGGCCCGGCGTCGGCCGGCAAGTCCTCGATGCTGAACGGCCTGTATCGCTCGCTGCGTCCCGACGTGCGCGGACAGCTGGTGACCGTGCAGACCGGCAGCGATCGCACGCTGTTCTTCGACTTCTATCCGCCGCCACCGGCCCGCCTGCTCGGCTCTTCGATGCAGATTCAGATTTATACAGCGGCAGGCGCCGTGCAGAACGAGGCGACGCGACGCGCTCTTTTGGTCGGAGCCGACGGGATCTTGTTCATCGCCGACAGCCAGCGTGGCCGCGAGCGCGAGAACATCCAGGCTCTTGAAGAGCTGCGCAACTGCCTGTTTGACCTGAATGTGTCGCCCGATCAGATCGCGTTTGTGATGGCGTGGAACAAGCGCGATCTGCCCGATTCCCTATCGGTGGGAGAGCTGGAATCCGGGCTGAATCTGACGCAGGCGCCGAGCTTTGCCACCATCGCGCACGTCGGACAAGGGGTCTTCGACGCGTTCCGGGCGTTGAGCAGCCGAGCGCTCGAATCTGCGCTGCGTCGTCGCCCCGAGATGACCCGCGACAGTCAACGGCCAGAGTACAGCTCGACAAGTGATGTGGTCACCAGCCGCCGCGTGCTGGCGATGCAGGATGCCCAGCGCGCCATGGCCAACCTGCAGAAACGTTACCCACCTGAAAACCAGCCGACGAACCAGGGCGGAAACGCGCCCGATCATGCGTTTGGCGAGGCACCGACCGAGAGCACGCCGCCTCCTGCCTCGCACAGCGGGCCGCCGCTTTCGGGTGGCCTAGTCGCTGAGCGGGGCGGGCTGGGTGATCGTCCATCCTCGCAGGCTGGTCCGGTAGCTGCGCCGCCATTTTCTGCCGCTCCGACCGCCGACCCAGAGCCTGTCGCGAGCGTGCCCAGTGGTCCTGTGAGGCTGTCCGCCGGCCCAGTCAGCCCGGTCCGTGGCGACGGGCGCAGCGATGCCCCCAACATTCCCGTCGATGTCCTGGCTGTTCCCCGGCGGGCCGCCCACTCAGGCCAGCGCGTCATTTTGGAACCGGGGCAAGCGCCGGTCATCGGCGCCAACGATGGCTCGGTCCTGAATGCGGCAAGCGCGCTATCCCGAGATCCGACTGCCACGAGCCGCAGCGCACGCAGCGATGGCAGCGCCGCAAACACGTCGCAGCCCGGTCTAGCGCGCGATATTTGGTTTAGCCATCTGGTGCCCCATGGCTCGCTGCGGGCACAGCTTCAGGATGTCGAGCGTCAGATCCTGGCGGGCCAGTGGAGCGCCGGGGTCCGCCGCGCCGCGAGCATCTTCTATGCTCTGACCGCTGCTGAAGCAACCCGCGAACCCGATGAAGGCCCCGCCTGGCGCGGCCTGGTCCTCGGGCTTCCAGTCGAGCGCTATCTGCGTTTCCGTCAAGCTGTCCAGGATGCAGAAGCAGGCAAGTGCTCGCTTGAAGACGGCCTGTTCGCGCTGTTCTTTCTGCTGGATGCCGCCCTGCGCAAAGAAGCCTGGCTGGCCCGCGGCGCCTAGCCCACGACGCTGGAAACACGATCTCCAGCGACGAGAACCACGGGCTAGCTACAGCAGATAGAAATACACTGCGAGACCCAAGCCCGACGTCAAAACAAAGACCAATAGGGCCAGAAAGAATGTCGACCGCGACGAGGTTCCCGCGGCGGGTGGCTTGGCTGGCTCGACGGGCGTGGTTTTGGCCACCGTCGCGACGGTGGCACGGATGGTCTCAGCCAATGCTGCGCTGCTACCCGCTCCCGTCGCTGCGAAGGGATCGATCTCGGGCTCATTGGCCAGCGTATCGCCCGGTGGCAGCCCGGCGGCAATGGCGCGAAGGCTGCTGGCAATAGCTTCGGCCTTCGGTCGGCGGTTGGGATCCTTGTCCAAGCAGCGCAGCAGCAGATCGCTCAGAGCCTTGTCTGCACCGGGCAGTGGCGGCGCCGGCTTGTTGGTGTGCGCCAGAGCCAGCTCTGCAAACGTCTGTCCCGTGAAAGGCGGCCGCCCGGCATACAGTTCGTACGAAAGCACGCCAAACGCATAAATATCCGACGGAGGGCCCAGGTTGGACTCGCCACGGAACTGCTCGGGCGACATATAGATTGGCGTCCCGAGCAGCGCACCCGTCATCGTCAGCTTCTCGGCAGCGTCTAGAAACTTGGCGACTCCGAAGTCCAGCACCACAGGATAAAAGGGAGTGCCGTCCTTCTCGACAAGCTGGATGTTGTCGGGCTTCAAGTCGCGATGGACGACGCCAGCCTTGTGCGCGGCAGCCAGAGCGTCGGCGATATCGATTAGGATCTTCGTCGCTGGCTGCTGTCCGATACGCGCATGGTCCAGTTGATCGCGCAGCGCGTTGCCAGGCAGGTATTCCATCACGATGCAGGGCACACCGTCGTCAAGCTCGGCGTAGTCAAAGATCTTCGCGACGTGTGGGTGGTCGATCTTCTGCGTCACCTGCGCTTCGCGGCGAAAGCGCTCGACCACTTCCGGCACCTGCGCCCACTGCGAGTGCAGGATTTTGACGACAACCTCTTTCTGGCCGTGCGTCGTCTGAGGGTTCGCGCTCTCGGCCAGGTATACGTCGCCAAAAGTGCCTCGCCCCAAGGGGCGCACCAGCTTGTAGCGCCCTCCCGCAATCTCTTCCCCTGCTCGCGTCGGAGTATCCATGCGCACAAGCAACGTATCACGATCCCGACAGATTGGGAACGCGGCCGCCACGGCCACGCGGCTTTGTTCTGCGCCCGGAACCGCTGGTTTTTCGCGCCGGGCTACGAACTGGCTTCTCGGGGGCGCCGGCAGCCGCCGGAAGGACCGACGAAGCTCGACGCGACGTCTAGCGTGAATAGGTCAAGCTGAGCATCACGCTGTGCTTTTCGAAGTTTCGGTTGTCGAGCGCGTTTTTGATGCTTGATACGTTGAGCAACAAGCCATAGGCCACGCCCAGCCGCAGGTGATGCGGCAGCGCTTTGCTGGCCGCAAGATCGACAGAGAAGCGGTGATCCGAGCGCTGCGTATCGGGCAAGGCAAACGGCGAAAGCGGCGGAATCGAGCCGACGTTGTTGCCGAAATACGTCGCCGTGTACAGGCCCGTGTACCCCATGAACTCATAGCGCAGTGCGGCCAGTGCATCGATCGCAAGTGGCAGATCCAACGTCGTAGCAAGGCTGATCTGGTGCCCGTGGTAGCTGAGCGGCGCGTTGTATGTGTACGTTCCCAAGTTGGCCGGGACAGGCGGATCGGTGGGCAGCGCGCTGGATGCGTACAGGATGGCCAGCGGCGCCTGCACTTGCAGAACTCCGCTTGCGTCGTACGTGAAGCGATACGAAAGCATCGGCCGCAGAAAGCGCCAGCGCAGCTCTTGTCCCAGCAGTGCGCGGATGCGATGGCTGTTCAGATAGCCGTCGTTGGACTGATCGAATGACTGCCGCAATAGGTACGAGACATCGGCGTGCGTGTGCCACCGTGCGGACTCGCTGAAGACGCCATGCCCCGACGCGAGCAGGCCGCCTTGAAATGGAGTGAAGCGCGAAAGGCCACTCATCGTCACGAAGCCATCGAGCCGCGCCGTGATGTCGATCGACGCTCGCGGCTGAAACTGCCCCAGGATCGACAGCGTGTGCCGCTGCAGATGATACGTCTCGGCCGCTGGCAGCAGGTTGTTGTCGGCGGACTGCGCAAAGATCATGAATAGCTGCGCGAACTGATAGCCAACCGATACATCGGCAGTCGGCGTCTTGACAAAGCTGTAGCGCGCCGACAGTGACAGATCGAGCGGCAAGGCCGCCTGCGCCTGCGCCGGCAACGCCGTCTGATAGTCGGCAACCACGGCGCGCTGATAGACCTGCGTTCCGAGGATCGGATCCTCGCGCAGCGCACGAAAGATGCGCACGCTGGCCAGCCGGTCCGTCTGATTTCTGGCCGCTCCGCGTGTCGACTTGCCCGCGATGGTCTGGTAGTCGTCGCCCTGCGCCGCGTTCGAATCAAAGCCTAGGGTGACGCTGGCGTGCCCGTGCAGACGCGGCCGCCATGTATCAGGCTGCGCTCCGCGCAGGATCGCGCGCATGTCAGCTGCGGCTTGCCCAGTCAGCCCAAGATCCAGCGCACGTTGGGCTGTTCGTGCGGCCTGATCGCGCTGCCCATTTTCCAG
Source organism: uncultured Myxococcales bacterium (assembly GCA_964554495.1). Classification (GTDB taxonomy): domain Bacteria; phylum Myxococcota_A; class Polyangia; order Palsa-1104; family JAEUJZ01; genus JAEUJZ01. Next base: position 13,368 of record CAZKOY010000117.1, read on the forward strand.
TTGAAGCTCAGCCAGGTCGTGATGCGCGTCCGCGTCGTTTGGATCCAGCTCGGCAGCCCGCTCGGCCTGCGCCTGTGCTTCCGCTGCGTCGCCCGATGAGGAGAGCGCCCAGGCATACATCAAGTGAATCAGGACGCGCGTGTCGAGATCAACCGACTCGCGTTCGCTCTCTTCCGTCGCTTGCCGCAGCTTCCTGAGCGCGTCGCTAAGTCGGCCGGATTTCTGATCGCGCCTCGCTTCGCGGGCCAGCATGTGTATGCGGGCGGTTGCCTCGTCACGCGAGCGCTCACTTGACTTGGCCTCAGACTCAGAAGAGGTAGGCGCTGGGGGCTTCGCGGTTGCTGGCGCAGCTTGCGGTGCCGACACTGCCTGTGCGGCCGACGAAGGCGCAGCCGGCTTTGCGGGCACGGTCGCTGTTCCAGAAGAAGGCCCACCCTGTCCCGTTGCTGTGGCTTGAGCCGCGGGGGTATTGGTCGCGGCGCCTGCAGCAGATGCGGTCGGACTTGTCGCAACCACAGAAGCTGCGGGGGTCGCTGCCGTCGGACCACTTGTACTCGACTGCGGCGCAGCCCCCGTCAACGTTGAGGTTGATGAGGTCGACGGCGCTGAAGCCGCAGCAGCCCCTGGACCGCTCGCCGCCTTTTCAGCAGGTACCGCAGCCGCAGGCGGCGCAGCCTTCGACGGAGCCGACGGAGCCGACGGAGCAGCAGCAGCCTTCGGAGCTGGGGGCTTGCCCTTGGGCGGCGCTTTCTTCGCCTTCACAGGTTTCTTCTTCGCCGCAGCCCCATCCGAGATCGGACCGATCGCAGGCAGCGCCAAAGCCAAGCTCAAACATAAAGACATCTCGCGTACACGGCGCATAGCAAACTCCGTCCTTACCGTAACACGGAACGCGGCCTCTCTTGGGGACTGTTTTCCGTCGAGAAAAAGGCCAACCAAAGCCGTTTCCAAAGGCGGCCAGCTGCCAGGGTCTGAGTCCGCTCGAATCGGGCGCGATCATCCCGAGCGCTTGCGCGCCGCGCGCAGCACCGCATCCGACAACAGGTACTCAAAGCCGGCGTTGCGCAGGCGCTCGACCCACTGCTCGCGCGTCTGACGCTGGCTGGCCGCGGCGGCATCCAGATTCCAGTGATGAGCTGCCAAGACCTGCAGCAAGTACGCGCGCTTCGCCTGCTTGTCCGACAGGCGGAAGCTCTTCATGTACTCGACCGTGCCGTCTTCGCGCACGATGGCTTCGCCAATGTGGTTTTCGTCGCTGAGCTGCAGGCTGGTGACAAAGCGCTGCAGCACAAAAGGCCCCATGCGATACAGCCGCTCGGACCGCAGACCTCGCCCCAAAAAGCCGCCGGCTAGCACCTGCCCAACATCGGCCCAGTGCGCTCGTTCGTCGCTCAGCCAGTGTCGCAGATCCGCAAGTGAGCGCGGCACCGGCAGGCTCGACTCGCTGCGCCCAAGCGACGGCAGACTGCGATACTGTTGGCTGTACTGTGCGATCAGCTCGCCATAAAAGTCTTCGATCAAGCTGCGGTGCAAGGCCCGATAGTCGCTTGGATTCGGCACGACAAAAATCGAGGCCAGCGCATCGGCCGCGCAGATCATCACACCGCACTGCGCATCGTGAACTTCAAAGATTCGCAGCGCTTCTTCCAGGTTCGCAATGGCGCGACCCGGTACGGCTGACTCGCTGTGCGGATCCATTCCGTACCGAATGGCTCGACGCGAGTACTCGCTCCACGCAATGTCTGGCCCGCCGAAGTGCAGCGACAGCAATCCTTCCATCGCCAGGTGCATCGGCAAAAGTCGCAGCGTGCGCTCGCCTTCGCGCTTGACCATGCGGTGCAGCAGGCGAACACAGCGCGCCGCCGCGTGCCCATCCGATCGCGCATCGCCCTGCCCGTGAAGCTGTGTTCCCAGTGCAGCGACGGGGCCTCCGTCATCACTATACGAAACCACCAAGCCATGCGGCACATAGCCGATGTACTTCAAGCCCGGCACGATGCCGCGATCGGCGCGCAAGCTGTCGGGCTCACCTTGCAATGCCACCATGCCCATCGGCTCGTCATAGCGACGCAGCGACAGGCGCAGATCATCGCGCACCTGCGATCGCAAGAGCGGCAGCAAGCGCACGGCGCCACACTGCTGCGGCGGTGCCGGCACCAAGCCTTGCAAGGACAGAGTCTGCAGTAAGCCCGTCGTCACCTTCACGATCGCACCTCGGTGACGCTATCGCTTACGACCTTGCCTGGCTCGCTCTGTGCAGCCGATCGATCAGGCGGGGTCAGGCGTCGCAGGAGCCGCGGCACACGCGCCTCCAGATACTGTTCCAGCTCTGAAAGGGGCGCACTGCCGTCGGCAAAGCGAGCGAAGCCAAGCATCGTCAGCAAGTCCTCGGCATCGCGCAGACCCAGCGTCGCAATCGAGGGCCCGAGCGACCGCGGCATCAAGCGGTCAGAATCGAAGACCGGATTGGCATGCACGATCGAGATCGCGCGCTTGCGATCGAAGTGCTGACGGAACAGACGCACGATCGTCTCGCAGGCTCCTTGTGGATCATTTTCGAAACCATCCGAGACGATGACGATCAGATCCGGCTGGGCCGAAAGCGCTGAAAGCAGCGGCTCACCCAGAGCAGTCTGCCCTTGCGCGCTGACCAAAAGCTCACGCTCGGGCCCTGGATCCGGCGCTGCATCGCCGCTGTTTTCCGACGCTGTGTCAGCAAGGTCCGGCAGGCTTGGCGTCCAGATCGCGCGATAGTCGCTGGCCACCGCGCGCAGAATCTGACTTGCGGCCAAAGCCACGGCCAGCGGTCGACGCCGTTTTTCTTCAGACCCCGAAGCGGAATAGCTGCGATCCAAGATCGCGATGATTCGGCCCAGGCGCTGATTGCGCGCTGACCGCGCGATCGCTCGCTGTGTTGATCCGCGCAGCGCAGCGACGAACTCCAAGGCTCGCTCGCGCCGCTCGGAAAGCGGTCGATCCAGCAGATACAGGCACAGCTTGGTCAGCGGAGCCCGTGACAGATCGACATCGATTCCTGTCGCACCCGCGCGCTCGGCCGTGTCGAGCAAGCGCAGCGCTTCGTTTCCGGTCAAGCGCCCCGCGATGCGCGAAAGAAACACGTCCTGCGGGATGCGGTGCTTGCGCGCGAAGCCCTGCGCGATGCTGTACGGCAGATCGTAGACCGCGTCGGCGGCATAGTGCGCGCGGCGAACGCTCTCGAAAAGCGGCGTCGCATAGCCCCCGCGCTGCTTCGCCCCCACAAAGACAAAGGCCCCGACCTCGCCTGGCAAGCGTACGTGAGCGTGTGCGGCGACAGCGCGGACATGGGCGCGATACTTCACTGCGTCGAAGTGCAGGTCCGGGCGACGCGCAAGATAGGCCGCCATCACGGCGCGCGTACGACGGTTGTTGCAGCGAAGCTGACGCAGATCGCGAAACAGGTGATAGACGCGCTGCGGCGGCAGACCGAGAAGCGCCCCCAGGATTAGCTGGCCCTCTTCGCGTCGCTGTTGTGGGTCGCTCGGCGCCCCCATACGCAGCAAGTTCTGGATGATCAGCGCTTGGTTGAAGTGGTTGACGCCCGCCGACAGCGTCCGCGCGTACAGCCGTCGATAGTTGCCCAGGATGTACTCGTGAACGAAGCGAATCGAGACGCTCTGGCTTTCGCTTGCGCCATAAAACTCGCTCTGGCCTGTACACGCGAAGCAGGCGTTGATGAACAGCACCAGATCTTCCTGCGCCACGCGCTCTGCCGCGCTCATCGCTCGCTGCATCGCTGCCCTGCCCTGCCCGTCCGTCTTCGTCGCACCATGAAAATGGAACGCCGCCAGAGGAGTAGCGGCGCGACTGCGTACGTCCTGTAC
>CAZKOY010000118.1:0-17103 GCA_964554495.1 uncultured Myxococcales bacterium
GGATCGATGATGTCGTCGACCAAGCCCCAGCCCGCGACCTTGCGAATGTCGATGTGGGCTTGGATCGCCTGCACAAGCTGCGCCTTGACCTCGGGTGGAGGCTCGCCGCCTGCGAATAGCTTCTTACCCGCGATGCCGACCATGCCGTCGGCGCCCATGACGCTGATCTCGGCGCCAGGCCACGCGACCAAAAGATCCGGTTCGTAGGCTCTGCCCGCCATGACGTAGTAGCCCGCGCCATAGCCCTTGCGAACCACCACCGTCAGCTTGGGCACCGTCGCTGAGGCCATGATGTGCAGCATCTTGGCGCCGTGACGAATAATGCCCTCGTGCTCGACCTTGCTGCCGACCATGAAGCCCGGCACGTCCATCAAGAAGATCAGCGGAATGCCGAACGCGTCGCAGATCTGCATGAAGTGAGCGGCCTTGTCGGCGCTATTGACATCCAGTACGCCGCCTAGCTGCTTGGGGTTGTTGGCGACAACACCGACGGGATAACCGCCGATGCGAGCCAAGCAAGTGATGATGTTGCGTGCCCAGCGCGGCTTCAGATCCAAGATATGCCCGTCGTCGACGAGGGTCTTGACGATGCTGTACATGTCGTAAGCCTGCCGTGGGCTGTCAGGCACGATGTCGAGCAGGCTGTCGTCGCGGCGATCGATGGGATCGGTCACCTGCGTGCGAACCGGCGGGCGCTCTTCACAGTGCTGCGGCATGAAGGACAGGTAGTCCTTGATCAGCGCGATACAGGCAGCCTCGTCGGCGACTTCGACATCGCCGACCCCCGAGACCTCGGCATGCACACGGCTGCCGCCCAGATCTTGCTCGGTGATGTCCTGGCCCGTGACCGCCTTGACCAGCGGCGGGCCACCGAGCGCCATTGAGCCCTGCCCACGCACCATCGGCACGAAGTCGGCAAGGCCGGGTATGTAGGCTGTGCCGGCCGCTCCCGGCCCCACCATCGCGGCGACCAGCGGCACCACGCCCGACATGATCACTTCCTCGCGGAACAGGTGGCCCGAGCCGGCGAATAGCGAGATGTTGTCGCCGGACAAGGCGCCCTGCGGATCAATGCGCGCCCCCGCCGAGTCAATGAACCACACCATCGGCATGCGGCAGCGCAGAGCAAGCTCGCGCATGCGCGAGACCTTGACCTCGCCGGTCTGCCCGATCGAGCCGCCCTTGACCGTGAAGTCATAGGCCGCAGCCGCCACCATCCGCCCCTGGACGAGGCCATAGCCACAGATCACCGCATCCGCAGGCGGCTTGTCTGACTCGTTGCCGGTGCCCATCTGCGTGCCGTGGATGCCGACCTCGAAGAACTCGCCTTGGTCGAAAAAAGCGGCCAAGCGCTCACGGGCGGTGAGCTTGCCGCGCTCGTGCTGCTTGGCCACTTTGTCGGGGCCGCCCATCTCGCGGATGCGGGCCCGCTCTGCGGCCAAAGCCGCCACTCGTTCGCGCATGACATTTCCCATGGCGGCAAGATAGCAGAACCCGACGAGCGAGAGTGCGCCCAGTGGGCCTGTACAAAACCCGTCAAGCCGACGGGCTCAGTGGGAACGGGAAGAAGGCGAAGGGCGCACAGCCCTAAGAAACGAGCAGGAAGAAAGGGGGGACGAGCGGCGCCGCCGCCTTAGGCGCGACGACGAGACGTACGAGTGGCGAAGTACAGAGCAGCGGCGATCATCGACAGGCCGGCGATCATGTTGGCCAGCGACTCGGAACCGCGGCCCGAAGGCCCCTGGACCAGCGCGCAGCGCGGACCGCCCTGCAGACCCGGCTCACACGCGTCACCCAAGCCATTGCCGTTGGCGTCCTTTTGGTCGGGGTTGCGGATGCCAGGGCAGTTGTCGCAGAAGTCGCCGAAGCCGTCGCTATCGCGATCCGCCTGCACGCCCTGTGCGTCTCGCGGGTTGGCGATCGTCGGGCAGTTGTCGCAGACATCGGGAACGCCATCGCCGTCGGTGTCACGGGTATCAGGGCTCGGCGTCATGGGGCACAGGTCACACGCGTCACCCTGGCCATCGCGATCGCCATCCTTTTGGTCGGGATTGCGCAGATTCGGACAGTTGTCGCAGCCGTCGGGGATGCCGTCGCCGTCGGTGTCCTTTTGATCGGGGTTCGCTGTGCCGATGCAGTTGTCACACGCATCCCCGATGCCGTCGCCATCCGAGTCTTTTTGATCTGGGTTCGACAGAAGAGGACACGTGTCGCAGACATCACCGTGGCCGTCACCGTCGGTGTCCTTCTGGTCCGGGTTGGGGATGTCCGGGCAGTTGTCACAGGCGTCGCCCAAAAGATCTCCGTCGCGGTCGGGAGCCAAAAATGGGCTGCACGTCGCCGGCCTGTTGGGACCAGGGGCGACGTAGTCATCGCAGGAGCGATAGAATTTTACTTCGGTAGTGGGGTTGCACGTGTTGCCGTTGCGGACATAGTCGATGCAGTCAAAGGTCCCGCCGGTTGCAGGGTCTTTCTCAAAGGGCCGCAAGACGCCATTGCAGTTCACGTCGGCGGTCTGGGCCTGGGCAGCGGGCGCAAGCAGCACGGTACCAAGGGCAAACAGGACACCAACAAGCCACCGTGCTTGCATACGACCGGACTTCACAACAGCAGGCCGCGGCAAGGTCTGGCTGGAGACAGTAGGCGCGCTCATGTTCGTGACTCCTTCCATAGGTGCGATGACTTTACTTTACCTGGGCGAGTGACGCCGTGAAAAAACAAGACCCGCTGACCGACGGCAGTCAGCGGGTCCTAGCATGGGCGACCGCATCTTGAAGCGGTCGCTAGCATGGTGACATCTCTAGGGCTTAGGGGCCGGCTTGGCGCCCGCTGGGGCCGCGGGCTTGGCGCCCGCTGGGGCTGCCGGCTTCGGCGCAGCAGGCGTCGCCGGCTTAGCACCCGCCGGAACCGCCGGCTTAGCACCCGCAGCACCCGGCGTGGCCGGACGAACCCCAGGAGCCCCACCCTGCGCGCCGCCCGGACGCTGACCCGGACGACCCGGTGGGCCCTTCTTGATGGTCGTCGGTAGCTGCGGCGGTACCTTGCACTTCGGCTCGTCGTGCTGCACGCCTTCCTGTTCAAGGATGATGAAGTCGACGCGGCGGTTCTTGGCGCGGTTGTCCGGCGTGTCGTTATCGACCAGCGGGCAGCGGAAGCCAAAGCCCGCCGAAGTCAGACGATACGTCTCGATGCCGTGCTCGACCAGATACACCATGACCGATGCTGCGCGGCGGTGCGACAGATCCAAGTTGTACGCATCCGAGCCGTAGTTGTCAGTGTGGCCCTCAATGCGCATGCGCTTGATATCCGGCCGCACTTTGAGAACACGGACAACCTCGTCGAGGATCGGGAAGCTGATCGGCAGGATCGTGTCCTTGTCGAACTCAAAGAAGATGCGCTCGGACAGGACCAGCTTGCCTTTCTTGATCTCGACGGTAGCCGGCGGCTTCGGACGATCCGGGCAGTCCTGCTTTTCGGGATCGCAGACCGGCGGTGGCGTGGGCGGCGGCGGCGGCGGCGGCGGCGGCGTCACGCAGTTACCCTTTTCATCCTTCAGCATGCCTTGCGGAATCTGTTCCTGCGCCCCCGGCAGGTTCGGACAGAAGTCCGGTGGCGGTGGCGGTGGCGGTGGCAGCGGCTTGGGCTGCTGCGGGATCTTCTGCCAGGCATACGTCGCGCCGATGAACACGCGCCCATCTGGCACGCCATAGCCAGGGTTCAGACCAGGCCCACCGCCGACAAACAGCGTCCAGTCCTTGATGGCCGTCTTAAGCGCCAGCGAAAGCTCGGCGGGGCTGGTGCGCAGCGAGTCGAATGGATAGTGCGTGATGCCAAAGACTTCCGCGACGGCATAGAACGGGAACAGGCGATAGCGGAACATCTCGACCTGAACACCAACGGCATATGAGAGGCCGCTGCCGGTCTTGATGTTGTATAGCTGCTCGACGGAACCAAACAGACCACCGAAGTTCAGCGCCATGGTCAAGCGACGGAACTGCAAGTGCCCAATCAGACGCAGCGTAAACGTCGGCAAGCGCGAGCCGAGGTAGCTGTTGGCATTGCCGGTCGGCAGGGTCAGATCGCCACTCGCCGCCACACCGAAGAGCGGCGCGCCGACACTGGCGATGCGGTGGTTGTTCCAGATCACGCCCTTGAGCAGCAGGCGAAGATCTTCCTGACCGGCCGAGGCCAAGTCCTGCGGCGGGGCTTTGCCACCATCCATCGACGGAGGAAAAACCACCGACTGCAACACGCTGTTATCACACGACGCAGGCGGGAAGCCGACGCTGCCATCTGCCCCCGTCGTTGGAGCCTGACCCGCACACTGAAACACCGTCACGGGCAGGGCCAGCGCGATCTGCAAGCGACGCCACAGCGCGATGGAAACGGACAAGTCACCCGTCAGACGGTGTTTGATCAAGTCGACGGTGGGCGTGTTGCCAAGCACGTAGACCAGCGGTCGGTTCGCATAGTGCATGAACAGCTGCGGCACGACCTGCAGGTGCGGCCCGACGTCGGCCAAGTCGACGGACAATAGCTTGGCGTTGCCGGGCGCTGGATGGAAGCGGTTCATGTCCACAGCCGTGCCATCGCCAATGGCCTTGGCAGGCGTCGCGGAGAACAGCGCCGCCGCGCAGGCTGTAGCCCCGACGAAACGGGCTACGCCAGCACGAAGAGAAGTAGATTGTGCTCGCATTGAGGGTTTCCGACCGATCGAGTGAGAAGTCAGGGACATGATCGAGGTGACGTCTACTTGCGCAGAATATCACGCATTTTGCGCCACAGGGTAGAGCGTAGATCGCTGGAGCTGTCTCCAATGCAACGACCACCGCCGCGCCTGCACTTCTGCGAGAGCGAACGTTACTCTGACATAGCCCAGCGCGTCGAAACAAGGGCCGCGCAAAAAGCCAATGGCTAAACCATCGGGAGCAGGGCAGATGCCCCGAACGAACTGTTGCAGCGAGGGCAAAACAACCCACAGCGATAATCTGCAAGCGCACTTCTGCAAGCGAAAAAAACCGTCACACTCGCAGATCGAAACTGCTAGGATGCGCCGCCTGAGGGAACAAGACTATGAAAGTTGCTTTGTTTTTCGACGGGAAGAATTTCTATTCTGGCTGGCGGGAGCGGGCCGGAAGGCAGCCTTTAGACTTCACGGCGCTGTCGCGCTGGCTGGTTAAACGCGTCGGCGGCAGCGTCCTGTGGGGCGCGTACTACTACACGGGCATCGAGTCAGGCCCGTCGCAGCCAGGCACGGGGCAAGCCGCGCTCACCAGCTTCCTCGACAACCTCGAAATGCTGCCTGGCTACTTCGTGCAGCGATTTACCCGTCGCACCAAGAGCTATCACTGCCGCGAGTGCAGCGCCGAGAACTACTACACACAAGAAAACGAAGTCGATACGACGATGGTGGCGGACATGCTTCGCCTAGCTGCCGTCGGTGCCTTCGATATTCTGGTGTTGATGTCGGGTGACGCAGATCATGCTCCGGCGGTCGAGGGTGTTCGCGCACTGGGTCGCCAAGCCTATGTCGCCACGTGGGGTGGCATTGGCTTGTCGAGGAGGATCCGCCGTGCCGCGTTCGATCACATCGACTTGATGGAAGCACTCGGCGAGTGCGGTCGACAGTGGCCGGCCGGTGAAGGCGATGAGTCCAGTGCGCCGATCCTGGTGCCAGGTGCTGCGCGGGAAATGGGGCCCAACAGCTCTCCGAACATTGTTGGTGCCGAGGAAAGCCTGCCGGTCGCTCCCAGCGAGGACGCTGCAGCAGACATCCTTCTGGACGAGGTGCGTCGGGCCGAGAGCAAGTTTCCCGCTGGCTACGTCGGTGTGAACTTCTTCGTAACGCGCTGGCAGGGCAGCCAACTGGATCCCGATCCAGAAGTCCGTCGTCGCTTGATTGACCGGCTCGTCCGCGAGGAACGTGTCGAGATCTACACAACGGAAGATGGAACCAAGGCCATGCGCGTCAAGCGTTCGCCGGCCTCCGCGCAGTCCCCTCGTAGCGTACCGCCGCCATCGGTAGGCATCGAACACTAGGCCCACTTCAGACGGTGCGGGCGCCCGCGCGTCCGCCAACCGCAGCGACAGCATTCTTCTATGGCTAAGACCTTTGAGACCCCCAAAGGCACACGCGACTTTCTGCCGGATGAGATGCGTGTGCGCAGCGCCGTGTTTGATCGCCTGCGACGATCGTTCCAGCTCTTCGGATTTGAAGAGCTCGACACACCCGCCTTTGAGTACCTCGAGGTCCTCACGCTCAAGGCGGGCCCGGCTGCCGAACGAGAAATCTATTCCTTTGAAGACAAAGGTGGACGTCGGCTGGGGCTACGCTTCGACTTGACCAGCTCGACGGGGCGCGTGATGGCCGCCCATCCTGAGCTCAAGCGGCCCGTGTATCGCTATCAGATCGGCAAGGTGTGGCGATATGACCGACCGGCCGCCGGCCGATATCGCGAGTTCTATCAGGCCGACGCCGATATCGTCGGTAGTCACTCGATGGACTGCGAGGTCGATCTTTTGCTGTTGGCCACGACGGTACTGCGAGAGTTCGGGCTGCATGACTACAGCTTCGTCCTCAACAACCGCAAGCTGCTGGAAGCGCAGGTGCGACGGGCGGGCATCCCGGCCGAAAAGAAAGCGGATGCACTGCGAGCTCTCGACAAGCGCGACAAGATTGGCCTCGACGGCATTCGGCAAGAAGCGGTGGCCTATGGCATCGGCGCTTCGCAGTTCGGCGCATTCCTGGGTCAGCTGGGTCTACTCGAAGGACAAGCGGATCTCGCTGGCCTTGGCTATCTGGATCATGCAGCGCAAGGTTTAGGAGACGATGCCGAGGGGCTGAGCGGCGTCGAAGAGCTGCGGTACATCATGGCGCGGGCGCACGGCCTGGGCTTTGCCGACCGCGTCACCATCGATCCGACGCTGGCCCGCGGCTTGGACTATTACACCGGGCCGATCTTCGAGGCCAAAGCCCACGTTGAGCGCTTTGGGGGCAAGCTGAGCTTTGCCGGCGGAGGACGCTATGACGATCTAATCGGCCTATACGGCGGCATGCCGCAAGGCGCGGTCGGTTTCTCGTTTGGCGTCGAGCGACTGATCGAGCTGCTCAAAGAACAAGCGGGCGGTGCCATGGGCAGCGCGCGTCCTGTCTTGGTCGCCCCGCTGGTGTTTGGAACCAAGCGCAGCGAAGGCACGGGCTCAGTCGGAGAGAGCGCAGAGCGCATCGCCCAAAGCCTGCGCTCACAGGGCATCCCAGCGCGCATCAGCCTCGCCGCGACCGCTCCTGGCAAGCACCTGCAGTATGCCGAGGCCGCCGGCCTAGACTGGATCGTCTTCGTCGGAGAAGACGAAGTGCAAAAGGGCCTGTACCCGCTGCGACAGTTGTCGACGCGCAGCGAAGAAAAGCTCAGCACCGCGCAGCTGATCGAAAAGTTACGCTTGCAGGTGTGCTAGGCGCCCCTCGCGGGCTTACTCGATCTCGTCGGGCGGCGAGGGAGCCGGCGCCTGTTGGGCTTGCTCGCTGTGGGCACGATTCAAGCGCTCTTGAAACTCGCGCGCCGAGTGTTTGCCCTGGTGCTTGAGCAGTTGGTTGCGCGCCGCGACCTCGATCAGCGACGCAATATTGCGCCCAGGACGAATCGGGACACGAAGCATGGGCAGTGCCACATCCAAGATGGCATAGCGACGCTCTTCAACACCCAAGCGATCGTACTCTTCGGCTTCGTTCCAGTCGGTCAGTTCGATCACTAGCTCGACCTTCTTGGTGTCGCGCACGGCCGAGATGCCAAACAGGTCCTTTACGTTCAGGATCCCGAGGCCGCGGATCTCCATGTGGTGCTTCAACAGCTCTTTGCTGGCGCCAATCAAGAGGTCTGGCATGCGCTTCTTGATCTCGACGATGTCGTCAGCCACCAAGCGATGTCCGCGCAGCACCAAGTCCAGCGCTGCTTCGCTCTTGCCGATGCCGGACTTGCCCAAAAGCAGGATGCCGATCCCCAAGACATCGATCAACACGCCGTGGACGGTCGTCGACGGAGCCAAGCGCATCTCCAAGACCTTGGTGACGCGATTGATGAATACCGAAGACATAAGCGGCGTGCTGAGCAGGGGCACTTCGTGCTCGTCCATGGCCGCCGATAGCTCGGGCGGGATTTCAAGCCCTCGCGTCACGACCACCACGCAGGGCCGCAGCGACGCCAAGCACTTGGCCGCATGCCTTCGCCCCACTTCATCCAGGCTGCGCAGGTACGCGATCTCGGTCATGCCAAGGACCTGCAGGCGTTCAGCATGGACATGCTGGGTATAGCCGGTCAGTGCCAAGCCCGGCTTCTGAATGCGTGCGCCGCCGATCTTGCGCTGCAACATACCGCGCCCAGCAATGACGGACAGCGCCAAGCCAGCCTCGGCTTCCAGCAGCGAGTGAACAGAGACACCGGCCATCGTCTTTGCGTCCTTGCGCGACGGATGTCGCAGCTAGTAACGGGCGTCTTCTTCTTCAAGAATGCGGAACAGGTCGCCGGCCGAGCCCGCGCGCATCAGACGGACTCGGAAGTCCGGGTCCTTGAACAGGCGACTGATGCGAGCCAGCGCCTTTAGGTGCATCCCCGTCGAGCTCTCAGGCGCGATAAGCACGAAAAACAAGTGCGTAGGCTTCTTGTCGAGCGAGTCAAAGTCAATGCCGCGCGTCGAGCGCCCCAAGCAGCCAATCAGACGGGTCACGCTGTCCAGCTTGCCGTGGGGAATCGCGATGTCTTCGCCGATGGCCGTGCTGGCTAGCTCCTCTCGCTCCATCAGTACGCGGGTCAGGACGTCTACGTCGACATTGGGCTGCGTGCGCGCTAGCTGACGCGCTAGCTCGGCGATGACCTGCGGCTTGCTCTGTCCCTGAAGCTCGGGAACGATCAGCTCTGGCCGGATGAAGTCCGTGATCTTCATCGGCGCTCACCGCCCTCTGCGACGTACGCGCGTGTGAGGAGCCGCCCCCACACGTCGAGAGAACACCCAGCAGGCCACGCCTCCCAGTCCTTTCGCATGGACCGGCTAGTGCGTGGTCTCAATAAGGCCGTAAGTGCCATCGTCTCGACGGTAGACGACATTGATCTGGTGTGTCTCGATGTTATTGAAACACAGGAAGCTCTCGTGCAAAAGGTTCATGCGCATGATCGCTTCATCGACGGAAAGCGGCTCGGCAATGAACTTGTCTTCCTTGATGATGCGCGGGCTTTCCACCGCAGGCGGCTGCGCAGGCGGGGGAGCCGCCGCAGGAGCGACCTTTTCTGCCGCCGCCTTGGTTGCCGTCGGTGCGTGCCCCTCGTCGGAAAAAACTCGGTGCGTCAGCGAGCGCTGCGGACCTGCCGCTGGCTTGTGATCGCGGATGCGGTCTTTGTACCGACGCAGCTGACGTTCGATCTTGGCCATCACCAGATCGATGGCCGAAAAGAAATCTTCGCTGGCTTCCATGCCTTTGACGACCAGGCCCGTGCTCAGCGTGATCTGCACGTCGGCCGCATGCAGATACCCGCGCTGCTGCGAGTAGACCACGTGGACTTTGATCGGCTCTGGAAAGTACTTGTGAATACGCTCCAGCTTCTCTTTGGCGTATTCCTTGAGTGCTTCGTTCGCTTCCGTCGAGCGGAATGTGAAAGAGAGTTGCATCGCAGTCCTCTGGTTTTGAGTGGGCTTGTGGACCCAAGACCGAAGCGGGGCTCAAGCGTACGGTCAGCGTATGGGTCGGATGTGACAGTTCTTTGGACGGTCCACTAGCGAAGTGGAAGCTGTCTAGTGCTGATTGCGCTGCCAGTCAAGCAGCTTGCGCAACTAAAAAACCTGCTTGCGCTGGGCTGACGGCAGGATGCCCAGCTGCTCGCGATACTTGGCGACGGTGCGACGAGCGATGTCGATCTTGTGCTTCTCGCGCAAAAGCTCGACGAGTTTCTGATCGGAATATGGGTGCTTGCAGTCTTCGTCTCCGACGAGCTGCTTGATTAGGCGCTTGACCGCCTCGCTGGCGATGTCGTCGCCGCCATCCTCGCGATTGATGCCAGCGTTGAAGAAGTACTTGAGCTCAAACAGCCCCTGCGGCGTGTGTACATACTTGTTGCTGGTCGCCCGACTGATCGTCGACTCGTGCATACCGATGTCATTGGCGATGTCGCGCAAGATCAGCGGCTTGAGATGGCTGATGCCCTTCTCGAAGAAGTCGCGCTGGAACTTGAGGATCGACTCGGTGACTTTGACGATCGTTCTTTGTCGCTGCTGGATGCTGTCGATCAGCCAGCGCGCCGAGCGCAGGCGTTCCTGCACATAGTCCTTGGCCGCCTTGTCTTGGTTCTTGCTCTTCAGCGTGTCCAGGTAGTAGTTGCTGATGCGCAGCTTGGGCAAGCCGTCGTCGTTGATCTGCACGAAGTAGCGATCACCGACCTTGTGGATATACACGTCTGCCGTGATGTACTGGGGGCGCTCTGTCGTGTACTCGCGTCCCGGACGCGGATCCAAGCGCTGGATATCGCGCGCAGCTTCATAGACTTCTTCGACGTCGACCTTCAGCTTCTGAGCGATCCGGGCAAAGTTCTTCTTCTCTAGATCGACAAGGTGGTCCGTCAGCATCTTGACCAGCACGTCGTCGTCGATATCCAGCACTGCCGCCTGCACAAGCAGCGACTCTTGCAGCGTGCGCGCTGCACAGCCGACGGGATCAAAGCGCTGCACTTTCTTAAGCGCTCGCTCAGCGACGTCCGGCTCGACGTCTGCCTCTTGCGCGATATCAGACAGCGGCGGCTCTTTCAGATAGCCGTCCATGTCGAGGTTGCCAATGATCAGGATGGCGCAGCGCTCTTCGTCGGGTGGCAGCTTGGCCATCTGCAGTTGCATCATCAAGTGCTCGCTCAGCGACGGCCCTGTGGTGGCCGCCTGATCAAGCGCCGGCATCTCGTCATTGTCCGGGCGATACGAAGGCATGCTCGGAGCCGTTGCCATGTTCTCGGCATAGGTCTCCCAATCGACATCGCCTGCGGCCTGCGTTCCCGTCGGAACTTCCTGCTCGATCTCGCGCGACTCTTTCTGCGCCCCGGCATCGACGGCCTGTTCCGTTTCGCCGAGCAGGCTGGTCTCTGCCCGCACCACCGGGTCATCGCGCGAGATCTCGGTCTCTGTATCGCTGGAGTCTTCAAGGAGTGGGTTTTCCTTGAGCTCCTCACGAACCTGCTCCACCAACTCCATGCGCGAGATCTGCAGCAGCTTGATCGCCATCTGCAGTTGCGGTGTCATCACCATCTGCTGCGACAGCTTGAGGCTCTGCTTCATCTCCATCGACATGGCGCCACTCCCTACGACCGACTAAAAGTTACCCTACCACGCTGTCTCCGTCGGGTAGAGCGAAAAATCGAACTCACGGTATATATCTTGCTTGTGTGCCTGACAAGGGCCGTGACAGGCCACGCCAGCAACCCACCAGCCCAGGCGGGATCCGTGTCTAAGAGCGATGTTTTTTCAGGCTGCAGCGACGGAGTAGGGGGAAGAAGAGACGCTCTGCGAAGGGCGAGGCGAGGCTTTCTCGACGACGTGTCTAGTTAGCTTGAGACCGTTCCCTGGCCACCGCGCAGGGCCATCGACTCGACGTACAAGTCCAGCTTCACTTTCTGTAGCTGAACTTGCTTGGACTCGTGCTTGACCGGGCTTACGCCCAAGATGCCAAGCCCGAATAGATCCAGCTCCAGCAGCGGTTCGCCTGTTAGAATCCCAGGCCCCGTCGCTGTTCGCTTCAGATACGAGATGTGACCCGTCTTCTGTTTCGACTGCTCGTGGTTGCCGCTGCGCACGAAGTCATCCCACCACTTCATCCATGGATCGGCGTCGCGCTGCAGAATCGTGACGGCGAGATTGGGAAAATCAACACGCCCTGGCTCTTTGGTCGTCAGCAGCTTGCCACCGACGGGAACATCGATGACTTCCTGCTTGACGGTGAAGCTGTCGATCTTCACGGTCTCTTGCTCTTTGCCCGTCAATCCATCGACCTTGAACGTGAACATCGACGGCAGCCACAGGCGTTGCTTGTCCCACTCGCCTTTGGACTCTTGCTCCGCCGTGTGCTTCGTCCCTTTGCGGCCGCTGTCGTCTTCGATGTTCTCGACGACAAACTTGACCGTCATGTACGCCGGTTCCTTCGCCGAGCCATCGAGCGTTGGGAAGGCCACTTCTTTGATCAGCGCCCCAAAGAAGTTGCGACGCCAGCGCTCGCGGTTGTCGAAGTCCAGCGCGACGAGCGAGCCATTGCGACGCTCTGCTTCGTAGCTGAAGCTCTTGGAAATCCACTTCCAAAAGCGCGGCGCCATGACCATACCGACCTGCACCGTGACCTCGTCGAACTTCGGTCGTCCCGAGTACTTCATCACGATGGCTTGACTGCCGACTTTCTCGTCGACGACATCAGACTTGAAGCTTCCCCCCTCGATGCTCTGCAGGGTGCCAACACTCTGCGAGCCGCCGCCATCGTCGAGCTCCAAGACGAAACGGCTAGAAATGTAGGGTCGGCTGAGCTTACTGGTCGTCGCCATTTTCTTATCGCCTCGTGTGCAGGATATCACGCCGCGTCCGACGTGGGCTGGCTGTGCGGCGTGCCCCGTTGCTCTCGCCACATGCCTGGGTTTGCGTGCCGAAACAGACGAGCCGCGATGTGCTTGCCTGCCCTGAGTTATCGACCAGCCCAGGCGCGGGTTGCGCCCAAGGCTTGGCGACAATCCCCACAGCTAGGAAATGGTAGGTCGCACTACTTGACTGTGTTAGGCTGCGCCGCATGTGGACAGCCACGCACATCTCGCAATCCATCGAGGTCGCTGCGGTTTCGTTGGTTCGTTCGTTCGCAAGGCGGGCGCGGCACGTGGCCCTGCTGCCGCTCTTCGGTTTGGTCTGCTGGGCCTCGCCCGCGCAGGCCGGCCCATGCTCTGACGTGAAAAACGCGGTGTATGTGGCCACCACGCCGGCCGCCGAGCAGTACGTCGAAAAGATCGCTCAGTTCTTGCAACTAGACGACGCCAATCCGCTGCCCGTCATCTGGCAAGTGACCACAAGCTGCCGAGCCGCTGAGTCCGTTGTCCTAGACACCAGCCCGACGGGAGCCTGCGCCTCCGGTGCCTGCTTGAAGGGCACAGCCAAGGTATGGCCCCTTGATCGCTCGCCGGTAAAGACCTGCGAGCTCGATGCTGCCGGCACCCATATTCATCTCGCTGTATCCGATGTGTTCCCCGCGTCGTGCCGAAATCTCGCCACCAAGCCGATCTCGGGCGTCTTGGATGTGCTGGGGCCGATCTCGCCGTATGCCATGGTGATGTCCGCCCAAGCCACCGAGGCAGCGATCCACGCCGAAGAGGCCCACTTCGTCTTTGGCGAAGGCCAAATGGCCAAGGTCAAGCCGTGGCTGAACGACTCCGCCGTTGTCCACTTGGGCGATCGAGATGCCGGGCCGCTGCTGCTGTCGCCGCGCATCAAGCTCCCCATCGGCAACTGGCGCACGGGTCGCCAGGTGGCGTCGCCCGACGAGGTCTTCACCGGCCTGACCATGGAACCTGCGACCGCGCTCAGCATCCTGCCCACGACGCTGATCGACCGGCGGCGCGCTGATGTGCGCGTCCTGGGGTTCCAGTCGATCGGCCAGCGCGGCGCGTTTTTCCCCGATCGCAAGACCAACACCTTCGACAAACAGAACGTCCGCGACGGGCACTATCCGCTGTGGGGATATATGCATCTGCTCATGCTCGCGGATCCGGTACGACCGACGCAGGCGCTGTCTTTGGCCGCCGCGCGCGTCGCTGACATCCTAAGTGGCAAAGAAAAGGTCGCCGCTCGCGACACGTTGCCCATGCAGATCACCCATGGCTTTGTCCCGCAGTGCGCAATGCGGGTTGCCAAGGCGAGCGACGGAGCGCCCTTGACGCCCGCGCCGGCCAAAGATGCGTGCCACTGCTGGTTTGAAAAGAACGTCCAAGGCGGCCTGCTCAACTGCGGCGAGTGCAAAGACGGCATGACCTG
Source organism: uncultured Myxococcales bacterium (assembly GCA_964554495.1). Taxonomy (GTDB): domain Bacteria; phylum Myxococcota_A; class Polyangia; order Palsa-1104; family JAEUJZ01; genus JAEUJZ01. The sequence goes on from CAZKOY010000118.1 coordinate 14,026, forward strand.
CTCGGTGGGCACCTGCCGTCGCAACTTCTGCGAGGTGGACTAATGCAAGTCGATCACCGCAGCGTCCAGGGTGGCGAAAGCAAGGCGAACGCGACAGGCTTTTGTACGTCGCTGCGCTTCGTGATTTTGGCGGCAGGTCTGCTGTTTGTCACAAGCCAGATGACCTGCGCCGAAGTCGCGAATTTTTGGGGCGAAGACACTCCGCAGCAGAAGCCCACCGACGGCGGAGATACCGACGGTGGCGATGGCATGTGGCGCTGCTTTATGGGCACACCCACCAAAGAAGAAGAGCTTCTCAATCGCTGCACCGAAGCCGAGCGCATCGATCGCCCGAGCGCCATTCCTCCCGCCAAGTGGGATGGCAAGTCCGGCCTGCCCTACCAATAGGCCCATTGGCCGAGGGCAGCACCGGCACGCTGACCTAGGTCGCGTCGCTGTCTTCAAGCCAAGCTCGCTGTGCATCGCGCGCCCAAAACACCAGGCGCAGCGCCATGCTCGCAAGCCAGATCAGCCCGCACAAAATGGCGCTCCACGCGTCTTGTTCGGCCTGCCATACGAAGTGCAGCACCGCCAACAGCGACACGCCATACACCAGACGGTGCAGGCGCTGCCAGCTTGGGCCCAGGCGACGAATCATCGTGCGGGTCGAGGTCACAGCCAGCGGCACCAAGCCAAAAAACGCCGCGGCCCCCAGCGCGATGTACGGTCGCTCGGCCACGTCGCTCAGGATGCTCTGTGCAAGCGAGGGCACCGACTGGCGGCCACGGTCGAGCAGCCACGTCGCAGCGTGCAGGCCAGCATAGAAGAACGCCAGCAGCCCCAGCGTGCGACGAAAGCGCACCAGCCAGTGCATCGAAAAGACGCGACGTACTGGCGTGATCGCCAAGCTGAGCAGCAGAAAATAAAGCGCCCAGCGTCCGCTGCTCTGCGCCAAGCTCTCGACCGTGGGCTTGTTTAGGCCGGGGCCGCTAGGTCGCAGCGCCTGGGTGAAGCGATACAGCATGTGCAGAGCAGGAAGCCCGCCCGAAAGGATCAGCCCCCGCTGAAGCCAGGCCGGCGCGGTTCTGCCACGCTTCACGGGCTGGCCAGCGGACGGCGCGGCGCAAGCCGAGACTCGACGAAGGCCCGATCGATCACGACGGTCTCGCCGCGGCGCTCTGGCCCCTCGAACAGCAGGTCGCGGCAGACGCTCTCCATCAGGCTGCGCAGTCCGCGGGCGCCCGAGCGCTCGGCCAAGGCGGCGCGGGCGATGGCGCGCAGCGCGTCCTCGCTGAACTGCAGCTCAACCCCGTCGAGCGCAAGTTGATGAACGTACTGCCTGCTCAGCGAATCAGGAGGTATACGCAGGACATCGAGCAGCTCTTCTTCACGCAGCGGCTGTAGCTGCACGCGGACCGGCAAGCGCCCCAGAAGCTCGGCCAGCATGCCGTACGCAATCAGGGTGTCGCTAGCGATGCGGCCCGGCTCTTGCCGTCGCCCGCCGCCTTCGTCGCTGTCGGCAAAGCCAATGGCCCGTGTCTGTCGATAGTCGAACAGATCGCTAAACGTCCCCGCCGCAATGAACAGGATGTCGCTGGTGTCGATCTGCACGAAGTCTGACTTGTGCGCCGCTCGCGCCCCGTGCAGCGGCACCAGGGCTTGCCGTCCTTCGAGCAGCTTCAGCAGCGCCTGCTGCACGCCTTCGCCGCCGATATCGCGCGTGCCACCACCGGTCTTATAGCTCTGGCTCCGTCGCGCCAGCTTGTCGATCTCGTCGATAAAGATGATCCCGCGCTGCGCGTGCTCGATCGAGTAGTTGGCGGTATGCAACAGGTCGGCGACCATCGACTCGATGTCTTTGCCGTAGTACCCCGCCTCGGTGTACTCGGTGGCGTCGACGATGGAAAGCGGTACGTCCAAGCACTCAGCCAGCTTGCGTCCAAGCAGGGTCTTTCCCGATCCAGTGGGCCCCAGCAGCAGCAAGTTCGACTTCTGCATCAGCCGCTTTTCCGACGGAGACAGCGTCGAGCGCCGCTGGTGCGCATACGCCGCCACCGCCACCGCCCGCTTGGCTTCTTCTTGCCCGACGACGCTTTGATCCAAGAAGGCATGGATCTGACGCGGCGTCAAAAGCGGGCGCGGACGCCCCAGCGCATGATCCGCCGTACCCGCCGCCGATCGAGAGGCTGTTGCCGTCGAGACAGAAGCCCGCTGGGCCTGGTTTTTTACGCGATGAACAACGGCCATGGTGATGTCTGCGGTGCCGCGCGCCGTTTCGCGCTCGCGGGCGGCGCAGTGTACTACGGTCTGTGGACTGCGGTCCGGGGACGGGGATGCAGAGGGCTAAAGAGAACGATCGAGATGAGCCAGCACCTCGGCAAAGACGATCTCGCGCTCGACATCAAGCGGCAGCAAGTGATAGCTGCGCGGCAGCGCCACCACGCGAAGCTGCGACGCGGCCGTGCCCAGACCGCGCGAAAGCTCGGACAGCGAGGCATACGGGGCCGTGTGATCGTGAAGCCCGTGCATCAGCAAAGCCGGCTGCCGCACGTCGCTGAGCCGCCCACGCACCAGCGCCATCAGATCCAACAAGCTATCCAAACAGACAAACGGCATGGCCTTGGGCTTAAGCGGCAGGCGGGGCGTTAGGGTCTCGCGGATATCGCCTCCGAACAGCTTGGGTACGGCCAACGCGCGCAGACCCGGCGTGCGGGCGATGCGGCGAATGGCACGCTCGCTGCGAGGCTGCAGAAACAGCGGGGTCGCAAGCGTCGAAATCGCCACAATCCGGGGACGCTGCGCGGCGACGGCATCCTCGTCCGACGCACTGGGCGCAGGGTAGCGACGCGCCAAGTCCAGTGTCAGAAGCCCGCCCATCGACAGCCCAACGACCGCGATGCGTGGCGGTTTGGCCGACTGCGCAGCGATGTCGCGGTGCAGCGCGTGCAGCGCATCCTCGGCGCTGGCCAGCCAGTCCGACCAGCGAGTCTTGGCCAAGGCGGACAAGCTGTCGTGATGGCCCGCCAGGCGTGGCAGCGCGCAGTGATATCCGGCGCTGTGAAGGTGCTGCGCCAACAAGTGCAGCTCATACGGCGAGCC
>CAZKOY010000119.1:0-16848 GCA_964554495.1 uncultured Myxococcales bacterium
AGCGGGCGCAGCGCGAAATAAAGCAGGATCGCCTGCTTGACCCAGACCTGCACCTGCCAGGCCCCATCCCGCTTCTCTGCGACACGCAAGCGGCCGGCATCTAGATCGGAAAGCGTCGCCATCACTGCATCGTGAACCTGCGCTCGCAGTGTGGGGTCTGACAAGCGAGCGCGATCGACAAACGCCGCGTCGATCACCGCGCGGCGCGCTTCCAGGTCATTCATCGCCTAGGGCCTCGTTTTTCCCGTCGGAGAGACGATATCAGAAAGGACGTGGCTTAGGCTGGCGAGAGCGCGCTGCCGCAGGCTCTCCCAAAAGTCCAGGCCGGGATCAAGCTGGCGGTTGAACTGCACTTTTCCGGTATAGGCCGGACTTGCGAACAGCGGGCGCAGGCTGTCGTGGACCTGCACTTGATATAGATCTCCGTCGCTCCAGTCGAATGCGATGCGCTCGATCTCGCGGCTGCGATCCATCGACAAGGTGCGGGCGTACGGCCGATCGCCGGTCTGCGGATCTTCGCCCCAGCCAAAGCGCCCCGACTGGCTGATGACGCGCGTAAAGCGATGCGCGGGATCCGACCAGGCCAGCTCATACGAAAACGGACCCGCCATGTCGATGCCCAGCATGGTGCGCGGCGTCCCTGCGCGATAGCTCTTCTCGACGGTGGGCAGCACCACATTCAGGATGTACTGGGCGTATTCGGCTCCGCGCGGCGAGACCGCCGGAAAGCTGGCATCGCGATAGTGCGCGTACAGCGACAAGCGCGCGATCGTCGAGTCTGGGGCGGGCAAGAACACGGCCAACGTCGGCGGAGCCTGGCCTTGAGCGGCCAAGGCATACAGCAAGCGGTCATAGCGCCCACGCACCAGCGCATCTTTGCCGTCGTGGATGTACACCGACGGGAACGTCACCATGGATCGCTGGGCATAGCCAGCCGGTAGCTGCACCAAGGCCTCGCCCATGCCCAGATCGGCAAGCGTTCCTGCGGGCAGGGGCAGCCGACGCAGACGGGGGCCGGGCTCCACCACACCGGGGGCCAAGGCCACCGAGCGTAGCTCGCCCATGTTGCCGCCGAGCAAGTTGGCGGGATTGGGCGGCAGGAACCCGCCGTTCCACGCCACTTCCAGGTTCAGCGGATCCACGCGCCGCACGCCATCGCGTGCGATCACATACTCGGATCGCGTCGCCGGAATAGTCAGGGCCCACAGGCGCAGGCGCCCGGACAGCGTCGGCAGCAGGCGATCGTTGACGGCCGTGAAGTGGTTCCAGTCTCCAAGCACTGCGACGGTACGCGCGGGCGCCGGATCCCAGTCGATGAAGGTCCAGGTCGCCGCGCGCTCGGGGCTGCTCATGCGACTTACCAGCGGTGTCTCGATGCCTTGCGCGTGCAGGGCCTTTTGCAGGACATCCAAGCGCTGCGCTTGCTCATCTGCAGAGAGCTGATCCGAGCCGCGCAGGGCCGCAATCAGCAGCGCCGCCCCCGGCGACTGATCGCGCTCGGCGTCGCCGGCCAGATCGACGTGCAGGCGGCCCGAGTGTGGCTCGAACTGCAGCTCATAGCGGGCCGAGAGCGGCGTTGCGACATGGATCGGATGCAGAAGGCGCACATCGTCGGCATCGAACGAAGACGTCGAAAGCGTCGCGGGGGCCATATCGAGCGCGCGGTCACGGCCCTGCTCGGACTGCGCGGCGCCAATCCAGATGTTGTTACGCGGAGCCGAAAGCTGCAGGGCCAGGTTGCGCCCCGGTAGCTCGACGACGCCGCGATACAGACGGGCGGTGCTGTCCCAGTGCAGAAGCGGGGCGGTCTCGTCGTCGCCCCAGTCGTTGTGATCGCCGCTGACACGCAGCGAAAGTCCATAGAATCGCGGCGGCGGCCCACAGCCCGCAGCGAACCACAAGAGCGCCGACAGCCCCCACAGAAAGGACAGCCGGGCACTTCGCAAGCCCAATGCACCCGAAGCCCACATGGGCTGCCTATACGATCGCGCCCCCAGCAAGTCAACCAATCCCGCCTGTGGCCGACGCCGGGGCCTATGCGACGTCCACGCGACCGCATTGCGCAGAAACAAAAAAGCCCGGCTGGGGATCCCAACCGGGCTTATCTCGTCTGTGCGAAAGGAGGGAGTCGAACCCTCACAGGTGTTACCCCACAGGAACCTGAATCCTGCGCGTCTGCCAGTTCCGCCACTTTCGCGCCGTGAAGCGAACCAGTAGGTACTGCGGATCTCTGCTTTGTGTCAACGCTTTTTTCGGCGCAGCCCACAAGCCCGCTTACTAAACCGCAGACACTGGGCTCCGCTGTGCCCAGCGTAGCCATCGACCTGTCGCAAGGGCCGGACCCTGCCGGCGCGACGGTGCCGGCCCGCGTCAAAAGCCCGAGTGAGTGGCCAGGCTTTCCTGCGCTTCTGGGGCATCGGGATCCAAGCCGCGCAGCGTGATGCCGCCATGGCCATAGCGAGCCGGTAAGCCAATCAGTGAATTGAACGAATTTTCGGTGATATTGCCACCAGCGATTGTCCAATATTCTTCCGCGTTGTGCCAGGCGTGCTGCTCATTTTGATTTAATACATTTTGAATATTGACACGATTAGAGCCTCTGGCATTGTGCAGGACGTGGATAAGTTCATGCAGTAGCTCAATGCGTGGCGGAGTGTAAAATGGATATCGACTGCTGTTAAATGATAGGGATCCAACTAATATCTTACGCAGTGCTTCTTCGACACTTTGATTATTAAAGGATAAATGTTCCAGCATGCCCGCACTGGTGACACCGTCATCAAACCACACCGGGGCACCGATCTCGCTGGCGGCGCCGCCGCCTTTTACCACCGGCTTGACGCGCTGCTTCGTCGTCGGATTCAGGTGGACGGGGGCCGCTCCGGCTTGGCAGAACGGCTGCCCGGCTCCGTTGAACGCCAGCAGGCTTGAGGGTGTCTCTTTCCAGACCACGCGGATGACCACATCGGCGTTAGTCTGCGCAAGCTTATTGACCAGTCGCGCACCCACGGCTGCACGCGTCGCGCACTGCAAGCTTAGCAGCACAAAGCGATCCACCGTTTCCAAAAATTGCCGTGTCTTTCTCGGCTGACCGGCCTGAATGCGGATATTGGTAGCCACTGTCGCCATATCGGGACCGCCCGCGTTGATAAAGCGCGGGTGACGGGCATGCTGGGCCGCCAGCAAATACACCTCGTATAGGGTCGAGGCATATTCAAGAATCTCCGGTGAGCGATCGGTCTGTCCGGCGATGGCTTGCTGAATATTGTACTGGCCGAGCTGTTCACCGATGCGATCGGCGACCAGAGCCTCAAGCGCCATGAGCAGATCGAAGACATCGGTCACGGCGGCCGCGCGATTCAGCAGATCAGTGACCTCGCGATGCCACGGAGTGATGTGGTGCTGGACAAACCACGGCGTGTGACGCAGCAGCTTCTTAATCTTGGCGACAAGCTGGTGGACCATGTTCTGCCCCCGCCGCAGAGTCGGCAGTCGTCATTGTAAGCGGTGTCGGGCGGGGGTGGACCCGCGTCGACAAGCTGCGGGGATTGTGGCTTTTTTGCGGCGAAGAGCGGCCTTGCGCAGGTCGGAAGGCGGTCGCTTAGCGGTGCGTTTCGCCCCAGGCGATCGGGATCGCTTGATAGCAGCTAAGCTCGGCATGCCGGACACAGCGACCAGGCTGCGACAGCGCGAGCTGTCCGTCGACACAGACCAGGGCCGAAGCGGTCTCGGGCAGCACGTCGAGAAGCGGCGACTGCGATTCGCCGGCCAGGACCGCACAGCCCAAGCTGCGCAGACTTCCGTCTTCGCCCAGCGCGAACGATCCAGGGCGACCGGCGATGGCCAGCGCATATCCACGCGGGGCCCATTTCCATGACGGAGCCTGCAGCGGCGGCGTGTGCGCAACCTCTGCCATGCGCTCTGCATCCCATACGACGACGCGCCCAGCCTGCACAAAGGCGATGCGCTGGCCATCGCGTGCGACTGTGGCAGGTCCCAGGGACCCTTCCGCTGCGTCGAGCACACCGACGGGCCGCGCCGCGCTTCCGTCCAGCGGAGCGAGGCACAGGTTTCGCCCCGTGCGCATCCACAGCCCTCGCGCTGAGGCGTCGAGCGTGCGCCAGCGATGAAAGTTGGCGTGGGTGTCAAAGCCCAGGGGCAGCGCGCCCTGTGGCCCCACGCGCCCGACGGAGCCATCGCGCAGATCGACGGCCAAGACGCGATCGAAGACGAAGTGACCGCCGTGCGCTGACTGCCGCCCGATGACCAAGAGCACATACGAAGTGCCTTCTATCGGGTACGCTCCGTCGACCACGATGCCGAAATGGCCTTGCATATCGTCGGGAAAGCGGAAGGGCAGGGGACGGCCATCCAGCGACAGGCCCTGGTTGGCTGAGACGCCCAGCGTCCGTCCCGCGTGATGCAGCGTGTGGTCATCCAAGGCCGGCTGTTCCCGCGCTGCATCCAGGCGCGTCTGGGTCCACAGACCGGACGTGGTCTGCCACCACACAGCGCCGCTGGCATGCCGCATCAGTCTGGCTCTTTTGGGCACCAGCACCGTCTGCGCACCAGGGCGAAACCACAGCAGGCTGTCAACCTGCTGCGCGATCAAGTGGGTGCCGTCCAGCAAGAACGCAGAACCGGTGATGGCGCTGGGTCCCCAGGGTGCGGCCGTTCCGTCGAGCAAGCGCCATGGATCGGACTCGGACTCGCGCCAAGCGGCGCTGCTGCCGTCGACGCTGCGCACCACCTGCAGGCGATGCGCGGCCAGCACCTCGCCCCGCATCGCGCGGTGGACTTCGTAGCCTTCGACGTCCACCACCCAGGGCGTGCGTCGCCAGGCCGTACCGTCGGCCAACAGAGCCACCACGGCGCTGCTGGTGCGGACATCCTGCGAAAGCGGGGGCAGGGCGACGTCGACGACTGCTTGCTGGCGATCAATCGGCAGCGCTCGCAGCCCGCCATCGCCGCCCACGACCCAGTTCTTGCCGCGCAGATTCACCGCCCATCCGTCGACGGTGGCCGAGCCAAATTCAACGCCCCGCAGGATCGGCTGGGCAGCCCCCAAGACAAAGACATCGCGGGTGTTATCGCGGCGCTTCACTAGCACCAGCGCCGAGTCCTGAAAGGCATCGATGCGCTCGACGAGGTCTTGGGCTGAAAAGCGCTGCCGCACCTGCTCGTGCGTTCCGTCCAGATCGCGCTCTAGCACGGTGGATCCGCGCACAAACAGCAGCGAGCGGCCCTTGCGCACGGCGGCCCCGACGCGGCTGTCGCAAATAGGCAAGAGCGGTCCGCCCGGACGATAGCGGTACACGGCATACGGCCGATTTGCCCCGACATACAACGAAAGCACCGCGTCATCGCCGACAGGATCGGCGCGCACCACCGATGCTCCGGGTATGTGCTCGGCCACGTTGAGCCACGGTTTTCCGTCGCGCAGGATGCGGGCATGCGACGTCTGATAGGCCAGCAAGAAGTGCGGTGTGGCGATATCGCGACGCAAAGGCAGGCGCGCATCGATCCACGCGGGCGCCGGATAGCGCTGCGGAACCCGATCCGTGGGGCTTGCCCCGCCGTCCGCAGACGCCAGCGCCCGCGAATCACCCACCAAGACGACGAGCACCCAGGCCCGCAGCGCGTGCCGCGGCATGCCGACTCGCTTATTCCACATAGCCACGAGGGTACACCGATGCGCTGCCAGCGAGCGCACGCGGCTTATGGTGGGCGGCATGCTCGCCTGTCTGGCCAAGCGATGCCGGCGGGTCGGAATCGAGCGCGGGCGAGGTCGCGCGTCAGGTCGCGTTCCTGCCGGTCTGTGAACCTAGGAATCGGTCTTCCACGCGCTGGCTTCACTGGCTGCTGCCGACGGCGAAGCCGTCATCGGCAGAAACTCTGGGGCCGCTTCTGCCGCGTCTTCTTCGCGCGCCTGTCGACGCTGCGGAAGCGAGCGCCGCACGATGTACAGCGGGCGGCCTTTTGAGTGCTCGAACAGCTTGGCCAGATACGCGCCCTGCATGCCGATGGCCATAAACAAAAGGCCGGAAAACAGCGTCAGGAAGGCCAGGCCCGACAGCCAGCCGCGCGGTGTGCCCTGCGGCAGCGTGATGAACTGGAACAGCCCCCAAAGCACATACAGGGCTGCGCCGGCAAACAGCGGCAGGCCCAAGAAAAGCGGCCACTTGAGCGGCATCGTGCTGTGTGAAAACAGCCCGCTCGACGCCAAGCGCCACAGCCGACGCAGGTTGTACTTCGATGTCCCGGCAACGCGCGGCGCCACTTCATAGTCGAGCGTCACCTGTCGAAAGCCGACCCAGGCCACCAGGCCGCGCAGAAAGCGGTGGGTCTCGCGACAGCCACGCAGGGCATCGGCGACCTCGCGCGTGAGCAGACGAAAGTCTCCGACATCCGGCTCGGTCGGCGTGTCCGAGATGCGCGCCATCAGCGCATAGAAGCCACGGGCCAGCGCGGTTTTGTACGACTCGCGCTGGTGGCTGCTGCGCTTGCGCATCAGCACGACATCGGCGCCCTGATCCATCGCCGTGAGCATCGCCACGAAGTACTGCGGTGGGTGCTGCAGGTCAGCATCCATGGTGATCAGCACATCACCCTGCGCGGCGTCGATGCCCGCGGTGATTGCCATCTGATGACCGAAGTTTCGCGATAGCTGTACGACGCGCACCGGCAGGCCGCGCGCCGCCAAGCCATCGATTTTTTCCACCGTGCGATCGCGGCTGCCGTCATCGACCAAGACGATCTCCCAGGTCTTGCCTTGGGCAGAAAGAAGCTGGCGAAGCTGCTGATCGACGGTCAGGACAAACGACTCGATGCCCTGTTCTTCGTTATAGGCCGGAGCCACCACCGAGAGGTACGGCGCCCCATCGACGCGCAGGTCCGCAGCGGATGGCTCCAGCGGACGTGAGCGCCGGTCGTGGGCGCCATCGGGTCGCTGAATCGACATGGAAGAGGATGCGGTGGGCAATGGGTTCCTCAGAGCACGTGGAGGGTTCGCGAGACGAGCCTGCATAGCACAGCCAGCCTGGCGCGCAGCACCCATCCCGCGCTTCCCCGGCCTGACCGCGAGCCGGTGGAGTCATTGCGAAATGGATAAAATAAATAAATTAAAATTTATCTAAATTGATAGCCTACTTTTTATTTTGCAGATAATGCGATTGTCAGGGGAGCCCGCCGTGGCTGGTGAGCGAACCTAGACCGCGGGAAACCACAGTGGACAGGCATAGCGAATCGTCAGCTCTTCGCCGGCCGCGATCGGGCGAAGCGCGACCCAATCCATCAGCCCCTGATTCAAGTGGCGTCGGTATTCCGTGTTCGGCACGTCTGCGTGATTGGCCAGGCTGATGCGGCCGAACGCGATGGCTTCGCCGATCTCGTCGGAAAGTGGCCAGGCGAAAAGATAGTCGCTGAGCTGGGTTTGTCGGACCAGCTCAAGCTCGCTTTCGGGCATCGCCAAGACTGCGGTGCGCTCGATCAGTGCGCCGCGTTCGATCGGCTGCGTGGCGAAGACGCCGCGTCCTTTGCCGGGTACCTCGCGTATTTCCAAGGGGCTGTCCGTCACCTGACTCTCCGTGGCGATGCGCGCTGCTTGGGGAGCACGCGGTCGATGCTGGATAGATGAATGGAATCCGCATGGTACCGCGCAGCGATCGGGCCTGAAAGAGCTTCGTACGGACCGGTTTCTGGCTTGGCGATTGCCGACTGGACACCGCCTGAGCCGTTGCTAGGGCAGCGCCCGCAGGCGGCGGACTTCTTCTTCCCAGGTCTTGCACGTCGGGTCGCTTGCGCAGGCACCGTGGGTGCCAGACTTTCCGCCGTTGTGCCCGATGATATAGGTCTCGGACTTGGGCAAGCCGGCGGCTTCGTACGCCGTGATGTCCGTCGAGGCATTGCCATACGCGCCGCGAACGACGAAGCCCTGCGCTCGCAGCGAGCCCAGGAAGGCGGCCTTGTACACCGCGACGCCCGTCGGCAGCGCGTCGCTGTTGCGATCCGTCGTGTGCAGCGGGCCTAGCGGCATGCGCTGACCGGTGAGCCACTCGCGGCTGATCTTGCTCAGCCAGTATGGGCGTCCCGTCAGAAACACGGGCAGGCTGCCCAGGCGCACGCGCTCTTCGACTAGCTCGCGGGCAAAGGGATGCGGCACGGGCGTATAGGTGCCGCGCAGGATCGGCTCGAACAGGTCGGTGATGACGTCCTTGACTAGCTCCATATCGGATGTGGTCAGCGTGCCGTCGATATCAAAGACGGTAAGCTGCGCGCCGGCTGGCGGCACGAACAGAAAGCCGGTCGCCTGCGTCGCATCGCCGCGTACGACCATGCGCAGCGCATAGATGCCAGGGCTGGTCGCCGCCGTCACGCGGATGCGTGCCCGTCCGTCGCGATCGGTGAGCGCCGTACCCAGCGAGCGCCACGCCGAGCAGTCGTGCAAAAAGAGCTGAACCTGCTCGTCTTCCAGATCTTTCGAAATCGTGCCGTACGCAAACTTGCCCTCGACCTGCACGCTGCTGCCGGGCGCGACGACCAGATCCTGCAGCGAGTGGCCGGCCGGTCCCAGCGCGATCACGCGACTGCCGAAGTGACGAAAGCCAGACTTCGCGGGCGGGCTGAACGCAGCCTCGCAGCGCGTAAGACCCTGCTGGCGCTGCCCCAGCGCGGCTTCGTCTGCGCTTGGGTCGGGCTCTGCGCCACCAAAAAGCCCGTCGGGTTCGACCCCGCCACAGGCGCTCCAGAAAGCGGACAAAGCGCAGGCCAAAAACGTTCGCGACCAGGACTGCAGGCGTGAGCAGGAACTGAGCATGGGGGTCTCCTTTGGGCGTCGGGTGGATCGGCGCTGCATGTGGCGGGCAGCGTATGCGTTTCTGTGGCGTGCGGCTATCTGCGATCTGCTGCGACCTGGGACCCGACAAAAGCGCAAACGGTGGGACGTGACTTGTCGTACTGTGTGCTGCCTCGCGACGGTTCGAGGTGCCAGGCGGGCGCGGTGCTCGCGTCGGACTTGGCCGATCCACAGACACAAGTAGGCACTCATGAACACACTCTTGGCTCGCGCTGCTCTTGTCACGGCAGTGGCCTTTGCGCCGACGCTGGCTTTGGCTGCAGAAGGTGGCAAGGACGAAAAGATGCCCGCCGAAAAGACCGACGGCTAAAAGGCGTCACCAAAGCAAGAGACCCCAGGAAGAAACGAAAGCCCCGTCCGCAGGCGACTGGTAAGCGAGCGCGGCGCTGGCAAGGTCGCATCCAGGCCGCGCTGCAGCGCTGGGCTGCCGCATCGTCGCTGGGCCGCCGCTTCGTCCGCTAAAGAGAGCACGCATGCAGATCCAGATCCGTGTCCTTTATTTCGCGCTGCTGCGCGATCGTCTGCGTCGCAGCGAAGAGCCGCTGAGCCTGCCGCACGGGGCCACGGTCCGCGATGCGCTCGCGGTCTTGGCCGAGCGCGAAGACGTCATTCGCGGGATCGAAAAGAACCTGCTTCTGGCCGTCAATCAGACGCTGGTGCCGGCTGACTTTCCGCTTTCCGAGGGCGATGAGCTAGCGCTCTTGCCGCCCGTGGCCGGGGGCTCGCACGCCGTCGGTTCGGTTGCGCTGCCGCGCTGCCGCATCAGCCACGATCCCTTGCAGCCCAACGACGCGCTTTCTGCCGTCAGTGGTCCCGGTCAAGGCGGCGTCGTGTTGTTCATCGGTCTGGTGCGCGACCACAACCAAGGCCGCCAGGTGGTGCGCTTAGACTACGAGGCCTACGACAGCATGGCCGTGCGCTCGCTGTCGACGATCTGCGACGAGATCGAGGCCAATACCCCCGGCGCCAAGCTGTGCATCATCCACCGCGTTGGCAGCTTGGCCATTGGCGATGTCGCCGTGCTCGTCGCCGCGTCTGCGCCGCACCGCGCCGAGGCCTTTTCAGCCTGCCGCACCGCCATTGAGCGCCTGAAGGTCGAAGTCCCGATCTGGAAAAAAGAGTTCTTCCCCGACGGGTCCGAGTGGCTCAAGGGCGGCGGTTAAACGATAAAATGAATTATTTGCAGATAATGCGGCCCGATTATTGATGTTAATAAACAAATCTGCATTAAAATGCAGATCGCATTGATATTTTATATATCAACATAGCTTCTACGGCGCTGCGTGTCTGCGGCGGCGGCTGGGGCGGATGAGCACCAAAAGACCGGCGAGGACGGTGATGCTGGACAGACCCAAAAGGACCAGCGCTCCGGCGGGTCGCTGCGTCTCGCTGTCGCGCACCGGGCTGGCCTGGGACAGAAGCGGCACGCGCTGCAAGCGCGAAGGAATCAGCCAGCGTGGGCGGGGCGGCTGCGTCGGCAGGTCGGGGGAAAGCTGCTGCATCGGCGGCGCCTCGCCGGGCGGCTCGTGCAGCGCCACGCGATCGAGGAGGTTGCCACGGTGATCGATGGCGGTCATCACCGCAGCATCGCCGTCGACCTGTACGCGCAGATAATGGTGCTCGGCGCGGAACAGCCACAGCGCCGTATCGTCTTCAAAGTTGCACGACTTGCGACGGGGATAAAGCGGTGCTCCGCCTCCGCCTGTGACGAAATAGCGCACGCCGCGCCGCTCTAGATGCTGATAGGCGTGCTCGTGTCCGGCAAAGACGGCGCGCACCGGGTAGCGCTGCAAGATGGGCACGATGCGCTGCTGCAGGCGCTGGCTGCCGCAGTATGCCCCGACGGCATACGGTGGCTGATGAACAAAGACAAAGATGTGGCGAATGCCGGCGTCGGCTTGGGCGGTCTTGAGCTCATGTTCCAGCCAGCTTGCCTGCGGTGCGTCGTACGGCGAGTTGCCGTCGAGAGCCAGGAACAGTGCGTTGCTGTAGCGGAAAGCGTAATAGACCGGACGCAGGCGTCGTGAGCGATCGCGCGGCAGCACAAACAGGCGGGCAAAGTGGCTGGCCGCTGGCTCGCCGCGCAGCTCATGGTTGCCCAGGGCCGGATAAAGCGGCGTGTTCCGCAAGAGCGGTGCCGCCGTCGAGAAATAGCGCCGCCACTGCAGCTCGTCGCTGGCGCGGCTGACCAAGTCGCCGGTCTGCAGCACCAAGTCGGGATGCTCGGCCACCATGGTGTGTACGACGGACGCATGATCGGCGTCGCGATCGCGCGTGTCGCCATAGACCAGAAACACAAACGGTCCATGGCTTGGGGCAGTGCTCAGCTCTCCTGCCAGGGTCACCGGCTCGGCACTGAGCAGCGCGGGGGGACTGATCCCTGGGCGGGCCAGGGCTGTGGCACGCCGCGCCACTACTTCATAGCGATAGCGCAAGCCCGGCTGCAGCCCAGCGACGCGCACACGATGACGCAGCGCCGCCGGAGACTGCACCTGCAAAAGCGGCTTCTGACTCAAGCTGCTGGGCTCTCCATCGGGCCGAACTGGGGGCAGCTTGGCAATCGGGCTTTCGGCGTCGGCTGAGTCACCTGGGCTGGCCGCTTCGCCTGGCTCGGCTGGCAGCTCGCTGGGGGCGCTTACCGGCAGGATGCGCACCGTCGCCACGGTCGCGACATCGGTGGCAAACGAGATCACCGCTGCGTCGGTGCTGACATCTTGCAGGTACGGCGCAAAGGTAAAGCGCGGCGGGGGCAGCCGCGGACGCACAGGAAGCGGGCTTGGGGTCGTCGCGGGCCGAGCGAGCGTCGGGGATGGGGCGGCGCCTGCCGACGGCAGACCCCAAAGGCCCAGCCACAGCACAAGCCAGCCAGTCGCTTTGCCCCAAAGAGCGCGCTGCACAGTGAGGAGATTGTATCTTGTTCCCTGTCGGTAGTACCCTCGCGCCGACTTGCGCTCTGCAAGTCCAAGGAGTCCTGCATGATTCCCAGCGCCGCCCCTTCGGCGATTCACCGTGTTTTCAACTTCTCGGCTGGTCCCGCCGTTCTGCCCGAGGACGTGCTGTTGGAAGCCCGCGAGAACCTGCTGTCGCTGGGCAAAAGCGGCATCGGCATCCTAGAGATCAGCCACCGCAGCAAAGAATTCGAGGCGATCCTCGCCGAGGCGGAGGCGAACCTGCGCACGCTGCTCGGCATCCCCAAAGACATGGTGGTGCTGTTTCTGCAGGGTGGCGCGTCGCTGCAGTTCAGCATGGTGCCGATGAACCTGCTGTGCCCCGGCGACATCGCCGACTATGTCGTAACCGGCGAGTGGGGCAAGCGGGCGGTCGTCGAAGCGAAGCGCATTGAGCAGGCGCAGATCCACATCGCGGCCAGCAGCGAAAACGAGGCCTTCCGTCGCGTGCCCACCGACGGGGAACTGCAGCTCTCGGCCCGCCCCGCGTATGTCCACTACACCACCAACAACACGATCTTTGGGACGCAGTTTCACCGCATTCCCGATGTTGGATCGCGTCCCTTGGTTGCCGATATGTCCAGCGACTTCCTGTCGCGCCCCGTCGACATCGGCCGCTTTAGCGTGGTCTATGCCGGGGCTCAAAAGAATGCCGGGCCAGCGGGCGTCACGGTGGTGTTGCTGCGGCCCGAAGTGCTGCGACTCAATGCGGCGCAGGCCGAGCGGCTGCCGATGCTGCTGAACTACCGCACGCACATCGAGCACAAGTCGCTGTACAACACGCCGCCCGTCTTTGCGATTTACATCACGCACTTGGTGCTGCGCTGGCTGTTGCGCAACGGCGGGCTTCCGGCCATGGCTCGGCACAACCAAACGAAGGCCGACCTGATCTATCGGGCCATCGACGCTGCGCCAGGCTTTTATCGCGGTCATGCGCAGCCGGACTCGCGCTCGCAGATGAACATCACGTTCCGCTTGCCGACGCCGGCCTTAGAAGACGAATTCGCCAAGCAGGCCAGGGCGCAGGGCCTCGACGGCCTGAAGGGTCACCGCTCGGTCGGGGGCCTGCGCGCGTCGGTGTACAACGCATTTCCGCTGGCTGGGGCCGAGACGCTGTGTCAGTTCATGGCCGAATTCGCCCGCCAGCACGGCTGACCATGAACACGCAGAACGCATCGCGGCTTGCTCGGGCAAGCCACCGGGTCACGTCGACCCTTCGCCTTTGGCTGGTGTGCAGCATCGCGCTCGTCGGTGTGGGTTGGGTCACGCCCGCGCGGGCCGAGCATGGCAGCTTGGGCGCACTGACCGTCGGAATCGGAGTCGGCCTAGGCTTTCACGCCGACAGCCGCGCCTGTGACACCGCGGGCAGCGCTCGTACCCTGGTCGCGGGGGGCGGCTGTGCCCTATTTTTGGGAGGTGTCGATGGCAGCTTCCTGTGGCGCGGCAAGCTCGGCGCGTCGCTGGGGCTGTGGTCCGTGTCGGGACAGGCCGCTGTCGCGCAAGGACAGCCACCCAGCGGACAAGCGCCCGCGGCGTTTCCCGATCGCGTGTCGGTGCCGCTGCTTTTTGACGCGCGGCCTCTTGCGTTCGCTGCACTGGGGACCGAGGGCAGCTATCTGCGGCGGCTCTCTCACGGGCTGCGCGTGGCGCTGGGTCCTTCGCTTGAGATCGTGCGCACCGCCTCGGACAGCTCGATTCAGTACGGCGAGCGCTTTGGCAATGTGGCGCAGACGCTGTTCGGTCTGCACGGCAGCGTCGACGGAGAGCTTCCGCTTCTGACCTCGCTACCCAGCGCCCTGTCTCTGCGTCTGTCTCTGCGCTTTCTGTACGTTCCGGTGATCGTGCTCAACGATGGCGCCGTGCAGTCCTCGCTGGTGCGTTCGAGCGATCAGACCCCGAACATGCTGGCGACTTCGTACCAGGGCTATGCCAGCCACTTCCAGTTTGCGCTGGGCTTGGTCTATTACCTGTGAGTGTGTCGCCCATGGACCCCGTCGCGGACTCTGCGACTACGGCGTTCTTGAGCCAGGTCGATCGTCTGCTCGGCTCGCTGCTTTTGCGCATTCGTCGCTGTGCGGTGTCGTTTGCGCTGCGAGAGGATGCCGACATCGCCTGCGCGCTGTGCGATGCCGACGGGCGCAGCCTGATCGAGCGCGGCGGCAATCCCGTGCTGCGCGGCGCCCTGAGCGCGCAGGTGCGGGCGATCTTGGCTCAGGAAGAAAGCGCGTGGTCTTTGTCTGCGGATCAAGCGCTGATCAGCAACAGCGAGCCACTGCCCACCCCGTCGAGCGAGTCGGCCTCTATAGACCGCGAGCTTGTGGTCCGCGAGGCGTCGCGTTGGGCAGGGTTCGTTGACCGTCAGACATTTGCGCTGCTGGTGCCGCTTGTCCCGTCGGCAGCACAGCCAGAAGCGGCTGCGTCGACGGCATCTTCGGCGTCCATGCGCGTCCTTTATCTGGCGCTGTGCGCACGATTTCCGCGAGCGCCCTTTGGTTCACCCTCAACTGCTGAGGCCGCACTGTGCATCGATGCGCTGGCACCTGCCGCGGACGGTGAGCTTGCGAACCTGCCTCCTGCCGTCGGGCCGCGCTATCTGCCGTTTGCTCCTTCGCCCCCGGCCGCGCCCCCGCGGCTGCAACAAGACGAAGGGATCGCGCTTTCTGCGACGGTGATCGACGAGCGCTCGCTGCCGGCGCTCTTGCGGCGAACCAGCCTGTGCCGTGAAGCCCAGTCCGATCTTTTGGCCCTGCATGCCTGCATGCTGCAGGGGCGCAAAGCGCTCTCTGCCCTGTTTCTGCGCATCGGCTGGGATCAGGCGCAGGCCCACTGTCGCGCGCTTTACGAGCAGACCGCTCAGGCGACCCAGCGGCTGCTGGCGGCGCTGCCGACGGGCTTTTATGCCTTTGCGGACAGCCTCGATGAAGATGGCTGCGGCGCCACGGATCTGGCCCTGCGTGCGACGCTGCTTCTGCGCCGCGACGAAGCCATGCTGGATCTGTGCGACAGCGCTGATGCCACCGCAGGACCGCTCAACCTGTCTGCGGCTGCCAGCGTGGCGGTGGTGAAAGAGGCGGTCTATCGCTTGCTGCACACGCTCGACGGGAATGCGGCAGCTCAAGCCGGCCGGCTGCCGCCCAGCGATGCGCTGTGCCGTGGGCTGGCTCTGCGCGTGCGACGTGGGTCGATCGTCGCTGCCGAGAGTCCGTCGGCGCAAGCTCTAGCCTGCGACGAGACGGCTCAGCGCTTGATGGATGTGCTGCAAGGCGTCTTTTCGCAGGTCCTGCCATCGCGCGTGGCCGCTGGAAGTGCTGGGACGCGCAGCGCTGTGTATGTTGCAGAGCCGCCGGGAACGCAGGGCACAGCGCCGGCTGCATCGGTGGCCGAGCACCGCATCGTGCTTCCAGGAGGCTTGGGGGCACAGCCCGAGCCCGGCGCATTTTCCGGCGCGCTTTTTTCATCGGTCCTGCCGTCGATCGAAGCCCTGGAAGCGAGCGTGCCTGTGTTTGTGCAGACGCTTGCGCTGCGTCCTGACTCGGCGGGCCTGGGACTGCGCAGCGGCGAGCCTGGCTGGCACCGCGCGCTGGTCTTCCTGCGCCCACAGCAGGTTACGCTTGCCGGCGAGCGTCGCCGTCGTCCTCCGTATGGCTTGGCCGGCGGGGGTCCCGGCGCCACCGGCCAGGATGTGCTGCAGCGCGACCGAGCGATGCGCAAGCTTCCAGCAAAAGCCATCCTGCATGCGCAAGCGGGGGACGTGATCGAGACCCAAAGCCCTGGTGGAGCCGGCCACGGCGACGCGCAGCGCGCGGCCTTTTTTGCATCGCTTTTCGACGGCGGATCGTAAGCCTTGGCTCGTGCTCAGCGGTGAGCAGGCGCTTGGATCGCAAGCCCCGTCACCGCATGCCGCGCATCCAGCGTCACGATGACGTCGGCCCGCTCGCGCAGCGGATACACCCAGGTGGCAAACGATGGCGCCAGCGCTTCGGACCAGAACGCCTCGACGTCGGGGGCCGACATGGCCGGACGACCGGCAGCCCGCAGCGCCGCTTCCCGCCCGATGCGAGCCGCCCGCGCGTCTGCTTCGGCCATGTCGAGGTAGATCAGCCGATCCAGCGCCGCGGCCAGCCCTTCATAGCCGGGGGCCGGCGCCCCGACGAACCAGCCCTCGATGATGCACAGCCGCAGCGGAGCGTCGGCGGCAAAGCGCGTTTGCTGATCGGGCAAGCGGCGCTCGGCATCGCGGTCAAAGCTCGGCCGCTCTACGGTCCGTTCGTCTGACGCTGCACACGGCGCCTGCACCTGCGCAAGAAAGCGCGCCAAGCGCTCGCTGTCATGGGTTCCCGGTGGTCCACGGCGGGCCACACCACGCGCCCGTCGCTCGGCGGGTTCCAGATAAAAGTCATCGAGCGACACGGCAAGCCAGCCCAGTCCCCGCTCGGTCGCCCATTCGCAAACCCCTTCTGCCCACGTCGACTTGCCGCACCCTGGCAGCCCGACGATCCCCAGCACAAGCGGCCTCGCCCCGACGGACAGCACCGCCTTATGCAGCCACGCAGAAAGATCCACCGGCAAACGCATCATCCGCCGCCATCCTACAGAACCCGGCCCCCCATAACGCGCCCAGAAACCAGCGAACAGCGGGCCCCAGCCAGCCCGGCGCGCAGCCGGCGTGTTTGGGTTGTTGGGTGAGTGTCGGAGATAATTTTTGAAAAACTTGTTCTAAAAATGGTCCGAATTGATCTAATTTCCTCGTTCGTAAGCCTTCGCTCATGAGGGTTTTGAAGAGGAAAGGTTCGACCATGCCTGCTGACGTTCGTCCGTTGCGCGACTTTTTAGAGATTCCCTATGACGCCCTAGAAGAGATGAACCTGGAGGCGAAGCAGCAGCGCATCGCGCGTGTGCCGGCGGATCAGCTACGCGAGCAGCGGGTCAAGTACCTGACCGAGGAGCGCCGCATCAAGGCGGTGACGGTGTGCTTCACCGACTTGGAAGGTCGGCTGCACATGCTCGACTACGACAAGAAGTTCTTGCTGAAGTCGATGGACAACC
>CAZKOY010000120.1:0-16801 GCA_964554495.1 uncultured Myxococcales bacterium
ACGACCGCGAAGGCCAAGACGACCGCGAAGGCCAAGACGACCGCGAAGGCCAAGACTGCGTCCGTGCGTTCGTAGCGCTGCATGGATTGTTCGCTGCGCTGGATGGCTTGGTCGCGCCGAATACGTTCCTATTCGGATTAACTGTTTTGTGCGGCAACCGCTAGACAGAACGTATGCTCGCAGCCTGTTTCTGAAGGGCGCCACGCTGTGTGTGAAGCCAGGCGATGGCGTCGGCTCGATGCGCGAAGTATTCGGCGGGCTGTGCGGGCTTGCGAGTCAAGAGAGCCGTGGCACGCAGCAACAGATTGATCAGCGTGCGAATCAGAAAGGGCGCTCCCCAGATGGCAAGCGCTCCGCAGTAAGTCTGATCCGCTTGCAGCGCCGCGCCAGCGCGCTTCCTGACGTCCGCTGGCATGACTCCCATGTGGTTGGCGTCCACAAGCACCAGTGTGTACCCAATCTCGTCGCGCAGCCGCCGTTCCCACTGCAGAATCCCATCGACATCGGATTCCTGCACTTCGCCCACGATCACAAACACCAACAGATCGCGTTCCGGCCGCAGGATCTGATGATTGCGAACCCAGATGGTTTCTCCGACTTGCATAAACGTCTCTATCGTACGAGACAAAAGGGGGCGCGGGAATTTGGCAGATTACGTACCCAAAGGCAGGCGCGTAGCGAAAAAACTGCGGGTTTCTTCCGTCAGTGGCAGGCGCTGCAGCTTGTCCACGGTGGCCTGCAGATCATACGTGACACGACGGAAAAGAAGCTGATCTCCGTCATACAGCGCCCAGCTTGCGCGTGGGTCTCCGTCGCGCGGCTGTCCGACGCTGCCGGGATTGATGACGAGCTTCTTGCCATGGATTCCTTCCAGTCGGCAATCCGCATATGGGACAAAAAACAGACTCTGTGGTCCGGTGAAGGTGAGCCGGCGGTTCCAGTCTGGGCGCATGGGGCACAGCGCACGGTCAGTGTAGGACATCAGCACGGCGGGCACATGCGTGTGACCAACAAAGGAATGCAGCGCATCGAAGCCGGCGAGTAGCTCTGTCAGGTACTGATCAAGCTGCTGGTTCAGCTGAATGTGATGCTGCGGGTGACCCGGCCAAACGTACTGTTGGTAGGGCTTCTGGGCGGACGCATGTACGAAGTGCAGTCCGTCCAAGCGGTGTTGCGCGGCCAACGGGCCATCGCGGCGAATCGCTGTTGCCAGTCGTTCCCACGTGCGCAGGCCGGCAATCTGGGAAAGCGTCCACTCCAGCATCTCGCGCGCGTCGTCTTCCATTTCGTCGGGGTCGGGCTGCGCGGCTTCCTTTTCGTGGTTCCCGGCAATCAGGATGTCCGCATGCACAGCGATCAGCGTCAGGCACTCGCGTGGGTTAGGGCCATAGTTGATGACATCGCCTAAGACCGCCACCACGTCGGGCTTGTGCGACTCGACATCGCGCAGCACGGCTTCCAAGGCTTCCAGGTTGGCATGCACATCTGAAAGAAGAGCAATCCGTCGCACGGTCCTAGTGTGCGGCATGGGATGGCCACCGATCAACGGGCACGGACGCAGTTTTTCCGTGGGGCCAGACGCGACTGTGGTATGCAAAGTGCCTTGTCCCGCTGACCCCTTTTTCGCGACCCTTCCCAGCGAAGTCAGGAGGCTCCGATGTCTCGTCCGCGCTTCATGTCCGCCGTATGGCTTGCCCTGCGCACCCTGATTGTCTGCTTCTTGGCGCTTGGTCCTGGCTGCAACGGTGATGAACGCGATCTGGGGGCTGACGCGATGTCGCGGACTCCCAAGTCAGGCGGAGACACCGGCCCCGGTCCGCGCTTGCCGCCGGATTACATGCCGCCGATGTGCAAGAAGGTCGACGTCTTATTTGTCATCGATGACTCAGGAAGCATGGCCGACAATCAACTGAGCTTGATCCGCAGCTTCCCTGGCTTCGTCGATGGCATGCGGCGGCGGCTGGCTGGCGCGTTGGACTATCACATCGGCGTGGTGACCAGCGACGACTATTACGCGAACCAGAGTGGCTGCGGAAAGATCGGCAGCTTGATCACGAAGACCGGCGGACCCAAGTCGAGTCAGAAGAACTGTGGCCCATTTGGCGGCGCGGCGGCGCGACGCTATCTGACGAACGAAGACGTCGATCTAAAAGAGCGCTTCGCGTGTGTTGCGCAAGTGGGCTCGGGCGGGGCCGACGATGAACGCATGGCGCGCGGCCTCTTGAACGCCGTCTCGCCCACCCTGGCCCAAAAAGGAGCCTGCAACGAAGGCTTCCTGCGTCCAGATTCCCTTTTGGTCATTGTCCTGATTACTGATGAAGACGACGTCCCCGATGGCTGCGATGGCATGACCTGTTCGTCGTATGGATCGGGTGGCACCCCCGATGACTGGTTCGCCGAGTTCAAGAAGTATCGCCCCAATACGGACAGCGTCGTGGTCATGAGTCTGCTCGGACGACGTGGCGGCAATCCCTGTGGTGCTGTGCCTGCCAGCCGCTTGATCCGCTTCACCAACCTGTTTACCCACAACGCCCACCTTGGCGATATCTGCGACGCGAGCTATGACTCCTTTTTTGAGTCCGCTCTGCCCCTCATCGGCTCGGTCTGCGGCATGATTCCTGGGTAATTCCTGGACAATTCCTGAATGTATCCGAACTTGCCAGGCGGACCGGAATGACAATACGCAATGGACACAAAACCACACAGTCCCGTCGGACGGCGGTGGATCTTAGCCACACCGTCGAGCATGGCCTGGTCACGTATCGCGGCCTTCCTGCGCCGATCATCTGTGACTTCCTGTCGCGCGCTGCGTCGCGATCTATCTATGCTGCCGGGACCGAGTTTCACATCGGCAAGATCGAGATGGTGGCCAACACCGGCACGTACGTCGACAGTCCTTTTCATCGCTATGAGCAGGGCCGCGATCTGTCCGAGCTTGAGCTATCGCGCCTAGCGGATGTCGAGACGGTCGTCGTGCGCTGCCGACCAGGTGAGAGCGCGCGGGACGGCGACGCAGGGCAGGGTGGGGCGAGGCACGAGCGCGCTATTGATGTGGCTGCCATTGCAGATCTGGGAATCGATCTGCGCGACAAAGCGGTGCTCTTTGAGACCGGCTGGGATCGTCACTTTGGTCGCGAGCCGTACTTCACAGGTCACCCCTTTTTGACCGAGGCGACTGCGCGATATCTTGTGCAGAACAAGCCCGCGATTGTGGGCATCGATTCCCTAAACATCGACGATACAGTCGGCGGACTGCGCCCCGTTCACTCGCTGCTTCTGGGAGCCGACATACCCATTGTCGAACACCTGACTCAGCTCGGGCAGATGCCTAGTCAGGGTGCGCGATTCTTTGCGGTGCCAGTCAAGGTGCGCGCGTTTGGGACCTTCCCGGTGCGAGCCTTTGCCCTACTGCCTGATGAAAAGCACAAGCCGGACCGGTCAGAAAGTGCATCCGAACAGGCGTAGATGAGTTCATGAGTAACTTGGAACGTCTGCGCACCCTGGTCTTTGGCCATCCCAATCCGTCTGCTTCGCCGTTTCTGCCGCAGCTCCTGCAGGCCGAGTCGATGGTGGCCAAGTCCATCAGCGCTCCTGGCCCGTCTGCTGTGCTGCGTAGCTGGCCTGGTTCGCAGGACGCAGGATCCGGCGGGATCGTGTGGGACACCACGGCTAGCGATCGCGGGATGCGGGGACCTGCGCTCGGCTCAGCAGGATCGTCGGAGACAGGACTGCAGGTGACGGCTCGGCTGCGCATGGCGCATGTTCCCAGCTCGGTCATTCACTTGCTGGATGCGACGCAGCATCCGCTGGTCACGATGACCGTGGCGAATCCGCACGCGGCCCTGGCGCGCTTGCGGCTGCGGGCCGTCGTCGAAGGATATTCCGCGCCGGCTATCGAGACGGTCGACATACCCGCCGGCAGCCAAGCCGAAGTCAGCTTGCTGCCGACGTTTTTTCCCGAGCGCTTGGCGGCACAAAGCGAGATCTGTCGCGCCACGCTGCACCTGTGCATCGACGATCTAGAAGGAAAGACCGTGCAAGAGCGGACGTGCCCGATCTGGCTGCTGCCGCGCAGCACGGCGATCTTGTATGTACCCGACCCAGCGACGGGGACACGGCAAGATCTAACCCGCTATCTGGCGGCCTATGTCACGCCCAACGCGCCGGGTATTCTTGAGCTGCTGCGGCGATCGGCGAGCGAGCTTCCAGGGGGATCGGTGGCCAGCTATCAAGTCGATGCACAAGGGGTACAGGCCCAGGTGGCAGCGCTGTACGAGACCCTGCGCGGGGCGGGGCTTGCCTATGTCAACTCGGTCCTGCTCGCTGGGGCCATTCCTGGAGTCTTGGGCCAGCGCATTCGCCTGCCGCGCGAGTCGATCGCGCAGCGGTCGGCTAACTGTATCGATGGGGTGGTGTTGCTGGCCAGCTTGCTGGAAGCCGCTTCGCTGAACCCCGCTGTGGTGCTGCTGCCCGGACATGCGCTGCTGGGCTGGGAAACCGGCGAGAGCAGCGACGAGTGGGATTATCTAGAGACGACGCTGATGGGCAGCGCACCGTTCGATGTGGCCCACGCCGCAGGCCGCAGCTTGGCCGACAAGTATGTCGAGCTTGCGCGTAGCAACCCGCAGAAGTTTCGCCGACTGTCTGTGCGGGCGCTGCGTGAGCAAGGCATCTGGCCCATGGAATAGGCGCAGCGCCAATCGGTTCGCGCAATCGCGAGCTTGCCGCAGATCGCGCGGCCACAAACTTGACAATGTCGACGGAAAACGACCTTATCGTTCCATGGACCGAAGCGCAGGCCGATTTACCGTTCGCCCCGCCGACCCGCGGCGTGCCAGGCTGTTGGGCGAGCGCTTGGGCTTGCGCCACCTGACCGCGCAGCTCTTGATCAACCGCGGCATCGTCGAGGAACAGGATGCCCGTCGCTACCTGGATCCGCGCTTGGCGGATCTGAGGCCGCCCGAGGGCGCGCTGCCGATGGCCGGCTTTGGCTTGGCCGTCGAGCGCCTGAAGCGAGCCGTCCTGGACCGCGAGGTCATTGGCATCTTTGGCGACTATGACGTCGACGGAGTGACCACCTGCGCGCTGTTGACCGACTTTCTGAACCGTGCCGGTGCCACCGTTTCACCGCGCGTGGCGCACCGTGGCGAAGGATATGGCTTCGGCAAGGGCGATGCGCACGACTTGGCCGCGGCAGGCTGCTCGCTGATTGTCACGGGCGACTGTGGCACCAGCGATCACGACTCGATTCGCTTCTGTCGTGAGCTTGGCGTCGAGGTGATCATCGTCGATCACCACCAAGTGCCCGATCGCCCGTGTGAAGCGCTGGCCCTTTTGAACCCGCATCAGCCGGGCTGCGCTTTTCCCTTTAAGGGCTTGGCCTCGGTCGGGGTGGCGTTCTATTTGGCGGCCGCGCTGCGCACTCGACTGCGAGCGGCGGGCTGGCCACACCTGCCGGACCTGCGCGACTTCCTGGACTTGGTGGCCATCGGCACCATCGCGGACCTAGCCCCGCTTCTGGAAGAAAACCGCATCTTGGTGCATGCCGGTCTGCGTGAGCTTCGTCGCTGTCAGCGTCCTGGTCTGCGTGCGCTGTGCGAGATCGTCGGGCTGAATGACGGCCCAAGCTCGGCGTCGGATGTCGCGTTTCGCTTGGCGCCTCGACTGAATGCGCCGGGGCGCTTGGGCGACGCTAGCGAGGCGATGCTGCTCTTGATCGAGACCGATCAGCGCAAGGCGCGTCAGCACGCCGAGACCTGCAACGAGCTGAATACGCGGCGCCAAGAAGTGCAGGAAGTAGTGCTGCGCGAGGCGAAAGAGCAAGTCGAAGACCAGCTTCGCAGCAAGAACCCCGAAGTGCTGGTGACGGCAGGGCGCGGCTGGCATCCGGGCGTGGTTGGCATCGTCGCGGCCAAGCTGGTCGATTCCTATGACCGACCGGCTGTGGTCATTGCGCTCGACGAGGAATCGGGGCGCGGCTCGGCGCGCAGCACGCACGACTTTCACATGTACACCGGCCTTGCGTCGGCGTCGTCGCTGCTGACACGGTTTGGCGGGCATGCCGCAGCGGCAGGGCTGTCCCTGCCGGTCGAAAACTTGGATGCGCTGCGCGATTCGCTGTGCTTGGCTTATCGCCATCAGATCGGCAGTCGGATTCCCCACCGCATCACGACAGCGGATGCCTCTGTCGGGCTGGAGGAGATCGACGAGCGCTTGGCACAGGAAGTGGCTCTGCTTGAGCCCTTTGGCATCGGCAATACCGAGCCGCTGTTTCTAACGCGCGATGCCGAGGTCGTGCGTCACAAGGTGGTTGGCTCGGGCCACTTGCAGCTGACACTGCGCACCGGGGCGACGCTGCGCGACTGCATCGGCTTTGGTCTGGGTTCGCGTTCGCACGATCTCTTGGCGGGGGCGCGGCTCTTGGTTGCGTTCGTGCCCGAGATCGACCAGCACCGTGGTATGCGCAAGATCCGTCTGCGGCTGCGTGATCTTCTGCCGCAGAGCGCGCAGTCTAGCGCTGTCAGCACTTCCTAGGCCCTTTCCTGTTTCGGAGCCTTCGGGTCAATCGGATCTTGCGGCTATGGGCAACGTACTAATCATCGACGACAACGACACCATGCGCGAGGGCGTGGCTGCCGTGGTTCGCCGCATGGGGCACAAGGTCTGTGCAGTGGCAAGCGGGGCCGAGGCCATCGCGGCGTTCAAGCGTCAGCCGGCCGACTTCGTGATGACCGACCTCAAGATGAACGGCATGGACGGTCTGGAAGTGCTGCGCCGCATTCGCGAGCTTGATCCCGAGTGTCCGACGCTGATCATGACGGCATATGGCACCGTCGAGGCCGCCGTCGAAGCCATGAAGCTGGGGGCGATGGACTTTCTGACCAAGCCGTTTGCGCCGGAAGTCGTTCGTTTGAAAGTCGAGCGCGGCTTGGAGCTTCGCGCGGCGCGCAACTTGAATGAGCGTCTGTCGGCTGAAAACGAAGGCCTGCGCAGCGATGGAGACGCGCGCTATCGTGAGCTGATTGGATCGACCGAGGCGATGTGCCGCGTGCAAGAGGCGATTGCCCGCGTCGCGCGCACCGATGCCAGCGTTGCGATTCACGGCGAGTCGGGGACCGGCAAAGAGCTGGTGGCCCGCGCTATCCACAACCTCAGCAAGCGAGCGCAGGGCCCGTTTATCAAAGTGAACTGCGGCGCGCTCGCCGACACGCTGCTTGAGTCCGAGCTTTTCGGGCACGAGCGCGGCGCATTTACCGGCGCCATCAAGCGGCGCCTGGGACGCATCGAGCTGGCCGACGGCGGAACGCTGTTTCTCGACGAGATCGGTGAGATCTCGCCGGCTATGCAGGTCAAGCTTCTGCGCGTACTGCAGGAAGGAACCTTCGAGCGGGTCGGGGGCGAGACGACGCTGCACGCCAACCTGCGCGTGATCTCGGCCACGCATCGCGATCTGCAGAAGCTGATCGCCGAAGGCCGTTTTCGCGAAGACTTGTTCTATCGCCTAAACGTCGTGCCGCTTGTGGTGCCGCCGCTGCGTGAGCGTCGCGCTGACATCCCCGAGCTATGCCGCCACTTCATCGCCAAGCTGGCCCCGCGCACAAACCCAGCGGTGAAGGCGATCAGCGACGACGCGCTGGCGCTGCTCTTGGCCTATCCTTTCCCCGGCAACGTGCGTGAGCTTGAAAACGCCATCGAACAAGCCCTGGTCTTCGCCGAAGGTCCGGTGCTGACGGCGGCCAGCCTGCCTGCGCAGATGCGGGGGCCGGCAGCCAGTGACAGCGACGCACTGACCGTGCCCGGCGGCCTGACCGGAGCTATCGCATTGCCCGATATTTTGGATGACCTGGAAAAACAGCTAATATTAAAGGCATATCGCGAGGCTAAGGGTGTCAAGACGGAGACTGCACGCTTATTGGGCATTAAGGCGAGTGCTTTATATTATAAATTAGATAAATATAAAATTGAATAATAAATTTCTTTGAGCGCGCTGCATTCGGCTTGACGGCAGGGGCTGTGGCGTCGCTGGCCCGCTCGCGGTGGCGAGGCAAATCGCGTGGGCAAGACGGTGCCAGGGAGGGGCGGCTGGCTGTGTGGGGCGGCTGGATCGGCCCAGGGCGGAAGGTCGGTTGACTGGCGCCGATGTCTGCCTGTTCGCAGCGGCTGTGCCTCGGGGAAATGTGCTTGCCTTCCCGCGATGGGCCGGCGGAAAATATGCCAGCCGCTTCAGGTCCTCTCTCGGACTGAGACGGCCTAACGCCCCGTCTCATGCTGAATCAGTGCATCGGCCCGTACCGTGTGCTTCGCCTCCTCGGAGAAGGGGGGATGGGCATGGTCTACGAGGCGGTGCGCGAGGACATCGGCGTGCGTGCAGCGGTCAAGGTCTTGCGGCCGGAATACGCTCGCGTGCCCGACTTGGCGGCGCGCTTTTTCAACGAGGCGCGGGCCGCCAACATGATCCAGCATCCGGGCATCGTGCGGATCTTTGATTATGGCCAGCTTTCGACGGGGGAAGCCTATCTGGCCATGGAGTACTTGGAAGGCGAGCTCTTGCGCATCCGGCTGCAGCGCGAGGTGCGCTTGAACGAGGCCGATGCCATGCGCTTGGCACGGCAAGTCGCCTCGGCGGTAGCCAGCGCGCACGGAAAAAACATCGTGCATCGCGATCTGAAACCCGAAAACATCATGCTCGTCGCAGATGCCGAGGCGCCGGGGGGTGAGCGGGCCAAGGTGCTCGACTTCGGAATCGCCAAGCTTGACTCGATGTCGGGCGGCTTTGTGCGCACGCGGACCAACACGGTCATGGGCACGCCTGCGTATATGGCTCCCGAGCAGTGTCGCGGCATCAAGACCATCGGCGATCGCGTCGATGTGTATGCGCTGGGCGTCATGCTGTTCGAGATGCTTTCGGGTCGCACGCCGTTTGTCGCCGAGGCACCAGGGGACCTGATCGGGATGCACATGTTTGCGCCGCCGCCGCTCTTGAGCACCTATCTGCCCCACTGCGATCCGTCGCTGGCGCGGCTGGTGGCGGCCATGCTGCAAAAAGACCCGACGATGCGGCCGAGTATGAGCGATGTGGCGCAGACGCTTAAGGCCATGGGCAACCTGGTCAGCGACGTGATGCCGATGCGTATCCTGGCTGAGCAAGAAGGCTCCATGGCGCGTCCCGAGCCGCCTGCGCCGCCACCATCCCGCGGGGCGCTGCGTGCGCTACCCCCGGTTCCGCCGAGCGCGGGACCGCCGCCCATCCCAGCGTCACGAAACGAGGCAGATGCTGCGCTGCGTGGACGCGAGGCCGGGTCAAGCCAAGGGGGGGCGCAGGCCACGGCCAAGGTTCCTTCGCGACCGGACTCGGATCCGACCGTACCCGTGCGTGAGCCGCCGACGATTCCAATGCGCGGAAGCGATCTGGCTGCGCTGGCTGCGCCGCGTGCAGCGGGCGAGCGAGGCAGCGCGAGTGGGGGCGGCGCGGCTCCAGCGCGTCGTGGCGACGAACACACCGAGCTTATGAGCGAGGGGCGCATCGCGGCTGTTTCGCGGTCGGATCGCGGCGAGCCGCTGGTGATTCCGCCAGGGACCGAAGAGACGGCCCCGATCCTCTTGCCTCGCGATCTGCCCGAGAGCGAAGAGGTCTATCGCACGCAGCGTCAACGGTCGCAGTCCGCCGATCCGCTGCCGCGCATCACCGGCTGGCTGATGCGCTTTCTGCAGCTAACCGGCTCGCGCAGCAGCGGCGCACACGCGCTTTCCAACCGCGACCAGGAAGGCCGCAAGGGCTTGCTGATCTTTGGCACCTTGGTCTTCGTCGGCTTGCTTCTTGGCCTGATGATCTTATTGGCGATATAGATGCCAAATGTTATGATTGATTAATAATAAGTGAAAATCTGAAAATGTTGTAAGCGGGAAAGTGATTATGTGTCAATGTGATCGCGGTCTGTGGCGCGCGATGCTGCTGCTGGGCGGACTGGCGGGTTTTTCATCGGTGGCGATGGCCGCACCTGCCGTCGTCTTGTCGCCGCGGCCGGGGGCGAGCTGCAGTGAGGACGACAGAGCCGCTCTGCAGCAGGTCGTGCAGCGTCGCAGCGCCGGCAGCGAGCTTCGCCTGTGCGCGGTCGGGCGCTTTCCAGAGCCGGGCTATGTCGTGTTGGTGGCCAGTGAGCAGAAGCTGCGCTTGGGAGTCCTGCGAGGCGATGGCACACCTATTCGCGCGCCCCTTTCCGAGCTGCCGCGAGCCCCGCTGGCCACATCCCTGGTCGAGCTCTCAGCCGTCGATCTAGACGGCGATGGCGTTGACGAAGTCATCGAGGTTTGGCGCCGCAGTGCGCACGGCAAGATGGGGTCAGATAACTGGCTTGTGGCGCGGCGGCTGACTGCTGCGGGCTTGGGGGGCAACCTGCCAGGTCCGCACTTGAGCGTGTTTGTGCCGGCCTTTGGGCACTGTCGTGCGCGCTGGTCGGCAGCCCCGCTTGCCATCGTCGTACAGGTCGAAGAGTCCTCGACGCTGCCACCAAGTGAGTGCCTGCCCGTGGGACGCCATCGCTTCGTTCTGCGCGGCGACAAGCTGGTTGAACAGAACTAGGGACGACGGCTCGATCGGCGGCGCTTAGCGGCGCAACAGCGGGGGCGGCTTGGACCAGAGCAGATCAAGCTCGGCGGCCAGGGCGTTGTGCGGGACCTCGTGGACAAAGCGCTCGCGCCCCTCGGGCGTCGGGATGCCGCTCGCCGCCTTGTGCATCAAGCGCAGGGCGACATCCAGCACGCTGCGGGCCCCCGCGCTGTCGCCATCGGCGTCGAAGGCCTCGGCGATGGCCAAGCGGGCGGGGATCTCGACGCAGCCCGCACCACCCGTCGCTTCCATCTGGTGCAGCAGGGCATCGGCCTGCACCGAGGCTTCGGCCAGACGGCCCGCGCTAAGCAAGGCGCGCACCCACGTGGTCTGCGCCGAGATTTGGCGCAGCGGGATGTTTTCCAGAAGCGGGATGGCTGCAAAGGACTGCGCTTCGGCCTGATCCCATTCGCCGCGCAAAAGAGCAACTCGGCCGAGGATGCTGAGCACGCGTCCGCGCACGATGGCATCGGTCTGCTGCGCGCTGTGCAGTTGTTGGTCGACGGTGTGGGCGATGGACTCGGCTTCTGTGACCTCGTGCGGCTCGCCGCCTGTGACTAGAGCGTCGGCCAGGTGCAGCTGCGAGCTGGTGATCAGGAACGGCTGTCCCAGCGCCACGGCGCGCGTCGCTGCGTGGCGCAAGATGGCAATGCCGCTGTCGCGCGATCCGCGATGGCACAGCGCTTCCCCCAGACAGAGCTGTCCAAGGGCCAACAGACGCTGCGCATGTGTTAGCTGAAAGATGGCCACCGCATCTTGCAGAAGCTCTGCTTCGCGGTATGGGTTGGGATCGAGATCGTGCATGCACAGGCTCTCGGCCATCAGCGCCATGGCGATCCCATTGCCGTCTCGTCGCTGCGCCAGAGGCAAAAGCTGCTGGATACGCTGCAACATCCGCAGCGACCAGGCGCGCTCAAGCCGACGCGAAAATGTCGTGAGCACGCGGCCCAGCGCTTCCAGGTAGGTATCGAGAATCTCGTTGCTCGGTCGCGTGTCGAGAAGGATCTGGGTCAGCACTTTGGCGTCGGCACGTCGGCCGATGCTCATGGCTGAAGCGGCAAGCAGCCCCGTTGTTTGGCACCACCAGACCGATCCGCGGCGCAGAAGCGAAATCGAGTCGCTGCCTTTTTCGAGGATGCGGTCCGTGTCGCCGCGCCAATAGGCCACCCAGGACTGCAGGCTGAGCAGCATACCCAGGTGTTCGCCGCCAGCGCCCAGGCTGATCCCCAGATCAACCAGGCGCTGCGTCTCGGCGAGATCGTATGCATCGAATGCATCCTGCGCCGCTTGCACGACATAGGGAATGGCCGCTTCGCTGTCGCCGCCACTGCGATAGTGCTCGGCGATCATCAGCGGATCGGGCTTGGCGTCGCGAAGAGTGTTGTTGGCGTGCGATCGATCAGCCAGCGCAGCCAGGTAGCGTGCCGCCAAACGGTGCCCTGTGGCGCGATCCGTGTCGGTCAGCATCGAGTAGGCCGCGTCGCGCAGCAGGGCATGGCGAAACGAATACTCGACCTCGCCGGCATAGCGGCTGATGGTTCGTCGGACGATCATCTCGGCATCGATCAGTGCGAGGAGCTCAGCATCAAGATCGACATGCTCAGCCGTCGTGCCCAGAAGTGAGACCAGTCCGCCCCGCCAGAACGTTTGGCCGATGATCGCTGCTGCCCGCAACAGCAGCCGCTGAAACGCCGGCAATCGCCCGACGCGCGACTGCAGCATCGCGACGACCGTGTCAGGCTGAGGCGCGCCACTTGGCGACGCAGCGGCCCGAATCAGCTCTTCCAGAAACAGGGCATTGCCGTCGGCTTGATTGACGATGCGGGCGACGAGATCGGGGGCCGCCTGCTCGCCCAGCGCGTGGTGAACCAAGCGCTCGCTGGCTTTTCGGGATAGGCCGGCCAGGCGTATGCGCTGACCCAGACCGCCCCACAGCGACGGGAATCGCTCCTCGACTTCTGGGCGGGCGAACGCCAAGAACATAAGCGGGCGATCGTGCAGAGCCCGCAGCGCTTGCTCGGCTAGCTTGATGCTCAGCGTGTCGCACCACTGCAGATCATCGATGATGATGAGCACAGGCTGCCTGGCTGCAAGGCTGTCGGTGAACTCGATGAACGCGCGCATGACCAGCTCGCTCATCATCTGGGGCTCGCGCCGAGCGGCGCGCAGAGCTGGGTTTTCGTCGTCGGGAAACGGGACAGCGCACAGCTCGCCGATGAACGGCAGAAGCGAGCTGCCCTGCGCAGTCCGCCAGGGCAGTCCGGGGAAGCCGACGAGCTTTTGACGTCGCTCCTCGGCGGTATCGCTGTCGACAATTCCGAAGACGCCGCGCAGCATCTGGCGCAGCAGGCCGTACGAGGCACCAAAGCGCTGCGCTTCGCCGCTGCCCAAAAGGACGCGAACACCCAGATCGGCCGTCCGCAGGCGCCGCAAGAATTCATGGCGCAGGCGCGACTTGCCGATGCCGGGATAGCCGGTAATGGTCACCGCGCTGGCGGTGCTTTCGTCGATGCAGCCGCGCAGCGTGCGCTCAAGGCCAAGCAGATCTTGCTCGCGGCCCAGGCACGGTGTGGCCTTGCCCAAGAGCGGCCGCGAGGCATCGACCTGCCGCTGCAAGCCCAGAAGAAAAGCGCTGCCGTCGGGGCGATACGTCAGATCAGCGCGTCCAAGAAGCAGGCCGGCACTCACGCTGTCGATACGCACAAGGTCGTCGGTCGGCGCAGCAGGGCCAGGGCGGGGCACGGCAGTTCCCGGCGCCGCCACGCGCAGCAGGCGCAGGGCTCGATCGATGCCTTCACCGACGGGAAGTTGCTGTGCGATTTGTCCACGACCCATGGCCATGGCCACGGTGGCCTGAGGCACTAGCTCTTTGAGTAGCAGAGCGCAGCGCCCCGACTGCAGGGCTAGGTCGGTCGCGAAGCCACCCTGCGTGCCAGCTAGCGTCACGACCAGGGAACCATCAGCCAGCCACTCGGGTCGTCCGCCCAACTGCATGATCGCGTTTTGTACGCTTTTCCACTGCCCGCTCTCCGTCTCAGACGCCTCCATCTCCAGCGTCTCTTGATCGGGGATGATCTGCGGCTGGTTGGCGATGATCACGCCCACCAAGACCTGTTCGGCCTCGGTGAGCTTGGTGTCCTTACGCGCCACCATGTCGGTGTTGGCAATGGCCGCCGAGTCATGCATGGGCTGCAAGGCGGCCAGGCGCAAGACCAGCGAGCCAGCGTCGGCAATACGATCCTGCGGCTCTTTTTCAAGCATGGCCGCGATGAGCTCTTCCAAGGCTTGCGGGGCCTCGGGCAGCACCGTGCTCAAAGGGGGGGCTTGATCAAACAGAATTTTGGCCAGCACGCCCGCGATCTGCTCGGCAACAAAGGGCGGTTTGCCGCTGAGGCACTCAAAGACTAAGCAACCCAAGGAAAAGACATCGCTAGCTGGCGTTAGCTCGCGGCGTCCACGTGCCTGTTCCGGCGACATGTACTCGGGCGTGCCGACGATGATGCCAGTCTGGGTCACCACCGGCAGGATGCCGCCGCGGGCGATTCCGAAGTCCAAGATCGTCGCGCCGCTGAGCTTGCCGTGACGCAGCAGAATATTGCTGGGCTTGAGATCGCGGTGGATGATGCCCAAGCGATGCGCTTCGGCCAGACCCGACGCAAGCAAGCGCAGCAGCGTGAGTGCCTCGGGAATGTTCATGCGAGCGTGGCGCAGCCGGTCGGTCAGCGGCTCGCCATCGATCCACTCCATGGCCAGGAAATGGTGCCCCTCGGGGGTCTGACCATGGGCAACGTACGAGACAATGGCAGGGTGGCGCAGCGTCGACAAGACCTGGGCTTCGCGCTCGAAACGTTCGCGTTCGCGGTCCCGGTTGGCTTGGGTTCCCCGTCGCAGAACCTTCAAGGCGACGGACTGGCCGGTGTTTAGGTCCACGGCCTTGTACACGATGCCCATGCCACCACGCCCCGCTTCCCGTTCGATGGCGAAGCGATCGTTGACCACGGACAGAGAACCATCATGGGGACCAGATGGGGGCATCAAGACGGGCCTTACGCGACAGTTTCGCAGGTCATCTAGGGTGCTGGCCAGCCTAAACTGCGTCGAGAAGTACGTGTGTCGAGCTCGCCGATATCGCCCGCTTTGGCATTCAGCAGGGCAGACCTTGCGCTGGCCTGTTGCGAGGTTTTCGCTTGATTCTGGCGACGAACCTTGGTAGTTGCTTGCGACTCATAAAAAAACGGACGGAGCACAGGCAGTGATTACCGACCTCTCTCGCATACGAAACATCGGCATCTCCGCCCACATCGACAGCGGCAAGACAACGCTTACCGAGCGCATCCTGTTCTACACGAAGCGCATTCACGCCATCCATGAAGTCAAAGGCAAGGACGGCGTCGGCGCGAAGATGGACTCGATGGAGCTGGAGCGCGAGCGCGGCATTACGATCCAAAGCGCTGCCACGTACTGCGGTTGGGCCAATTATCACGTCAACATCATCGATACACCGGGCCACGTCGACTTCACCATCGAGGTCGAGCGCTCGCTGCGCGTGCTCGACGGCGCCATCTTGGTGCTGTGCGCTGTCGCTGGCGTGCAGAGCCAGTCGCTGACCGTCGATCGCCAGATGCGTCGGTACAAGGTCCCGCGTATCGCATTTGTCAACAAGTGCGACCGCACCGGGGCCAATCCGCTGCGCGTCAAGAATCAGCTTCGCGAAAAGCTGGGGCACAACCCGGTGCTGCTGCAGCTTCCCATCGGAGCCGAAGACAAGTTCGCTGGCGTTGTCGATCTGGTGACGATGGAAGGGGTGACCTTCTCGGGGCCGAATGGCGAAGAGATCCATCGCGGAGCGATCCCTGCGGATCTGAAGACGCAGGCACAGCAGGCTCGCGATGAGATGCTGGATGCTGTGTCGATGTTCAGCGACGAGCTGACTGAGGCGATTCTGGAAGACCGCGTCACGCCGCAGCTAATCCGCAGCGCTATCCGCCGCGGCACGCTGGAGATGAAGTTGACTCCAGTGATGATGGGCTCGGCCTACAAGAACAAGGGTGTGCAGCTCTTGCTCGACGCTGTGACGTATTACCTGCCGTGCCCAACTGACGTCACCAACGAGGCGATCGATCTAGACAAAGAGGGTGAAGCGAAGATCGTTCTGCCGTCGGACCCGAGCCTGCCAGCCGTGGCCTTGGCCTTCAAGCTGGAAGATGGGCGCTACGGCCAGTTGACGTACATGCGCGTCTATCAGGGCACGCTGCGCAAAGATGACTTCATCACCAACACGCGCACCGGCAGGAAGGTCAAAGTCTCGCGCTTGGTGCGCATGCACTCGGATGATAAGGAAGACATCACCGACACCTGTGCCGGCGACATCGTGGCGATGTTCGGTATCGACTGCAACTCAGGCGATACCTTCACCGCGGGGCCCAATGTCGCGATGACCTCGATGTTCGTGCCCGAGCCCGTCATCAAGCTGGCGATCAAGCCGACGGACCAAAAAGCTCAGATGAACATGAGCAAAGCCTTGCAGCGCTTCACTAAGGAAGACCCGACGCTGCGCTGCGAAGTCGACCCCGAGAGCGGCGAGACACTGATCGCCGGCATGGGCGAGCTTCACTTGGAAGTCTATATCGAGCGTATGAAGCGCGAGTACAACGCGGTTGTCTCGACGAGTCCGCCGCAGGTCGCGTATCGCGAGACGATTACGCAGCACGCCGAGTACAACTACACGCACAAGAAGCAGACCGGTGGCTCAGGTCAGTACGGCAAAGTGGTCGGCTACATCGAACCGTATGCCGAAGGAGACTTCGAGTTCGTGGACGAGGTGGTCGGTGGCAACGTGCCGCGCGAGTTTATCGCCAGCGTCGAAAAAGGCTTCCGTTCGATGTTGCCCAAGGGCCGCCTGATCGGCTTCCCCGTGGTCAATGTCCGTGTGGTGCTGAACGACGGTGCCTCGCACGCAGTCGACTCGTCGGACATCGCCTTCCAAGAAGCGGCGCGTGGCGCATGGCGTGAGGTCTATCCCAAGGCCCGACCGCAGATCCTGGAGCCGATTATGAAGGTCGCGCTCGAAGGTCCCGCCGAGTTCAGCGGTGCGATGCTCGGCACGCTGATGTCTCGACGTGGCATGATCATTGGCACCACGGATGCCGATGGCATGACGACGGTCGAGGCGGAAGTACCGCTAGCCGAAATGTT
>CAZKOY010000121.1:0-16516 GCA_964554495.1 uncultured Myxococcales bacterium
GTCCGCATGCGACTGCGAACAATCGACCGCAAGTGATCGCACATCACCTGGATGTGTTTCGGATTACGAAAAAAATCTGCAATAATAGGGGTTTGCGACGGTGGCAGCCGTGGAGGATGTCCGGTCTTCTTCAGGTCCTGACGAGCCATTGGCCGCACGAGTGGATCAGAAAGTGGATCAACATGGGCGATATCCTAAAGCGCGGGCAGAAGTGGGCGATCCGGTACTTTGACAGCGACGGACAGCGACGGGTGAAGACGACGTCGGCGGCGAGCCATGCCGAAGCGCGCAAGCTGCTGGTGCAAGCCGAAGCAGACGCTTCGCGCGGCCTGGTCACGGCTGCCAGCGCCAGCACAATGACCGTGGCTGAGCTGTGTGAGCGGTTCTTGGCGTCGGCTCACCCACGCGCGAAAGACGCAGAGCGGTATCGCAAAGCGGCGCGCTACGGCCTGGTTGCGGTCCTGCCGGTGGTGGGCGCGATTCCGCTTTCCAAGCTGCGCCGCCGCGATCTGGAAGGGCTGCGCGACACGCTGATGGCTCGCTATAAGCCGAACACGCTCGCCGCCGCGCTGCGACCGCTTGCCGCCGCGCTGACCTGGGCCGTGAGGCAAGACCTGATCCCAACGTCGCCGATGGTCGGGCTCAAGCTGCCGCGCAAGACGTCCAGCACGGATCGTTTAAGCGCAGACGAAGCGAAGCGACTGCTCGACTTGGTGCGGTCACAGCGCAGCGATGCGCTGCGGCACGCCCGGTACGTGGCGGTCTGTCTAGCGCTGCGGCTTGGGCTGCGCTTCGGCGAGATCTTTGGCCTGCGCTGGGTCGATGTCGACTTGCCGCGTCGCCGGTTGACCGTCGCTCGCAGCTTTGATCGCACGCCTAAGTCGGGCAAGCCACGCACCGTGCCGCTGCCGGCGGCCCTGGTGGACGTGCTGGCAGAGTGGAAGACCGTGTGTCCTAAGTCCGCCGCGGGCTTGGTTTGTCCCGTCGGTGTGAAGCGTGCTGCGGCCTGGCTCGCGGAGCTGTTCACAGCCATCGGCTGCACGGTGCCCATCCGGCCCTGGCATACCCTGCGGCATACGTTCGCGTCGCTGTTTATCGAATCGGGCGGCAGCGTCGTCGCTCTCAAGGACATCTTGGGCCATAGCTCGCTGGATATGACGCTCATCTACTCGCATGTCGCGCCGGACGCGCTCGCCCGTGACATGGACAAGCTGAAGCTCTAGCTGCTGTTGCCGCGTCGCTGTGTCGCTGTGTCGCCGCATCGCCGCGTTGCTGCATCGCTGCAGGCCTCGTGTCGCGTTTGCCGCAAACAAGCGCGCTCTTGTCGCTGCCAAGGTCTGCCAGATCCGCGCGGAGGAGCATCCGAAGCGGCCCCCAAGCCAGGCGGCCTGCGCTGGCTACGGATGGGGTACTTGGCACTCCACGGATGGCTGAGATCCGTATGATAATAAGGATTTATCGAAAGAGTATTGTGTTGAATTTGTAGATTTTCTAAAGTGCTTCCCTAGGGTCGAATGGACCGAAACGTAGGCAGAAGGGGGCGGGTCGCGTTGGCTTGATGACAAGCTACCTGACCCAAATGACTGCAGTTCTATTGCAGCCCTGTGCATAAAACGCCTGCGTCTCGGCATAAGGGGGAGCGATGTCGAACCTGTCCGCGTTGAGCGATCATCTCGCAGAGCGGCTAACCAAATTCCTGAACAAGAACACAGGGATCGATTGGCGAGCCTTTTCTTTTCGCGATATCAGCCACATGGATCGCCTTGACTGGGCAGAGGACGATCGGACCGAGCTTCTGCCGTGGCTGAAAGCCTATCAGCGCCTGCTTTTCATCCTTCCTCCGTCGGAAGATGCTCGCGCACAGCGGCTCTTGCAGGCTGGGCTTCACTCTGCGATTCAGATTGCTGGCCTGTCGCACGCGGACTTTGCCCAGCGCTGGAACGAGCTATTTCCCGGTGAAGACGCGCTTGGCCGTGCCGTGCAGGGTGCAGCGCGCAATCGGCGCAGTGAGCTGCTTCCCCAATACATTCAAGACATTCAACGCAATGAACCCCATTACCGCAGCGCGCGGTTTCGATAGGTAGACCATGAGCAAAGAACTGCCCAGTAGCTATACAACGCTGTTTGGACCCATTGATATTGCTGAAGGAAATGAGGCCCGTTCGGTCCTTTCTCCATCGGCGTACTTGGTTGATCTTCTGCAGCTTAAAGATTCAATCAGCCGCGATTTAACTCAGGATTTTCACGCGCGTCGGCCCGATGTTCAGAACATCCGCCTGGATCAGGCAAACACCTTTGGCGAGATTCCGTTTCTGACGGTGGCCAATCAGGTCATGGGGACGGGGCTTAGCGCTGCGACGCTGACCGACAACCTCTATCCGCCGCCGCTGCCTTTTTCTGAACAGCACCTGCGAATGCAGCTCTACGCGGAAAAGCTGGGCACCAGTCTCGACGAGCTGCAGCGCTTGTATCGCACGACCGCGAACGCGCATCTGTCGGCGCGGCTGCGTCTGGGCTTTAGCGTCGAAGAGTACGCGATGTACAGCACCGCGCACGACACCGACGCAGAACTTAAGAAGCTCTGGGGGGTGATGGACCTGTCGACGATCCGCGGCTCTGACGTCGCGCTGATCAAGGACAAGCTCGGCATCTCGCTGAAAGAGCTGAAGCAGATTGTCCGTCAGGACCTGGCGCTCTCTGAGACACAGGCTCCCGAAAACTTTTATGTCAATCAAGGCGCGAACTACATCGTGCTGGACGAGTCACCGCCCCCGGTGATGATGCCGCCGCTCCCATCGCCGACGCTGAAGCTCAAGGACGGATCGCCGCTGGCCAACGTACACCTCGATCGCCTGATGCGCTTTGTCCGCTTGGCGCGTCGGCTGGGGCTTTCGTTCATTGAACTCGACCCGTTGCTGCAGACCGCGTGTGGCAACCGGATCGATGAAGACGGGCTGCAGGCCCTGGCCATCGCGCTAGAGATCCGCAAGCAGTCGGAGGATATGCCCATCGACGAGCTGTGCAGCTTGTGGAGCACGCCCAAGGCATACGGCTTCGGCGATGGAGTGCAGCGCGCGGATCTGTTCGACCGCGTCTTTAACAACGACTTCCGCTTGACGCTGCAGGCGCATGTCGCAAGCGCTACGTCGGTCGACGCGCTAGACGAGCGACTGCAGGCGACGCTGCGCATCTCGGGCGCGGACTTTGCGTTCTTGACGTCAGCGTTGGTGGTCCGTGGCTTCGCGCGGCCCGCGCTGAACTATGCCGCTGTGGTTGCGTATTTCTCTGCGCTGCGTCGCATCGTCAGCCTGTCGACGCTGCTCGGGCTCAGCGTGCAAGAAGTCGTGCTGCTGCTCGATGTCTTGGGGGCGCAGTGGACGGTCTCAGGTCACGAGGACTTGAACATTCCTCTGCCGTTTAATACGGCAGCGAACCTGGCTCCGCTGTCGCTGCTCATGCAACCGGATGCTCCGCCGCGCAAGACGATGGACGCGCTGCAGAAGATCCTGCGCGTCAAAGCGTGGCTGGATCAGCGTCAGATCTCGGCGCGGCAGCTCGCTTTCATCTGCCTGGAAGATCACTACGCCGCGCGTCAGCGCCTAGCCGATGGCTCACCGATTGACGAGGTTCTGGCGGATGACGCCGTTGAGGCCGCGCTTGCCGATCTGCGTCAGGCACTAAGCGACTCGATGCTGACGTCGAGCACGCTGCAGACGGGATCGCTGACGGCACAAGGCGCCCAAGCGGTGTTTGATGCCCTGCGACAGATGCGCGTTCTGGCAACCTTTGGCGATCCGGGGCGGGCCTTGCTGCGGGTATTACCGACGGCAGGCGAGCTGCGTCAAGCGATGGAAGCCGGTGTCCGCGAGCGCCTGCAGGTCCATGCCGGTGACTTGGCGGCGCTTGGGTTCACGGATCTCGATCCGCTGTTTTCGTTGCTGGTGTCTCACGGCTATCTCGATCGATTCAGCGTGACCGTCGATGGAGAGCTCGAAGTTCGATCCTTCATTGCGCCCGGCGTGGATGCGTTTTTTGCAGATGCGAACAACGCGGCGAAGTACACGATTCCCAACTTTCAAGCGCAAGCAGAAGCGATTTTTTCGGCACTGGCCCTGCGCGTAAATGCAGCGAGCTTCGACGGCAGTGCGTTTGCTGCGACCGGCGTAGACACTTCGGATGTCGCGGCGCTATTCGCGGTCTTGCAGGCCCACGGCTACGTCGAAGCAGTTCCGGCATCTAGCCCAACCACCTATCGCGTGACGACAGAGGCCAAGCCGTTTTTCCAAGACGCGACCAACGTCGACAAGTTCGCGCTGCCAAACTTTGCTGCATCGTTTGTGGTGCTCAGCGCCAAAGCGGTTGCATACCAGCGCGCACAAGCCAATCTCACCAGCGAAGCCAACGAGCTAGCGCAGCGGCTGTCGACGATTTCGGAGCAGCAGCAGCGCATCTGGATGCGCAGCTTGTCCGGGTTGATCGGACTTGCCGAAGACGTGAGCGAGCTGGTCTTTGCCTGGGCGTTCGGCACACCGGATGAGACGCAGACGCAGACCTTGGCGGGGTTGGCGCTGCCCCTTTTTGCGACCGCAGCCCAGTCACGGCCGGCGCTGTCTGATGCGTTCGTCGCATCGCGTTTTCGTCGCATGCAGCAGCTTGCGCTTCTTGTGCGCAAGACCGCGATGAGCGCGGACGAGGCGCGCGTCTACTTGAACAATCAGCAGGTGCATCGCCGCCTTCCCGAGACCTTGAAAGTGCCGGCGATCGATGCCCCAGCAGCGCCGTTTCTGACCGGCGGTGTGATCGATGCATTGACCACACTGCCAAGCGGCGACTTCCTGATCATCAGCGGCCAGCGCTACGCGACCTTTGCGCAGAGCGACTATCGCTTGCTCGGAACCGGTACGCTCGATGCGATTCCCGGTGTCACGCTGACCGATCCATTCCGCACGCGCGTGCTCACCAGTGGCTTCGATGCGGTGTTCAGTGATCGCGCGGCTGATGGCTCGCCCCTTTTGCATCTGTGCGCGGGCGATCTGTACGTGACCGTGACGGCCACCACCACCAGCGCCGCCAAGCCGATCACGGACTGGGGCCAGGTGCGCAACACCCTGCAGGGGACGGCGCGCGTCGATGCTGCGCTGACCGCCGAGGACGGCAAGCTGTACCTGTTTGCTGGTGACCAGTACTACCGCTACAGCAATCCGTCTGCGCTTTTGACGGGACCGGAGTTCGTCGACGAAGGCTATCCGTTGGCGATTCGCACAAGCTTCGCAAGCGAAGGCATCTCGCCGCTGCCAGCGGCTATGTACAGCAAGGTCGATGCGGCCTTCCGCGATACCGATGACACGTACTATTTCTTTTCGGGCCATTCCTTCTCGCATTCGACCGATCGGTACAACTTGCAGAAGATTCGGCCGGTCTTTGGCCTGGTCCTAAACCACCTGTTCCAAGAAAAGCGCGTCGATGCCGCCTTCGTTTTGGGGAGCACGACATACCTGACGCGACAGAACCAGCTCACCCGGTACAGCGGGACCAGCTACCAGTTTGTGGATGAAGGCTTCCCAATCACGTTTGGCAACATTGCCGAAAGCGATGCACTGCTGCGCGTACTCAAGCGCTTTCCGTCGGGGTTGGATGCGGCGCTGGCAGGCAGCGATGGCGCGCTGTACGCATTCAAAAGCGGTGTCTATGCCAGCTCTGCAGCCCCCGATACCATGCTGCCGATTCGCGATCGCTGGGGTCGCGTGCGCAACCTGTTCATCGACAACGACCGCATTGATGGCGCGTTTTCATACAACGGTACGACGTACCTGTTCTGCGCGGACCAATACGTCCGCTACTCGGGCGCGGAATACACCCATGTCGATGAAGGCTATCCGCGTGCCGCGCGCACAAACTGGAACACGCTAGAGGGACTCGGCAACATCCCAGCCGGCCTGCCGCTGCCGATTACTGCGGTCGCCGTGGGCCGCGCTCCTGGCGGTACAAGCGACGATCTGTATTTCTTTGGCGGCACTCAGTTCGCAAGTCCAAGCGGGGCGCTTGCGAGCATCAAGAGCGCCTGGGCGCGTGTTCGCAACACCATCCAACAGAGCGGCGTTGTCGACGCTGCGCTTGTCGATGCCAGCGGTGCGATGTTCCTGTTTTCCGGCGATCAGTACGTGCGCTACACATCGCCATCCCAGACGTTTGTCGATGAGTCCTATCCCCGCACCATCGCGGGTAGCTGGCCGCAAGAGGGCGCCGGATACTCGCTGCCGGCAAGCTTCGGAAGTGGCATCTCGGCGGCGCTGCGCAGCGACGACGGCAAGATCTATTTCTTCAGCGGTACAAGCTATGCGCGCGTCGATGTCTCGCCCAGCGCAACGCCCAGCAGCAACGCCACGGACTGGGCTTTGGTCCGCAACAATATCCAGTCGCAGAACCAAGTCGATGCAGCCTTCGTCGATTCGACGGGAAAGACCTTTCTGTTCAGAGGCGATCAGTTCTTTCGCTACTCGACCACACCCTATGACTTCGTCGATGAAGGCTATCCGCTGGCCATCACCACGCGCTGGGGCAACCTGCCCACGGGCATGCGAAGTGGGATCGACAACGCGCTGTTCTTCAAGTCACCTGTCGATGGCAAGCAGCGGCTGTATCTGTTCAAAGACAGCTCGTATGTTCGCTACAGCGGCGCCTTCACCAGCGTCGATCCCGGCTATCCCAGGTCGCTTTCGGACGGCGTCATGGAGGAAGGCACGTGGTTCAAGGGCTTCTCGGTTCACGACCCCATGGGCGGCGCGTCATCGAGCATTACCGGCGTAGACGCTAGCTACGTCGAAGATGCAAGTGGCGTCACCAAGCTGTTTATCTTCTACCGCTTGCCAAGTGGCGAGCAGTGGCGACGCGAGTTTAGCGGCGGGTCGTGGAAGAGCCCGGCCAAGGTGAGCATGCTCACCGAGTACTCTCCGTTCGATCGCATTGATGCCGCCTTCGTGGCACCCGACGGCCGCTTGCACGTCTATTCGGGCAATCAGTACGCCTCGCGCGCTGCGGGTGGCACCACGCTGAGCACGCCTGTCGCGATCCGCAGCGTCTGGGGACGAGTCTTCAATCAATTTGCCGACCTAGGACGCGTCGACGCGTGCCTGAACATGGGCGGTGGCAGTACGTACCTGTTCTGCGCCAAGCAGTTCATCAAGTACTCAAGCACGCTGCGCCCCGGAGCCACCGACTTCTATGTCGACGAGGGATATCCGCGGCTGATCAGCACAAGCTGGGCCGCAGAAGGAATCTCGGTGACGCTGCCGAACGAGCTACAAGCGGCAGGCTACGATCTGTGCCGCGACAACACCGGCAAGGTTCACGTGTGGAGCAACACGCGCTATGCATTTTCTGGCGGCGGCGCGGATGTGTTGCTGACCACGCGCTGGGGCAATGTCGAGAACCGCTTTCAAGATCTTGATCGCGTCGATGGTGCGTATCGCGCTGAGAACGGCAAGCTGTA
The DNA here is from genome assembly GCA_964554495.1 of uncultured Myxococcales bacterium. Taxonomy (GTDB): domain Bacteria; phylum Myxococcota_A; class Polyangia; order Palsa-1104; family JAEUJZ01; genus JAEUJZ01. Next base: position 7,490 of record CAZKOY010000121.1, read on the forward strand.
CCTGTTCTGCGACACGCAGTACGTGCGCTACAGCGGCGCGGTACAGCCGGGCAGCACGACCTTTTTTGTCGACGAAGGATACCCGCGCAAGATCGCGACGAACTGGGCCGCCGAGAGCCTTCTGCCGAGCATGCCCAGCCCATGGAACGCGCTCGGTTCCGCGCTGTTTTATGACGGACAAGCGACCTATGTCTTTTCGGGGACGACGTACACAAGCTCGCAGAACGCGACCGCTGCGCCGATCCTTCCCAAGTGGGCCAACGTGCGAAATCAGATCCAGGCGCAGAACCAGGTCGACGCAGGCTTCACATACAAGCAAGGGATGACGACGTTCACGTTCCTGTTCTGCAATGACCAGTACGTGCGCTACAGCGGTGGCTACACCGGCTTTGTCGACGAAGGCTATCCCAAAGCCATCGCGCGTCTGGCAACGGCGGATGGACTGTTTGCTGGGCTGCCCACCGCGCTTCAGTCGGGCTTGCGTGCTGCATTTGCCGGCACGGATGGCAACCTGCATGCCTTTTCTGTGCAGCCTGCCGATGCACAGGTGCCACAGCAGTATGTCTCTTCGGCGAATCCCAGCTTCCTGCAGCCGCTTCATGAGAAGTGGGGCATCGTTGACAACAAGCTGTGGGACAACGAGTTCGTCAACGCTGCGCTGCTGACGGCTGGCGGGGCGCTCTTTCTGTTCAGCGGCGACCAATACGTTCGCTACTCAACGAGCAATCGACAGTATGTGGACGAGGGGTATCCACACAAGATTGCGTCGACGTTCGCCACAGAGATCGGGGCGGCCGCGCTGGCGCCGATTCTGAACACGGGCATCGATGCCGCGCTGCGCATTGGCACAACGACGTTCTACTTCGCCCAAGATCAGTACGTCAGAAGCGACCACGCCGACACCGCGCAGCCCATCGTGAACCAATGGGGCTTGGTCAAGAACCTGCTGCAGACGCTGAAGAAGCTCGACGCTGGCTTTGTCGCACCGAACGGTACGCTGTACCTGTTCGCGGGCACTCAGTACTCGCAGTATTCCGGCGCGGATCGTCAGTATGTCGATGCGGGCTTCCCGCGTACGCTCGCTGCAAACCTTGGCGTGAGCTGGCCGCATGCCATGACCGACTTCCGCACCGATCTCGGCGCGGTCGCGGCGTTCGAGGGCCGCAGCTATCTGTTCAAGGGCACGCAGCACGTGCGCATTTCTGACTTCCGCCTGCTGCAGCCGGATGCGGGATACCCGCTCGCCAATGACAGCAAGTTCGTCGACCGCTATGACTTCGAGCTCGGCGCACTGCCCGATTACTTTCAGATCAAGCAGCTCTTTGATGACTTCTCGGGACAGCTCACGACCCTGCTTGATTACCTCGATGACACGACGATGGATCGCGTGTCGGGACTTGCCCGCGCGACCACGTGGCCAGTCGATGAGATCACCACACTGCTTGGCCTGCTTTCCTTGCCTGCGAGCTCTCTCCTCGACGGAAGAACGGTAGAGCGCTTGGCCCGTTATTTCGAAATGGGCGAGCGCATCGGCGCGACCCCCACGAAGATCAAGTCGCAGTTCTGGGATCTAGCGTTTGGCTCGGGCGCGCTGAACTTCCAGTTGGCCGCGGACTATCTGTACGGCCTGATCAAAGTGGCCACCAGTCCCCGAGACTGGCCCGCGGTGTCACGCGCGATCGATGATCCGCGACAGGCGGCTCTGCGCGATGCGCTGTCCGCGTACCTTGTCCACTCGCAGGCACTTCGCAACGCGGACGAGCTGTACCAGCGCTTGCTCATCGATGTGCAGATGGGTGCATCGGCCGACACCACGCGCATCGTCGAAGCGATCAATGCCGTTCAGCTCTATTACCATCGCGCGCTCGTCCATCTTGAGACCTTGGATGCGGACCCCACCAAAGAGAAGGAACTGACCGGCCACCTGCAGACGTGGTGGCCATGGATGAAGAACTATCGGATCTGGGAAGCCAACCGAAAGGTCTTCCTGCATCCCGAAAACTACATCCGACCCGAGCTGCGGCCCGAGAAGAGTCCCGCGTTTGAGGAACTGGAAGAGAAGCTCATGCAAGACGAGATCACAGCGATCTCGGTGCAGGAGGGTTATCAGCGCTATCTCGAAGCCCTCAATGAGATCTCGCGCCTGCGCATCGTCGGCGGCTACCGCTACAGCTATCCAGCAGGACTGACAGAGCGCACGGCGGTCTTCATGATCGGGGTCTCTCGCGCCGACCCGCCTGTTTACTACTACCGCGTGGGAGATCTGTCGGGAACGGGGACGGACGAGATCGACTGGGCGCCATGGCAGAAGCTCGGCATCACCATCAACTCGGCGCGCGTGCAGCCGGTCTATGCGTTCAACCGACTGTTCATCTTTTGGATCGAGACCAAGCCATACAACCAGACCTCGTTTGATACCGGCGATGGCACGTACAGCAGCGAGAACTCGTCGGTGAATCTGGTCAAGCTGCAGGTGAAGTTCTCGTTCTACAACTTCAACAAGGAATGGGTGGCGCCGCAGACGGTTCGCATCAATCCCGACAATCCGGCAGACCCTGAGTCCATGCCGTTTGCGTTTCCCTATGGCTATCTATCGGCGCGAGCTGCGAGTCTGGTGACGCTCGTCGCCTACAACCCTCAGCCGGTGAACAGCACCGACGATGATTTCATCTATCTGGCGTTCCGCTACTCGATCGACGAGTGGAAGATCGGCCGGCTCACCGCGGGACTGGATCTGGAGGTGGCGCCCTACCCGCGATGGTTCTGGACCAAGGGGGCATTTCCCATCGATCCGCGCTCGCTGTTCCCCACCCACCTTGGCATCTCGCTTAGTGAAGTCAGCGCGGTTGTTCCGTGGGGAGCCCACACGCAGAAGGACACCGGCACCTGGCTGAGCTTCGACGCCAAAGGCGGCACCTTCCTCTGTCGTCCGGTGAACGTCGTGACGACAGCGCCGGGAAAGATCTTCGACCATGCGTTTGCCAGCGTCTCTGCTGCATTCATCACACCCAAGGAAAAGGACGTCTTCGTCTTCACTTCAGAAACGCATGGGGCTGCACCGGCCCTGTGTTTCTATCGCTATCGTCGCACCGGTAGCTCGGGTACATGGATCGGCCCGACGTTTGTCGATGATCCCGCCTGGCCGTGGGGGCGACCGCTTGGCGTGTTCCAGGACGATCCAGCGAAGCGGATTCGCAACGTAGTGGTCTCGACGGTTGACCAGACCACCTACTTCTTGCTCGACACAAAATACTTTTCGTACCCAACGGGCAACTATCAAGCGATTCGCGAAAAGTTTATCGCCGACCTGCAGACCGGCGCACCACCACTCAGCGCGCTCGTCGACCCTGCTGCCGTGACCATGGACTGGGACACATCTACGTCATCAACCACGCCACGAACGCTGGTGGGCGCGTTTAAGCACCCAGGGGCCATGGATACCGCGGTGTTGGTCACCGATGGCATGGGCGGTCTGGGCGTGCTCGTCGCCGATTTGGCTGATCTGCGCGCTGCAACGAAAACGATGGGCAGCAGTCCCTTTGATGCACTGTCCTCGCTGGATACCGTCTTTGTGATTGGCTCGCCCCCCACGGCGATTGGCTTCAGTAGTGGTGACAAGCTGCTCGTCTATGACTGGCACGCATCGATCCCGATGCCACCTCCCGGATCGTTCCGCTCGGTTGTCACGCTCGCGCTTCCCGGAAGTGCAACCAAGCTCTCCGCAGCGTTCACGGGGGTCGACAAGAAGCTCTATTACTTCGCGGGCGACACGTATGCAGAGGTGCAACTGCCGTTGGAGGGCTCGCAGAACTATGTCGAAGTAAAGAACCGCTGGGGCAAGCCCTGTCTGTTCCCGACGCTGCTCAAGACAGTTGACGGGGCAGCGTATGGGCCGGACGGCAAGCTGTATCTGTTTTCCGAAGGGTACACGCACAGCTACAGCAACTTCGATCCCACGAAGCTAGATGCTCTCGTCATCGACCGACCAGCCGAAGATCCGCAGCGCGTGTCTGATGTCTGGAAGAGCGACTTCAACGAGGCCCCCAGCATCCAGTCCGTCACCGCCGCGTTTGAGCGATATGGCGTCGTCTGGTTGTTTGGGGTGCGCAACGACAACCGCGCCTTTACTGCGCACTACTCAAGCGGGACCGCGGCGCCCTTCAGTCCAGATCCGGGATACCCGATCCAGCTCTTTGAGAAGATCTCGGATCTCCCTACCGATCTGTATGCGCTGCTGCTGGCCCCTGAAGTGAAGTACGCCATCACCCGTCTGACCAGCCACACCGCCGAGCAGTTTGGCCGGAGGCTGTTTGCCGGTGGGATTCCCAAGCTTTTGTCTCTTGAAACGCAGAAGCTGCCCGAGCTACCGCGTTTTACCAAGCTGTCTACTGTGACGCCTGCGGGAAGACCGCCGGCTCCTGATGAGCTGTTCGTCAACGCTCCCACTGTCGTCGATAAGTACCCAGGTGATAATGGATCGGTCGGTCTGGATTTCGCGAGCGCCAACGGCTTTTACTATCGCGAGATCTTTTTCCACATCCCGTACTTGATCGCGCAGGCACTGAAGCAAGAGCAGCGCTTTGCCGACGCCAAGCTCTGGTACGAGTACGTTTTCGATCCCACCACTGACGACAAGGATCTGGCCATGAACCGGATCTATTGGCGATACATCGAGTTCGTGAACGATCGGCAACTGAAGGAGCTGGACGATCAGGTGCGGGCGTACAAAGACGACCCGTTTGATCCCCACCGCATCGCCGAGCTTCGTCCCATCGCGTACCGCAAGGCCTTCGCGATGAGCTACATCGATAACCTGCTCACGTGGGGCGATCTGCTCTTCCGCCAGTACACGCGTGAGAGCATCGGCGAAGCCACGATGCTGTATGTGCTCGCGGCCGATCTGCTTGGCAAGAAGCCTGAAGAGCTGGGCAAGCGCGCGATGTCCAAGGCCGACTCGCTGACGTACAAGCAGATCACCGATCCTTCGGACCCCACCATCGTGCCGAAGATCAACGACGAGATCCTGGAGCTGGAGAACGGCGTGCCGCCCGTGTCCAGGTACCTAGAGGCGGAATTAAAGGGGATTCCGCACGACAGCATCTTTAATCCCTATTTCTATATTCCAGAAAACGAACAGTTCAGTGCCGTCTGGGATCGCGTGGGGGATCGGCTGTTCAAGATCCGCAACGGCCTGAACATTGATGGTGTAAAGCAAGCGCTCGCGCTGTTTTCTCCTCCGATCGACGTCAACGCACTGGTCGCTGCCTTCGCATCGGGAGCGGGGCTTTCGGCAGCACTCGCCGACTTCAACGCGCCTGTGCCGCACTATCGCTTCATGTTCATGCTCAGTCGCGCACGAGAGCTGACGACGCGCCTGACCGGACTTGGGGGATCGCTGCTTGCTGCTCTTGAAAAGAAAGATGCCGAGGAACTGAGCCTTCTGCGCAACACGCAAGAGCGCTCGATCTTAGAGCTGCAGCTCAAGATCAAGAAGCAACAGTCCGATGTTGCCAAAGAGTCGCTGGCCGCACTGCAGGAAGGCCTAAAGAACGCGCAAGCGCGCGAGTCGCACTACTCCCAACTGATCTCGACGGGCCTTACCGCCCATGAACAGACCCAGATTGGAGCGATGATCGCGGGTCAGGTGTTCTCAACCGTCTCGAATGTCCTGAGTATCGTTGCGTCCATTGCGGCATTCGGACCCAATATCGGCTCTCCCTTCGCAATGACCTATGGTGGCAAGGAGATCAGCTCAGGGATCACTGGTCTCGTCTCATCGTTCAGAGCGCTCGCAGAGACCGCGAACTTCCAGAGCTCTCTCGCCGGGACACTGGGTGCCTGGGAGCGTCGTGGTCAAGAGTGGCAGCTGCAGAAGACGCTGGCGACGGGCGATACGCAGCAGATCGGTCACCAGATCAACGCTGCGCAGATCCAAGTTGCAGTGGCCGAGCAAGAGATCCAGGTGCAAGAGCGGCTGATCAAGAACAACGAGTCCATCGATACCTTTATGAATTCGAAGTTCACCAGCCGTCAGCTGTATCAGTACATGATTGGCAAGCTGTCGACGGTGTACTTCCAGACGTACAACCTGGCTCTCGACTACGCCAAGGCGGCGCAGCGCGCCATGCAGTTTGAATTGGGGCTGCCTGAGTCGGACGTGCAGCACATCGGCGCGGCTTACTGGGACAGCTTGAAGAAAGGGCTGACCGCTGGCGAGCGGCTGCAGCTAGATATTGATCGCTTAGAGAAGGCGTATCTCGACGCGAATGGCCGACGGCTGGAGATCACGCGCACCATCTCGCTTGCGCTGGTCGATCCGCTGGCGCTGCTGCAACTCAAAGAGCGCGGTCGCTGCGAGTTCGAGCTGAGCGAGGCACTGTTCGATGCGGACTTCCCAGGTCACTACGCCAGGCAGGTCAAGGCGGTCTCGCTGTCGTTCCCTGCGGTCATCGGTCCCTACGACAACTTCAACGCGACGCTGACCCAGCTTGGCCACCGCACGGTCCTTTCGCCGGACAAAGGAACGGTCTCGTATCTTCTCAACGGGCCATCCCAGCTGGGCAGCCAGCCCGCTGCGCACCTGTTGCGTGTCGACTGGCGGCCAAATCAGCAAGTGGCGCTGTCGCGCGGCGTCAATGACAGCGGCTTGTTCCAGCTCAACTATCAAGACGAGCGCTTCCTGCCGTTTGAGGGAACCGGTGCGGTCTCGACATGGCGCCTTGAAGTAAACGGCGTCGACGGTCCGGCGCATCGGCAGGCCTTGACCGATGTCATCCTCACGCTGCAGTACACGGCACGCTCGGGCGGCGATGCGTTTGCTGAGACCGTCAAGTCCTTGATCAGCAAGAAGGCGCGCGAGCGCGCGGCGATGCTCAACCTGGCCTATGACTTCCCGGTCGAGTGGCAGGCGTTCATGAACAAGCCAAGCGATGGGCTTAACTTCTTCGTTGAGAAGCGTCGACTGCCAGGGATCACAGACAAGAGCGTGTCTGGCGTGTACTTGCACTATGACGTGACGGAAAATCCCGTCGACGATGTCAGCCGCCAGGCGATGACTGTAAATGGCATCACGCTGAAGCCAGGCGCGTTCAAGACCGGTCTCACCTTGCCGGTTGTCGAGAACACCCAAGGCTCTGGGCAGTGGAAGCTAGCTGGTATTGGAGCGGGGGCGAAGAAGTTCACGCCAGACAACATCAAGAACATCGCGCTCGTAGTCATCTACAAGAGCAAGCCGAGCTTCTGAGGATGCATGCGCTGACCCTGCGTCGGCGCCGAGGAGTCCGTGATGCGAGATCGAGACGAGCGCTCGGGTCAGGAGCCACGCTCCACGCCTGCGAACCAGAACGTCAAGGACGCAGCGAGCGGAGCCACGCAGGCTGCTGCGGATCCACCCAGTGGTCCCAAGACACAGGCAACAAGCAGCGCGCCAAGCGGACCGTCCTCCGCCATGCAGCTTCCCGCGATCAACATGCCGCGGGGTGGCGGCGCGATTCGCGGCATCGGCGAGAAGTTCGCGACCAATCCGGTTACCGGAACCTGCTCGCTGAACATTCCGATCGCGACATCGGTCGGCCGTGCAGGCTTCAGTTTGGACTTGGCTCTGCGCTACGACTCGGGCTCGGGGAATGGCCCCTTTGGTATGGGCTGGTCGCTGTCTCCGCCATCGATCGCGCGCAAGACAGACAAGGGGCTGCCACACTACGACGACGCCCACGACAGCGACATCTTTGTGCTGGCTGGTGCGGAAGATCTGGTTCCTGCGCATCGCAACGGGACCCTGGATCGCGATCTCAGCGAGCGAGGTGGCTATCGCATCCAGCGCTATCGCCCGCGCAGCGAAGGGGCGTTTGCTCGCATCGAGCGCTGGACGCTGCTCGCCACGGGCGACACTCACTGGCGTGTGCTGAGCCGCGACAACATCCTGCAGGTCTATGGCCGCAGCCAGAACGCTCGCATTGCCGATCCCGAGCATCCAGACCGCGTGTTTAGTTGGCTCCTCGAAGAGACACGCGATGACCGTGGCAGCGTCGTGCGGCATGTGTACAAAGCGGAAGACGGAGCTGGGATTACCAGCACGCAGGTCAGCGAAGCGCACCGTTTTGTGACGATGCCGGATGGCTCGCGTCGGCTGCGCGCAACTGCACAGCGCTATATCAAGCGCATTCAATACGGCAACCGCTCGCCCGTGCTCGATCGCGACCAGCCGATCCCCAGCCTCGACAGCGACTATTTGTTCGAAGTGGTCTTCGACTACGGCGAGCACGATGGCGCAGTACCGACACCAAGCGAGGTCCAGTCGTGGAGCGTTCGCCGCGATCCATTTTCGAACCATCGCGCGACGTTTGAAGTCCGCACCTATCGCCTGTGCCAGCGCATCCTGATGTTCCATCGCATGACTGAGCTGGGTGCAACGCCTTGCTTGGTGCGGTCGACAGATCTCACGTACGAGCAAGGGCCCGCGGTCACGTACTTGACGAGCGCGACACAAGCTGGCTACACGCGGAACGCCGATGGCGTGACCTATCTGCGCGCGACGGTTCCCCCGCTTGAGCTCGGCTACGCGCGCCCTGTCATTCACAGCAATGTGCAGCTTGTTCCGGGTGAGAGCCTGGCTGGTATTCCCGGCGGTGTTGAAGGAACTGGTGCGCAGTGGGTGGATCTGAATGGTGAAGGGATTCCCGGCGCGCTGATTCCAAGTGAGCACGGCTGGTGGTTCAAAGAAAACCTGGGCGGGGGTCGGCTCGGCTCGCCTCTTCCGCTGCCCTCTCTTCCCGCTGCCGCAGATCTCAGCGGCGGTGCGCAGCAGCTCAGCGATGTGGATGGTGATGGCCGGCTTGAGCTGGTCATGTATGCGCCACCTTTGTCCGGCTTTTTTGAGCGAACCCCAGACGATGGCTGGGCGCCCTTTCGTTCTCTACCCAGCGTACCTCGCATCGACTGGCAAGATCCCAGTCTGCGTATCCTCGATCTCGACGGCGATGGACTGGCCGATGTCCTGATCACGGCCAACGATGCCTTCCTGTGGTT
>CAZKOY010000122.1:0-16391 GCA_964554495.1 uncultured Myxococcales bacterium
GCCGCCACCACCGACCTTGGGCAGGGCCTCTGCCTGCTTGTCCTTGGGCAGCGTGCGCAGGTACTCGATGTACTCGCCATAGGTCGTCTCGTGGGTGCTGATGAAATAGCCCGGCGACTGCATGTGATGACCGGGTGCCGTGTTGAAGAACAGCTTGCGCTGGGCTTCTTGCCCATGCAGACCGAAGAAAAAGCGGCCTGGCGGGATATAGGTGAAGCCGGCTGGGATCTGCTTTTCCGAAAGCAGCGGGACGGTGATGTCCAGCGCCTCGCCGCGGCTCAACCAGACGGGATAGCGAACCTCGGGATATCCGTCTTTCCGCAGCAAGATCACATACGAGCCAGGCTTGATCTCGTGCTCAGCAAGCGGTGTCACGCCGAGCTCTTTTTCAGGTCCCAAAATCCGCCGACCCTTGGCGTCATCTTCATAGCGCGCCAGAACCACCCGCGCCCCGACCGGGGTCGTGCCGATTCGAACCCGAGCCGATGCAGCCAGGGCCGCCCGACGCGAGCCATCGGTGTCATAGATGCTCAGACGGTCCTCGATATCGGCCTTGCGAGCCAAGTCGACATCGCGATCCGCGATGACTGCGCGCTCATAGAGCGTGGCGGCCATCAGGTCGCGGACATCCTTGCGGCTGTTGTCGAGGCTGACGGCGCCTTCCAGGGACTGACCCGCCTTGGCATACAGGCGGTCGACTTCTTGCCCGATCTTGAGCGCCTTGGCCCAGATCTCTTCGCCTTCTTCGCGCTTTTTATCGTCGAAGCGGGCGAAGGCTTGCTGGCGAAGCTGGGCAAGCTCTTGGTCTTTGGCCTGCGCTTGCTGGTACAGGCTCTTGCCTTGGTTCAGGCTGGCGACGATGCGGCGCTCTAGGTCGCGGGCGGCCAGCAGGCGAACGCCGCCGTACATCAGTGACAGCGCGATCGGAACGGCGGCAAATGCGGCCCGGCGGATGCGACGGCTGCGCTCGGCGGCGCTGCGGCTGGCGTTTAGGAAGTCGCGCTCTTTCGGGCCGATGTCGACTTCTTCCAGAAGCGCGATCTCGGCAAGCTGGCGAGCGCCCCACAGCGTGTCGCGGCTCTTGGCCAAGCGCAGCCACTCGGCCGTCGAGGCTTCCAGGCGCGTCTTGACGGCGCGGGCTTCGGCGTTTTCTTCCAGCCAGCGACGCAGCGTGCCCCAGCCCTTGATCAGCGCTTCGTGCGCGACTTCATACGCGGGGCCATCGGGTGTATCGCGCGCGACGAGCAGGCGGCCACGCACCATGCCTTCAAGCGCGGCTTTGGCCGGCGCTCCTTCTCGCGTCAGCTCTTCTTCGATGCGACGGGCCCGCGTGCCTTCCAGCGTCACCAAGTTCATCAGGATGCGACGCGCGGCATAGCGCTGCTCGGCCTGCATGCGCGACAGCACATGGTCGGCGTGACGGGCCAGCGCGCCCTCGACGCCACCGATCGACTGCAGCGCCTGCGCCGTAATCACGTCGCCGGACTTGACCTCCCACAGCTCGGCCAAGGCGAACTGCAGAAGCGGCAGGCCGCCATCGGCTTGCGCCGTGGTCTCGACGAGCGACTTCAGCATCTCTTCGCTCTCGAACGAGACGCCCTTTTTGTGCGCCGGGCCGGTGATGACCTCGCGGATTTTTTCACCGGACAGCGGTCGCAAGATGTACAGCGCGCGGTTGATCTCGTCGCCGATCCCAGGGACGGTGGCCAAGCGCGCCAGGAAGTCGCTGCGCACGGTCGACAGCACGCGGACATTGGGCGCCCGCGTGATCAGTGCGGCCAGCGCCTCGCCGACGACCAAGGTCTCGTCGCGATCGCCGATGGTGATCAGCTCTTCGGTCTGGTCGATGAACAGGACCAGGCCACGCTTATCGCCCAGCGTCTTATAAAGCAGGCGCGGCAGGTTGGCGGGGTCTTGTCGCAGCTCGTCTTGCAGCTGTTTTTCGTCAAGGTTCAGCTCGCGCGAGAGCACCAAGCACAGCGACTGCAGCGGCCGGCGACCGGGGATCAGCGTGATCTCTTTCCAGCTGCGCGATCCCCCAAGCGCGCCTTCGGCGATCAGCGGCAGCACACCGGCTCGACACAGCGAGGACTTGCCGACGCCTGAGTCGGCAGCGACCACGATAAAGGCCTCGGTACGCAGGCGATCGATCAGCGTGCCGATCTCGGCCTTGCGGCCAAAGAACAGCGATCGATGCTCGGCCTCAAAGGGCAGCAGGCCGCGATACGGATTGCCTTCGGGGATCTCTTCCTTCTTGCTGGTGTCGGCAATTTGTTCGAGCGCATCGCGCAGCTCTTCACCTGACGAGAAGCGCTCTTGCGGGTTGCGACGCAGGCAGCGCTCGATGGCGGAAGCGAAGCGTGGATCGACATTGGCGACCATCTTCGACAGCGAGGTGGCCGACTGGTTGTTAGCGACGCGCCGCAGATCCGCCAGCGTCATCAGCGGGTCATAGTGAGGCGGCGAGCCGGTACACAGCTCATACAAGAGCGCGCCCATCGAATAGATGTCGGATCGACGCGAAGCGGGCTCGCCATTTAGCACCTCAGGCGCCATGTAGAGCGGCGTCCCTTTGATGCCACTAGATGTCCGACGCGCTGGCTCATGCTCGGCGAGGCCGGCATCGACCGCGGTCATCGGCACCATGCTCGATGGCACCGCGGGTCGCTCGCCGGTATCTGCATCCTCAAGCGAGGCTCGCTCGGCTGGATCGCTGATCCCCGATGGAGATGCCGGCGGCGTATCGGAGCTTGCCGAGACCGGCGGCTTGCCCGGCTGCTTCATGCTGGCCCGCGCTACAGCGGCAAATGAGACGTGTATCTGCGCCGGCAGTCGGCTCTGCTTATCCGCCACCGCGTCACCGACAGGATCGGCAGTATCGGCCAGCTCGTTCGAATCGGTCGGCGGGCCTGCTATCGCGATTTCTTCATTTGAGATTGCCGACTTGATGTCCAGCGTTGGCGCCGTCACATGCAGGCGATTCGTCTCGGGCTGCTCGACGACATCGCGGATGCTGCTCTCGATGAACTTGGCCAAGCCGAAGTCGAGGATCTTGACCTGCCCCTCGGTGGCCATGATGACGTTGCCCGGCTTGATGTCGCGATGCAGCACGCCGCGACGATGGGCGGCCGCCAAGCCACGGGCCAGACCGATGCCTAGCTCCAGCGCGCGGGTCCACGGCATGGGAAGCTTGATGCGATCCAAGTTCTGGCCGCGCACAAACTCCGAAATGATATAGGGGTGCCCGTCGATCTCTCCGACGCGATAGACCGAGACGACATTGGGATGCTGCAGGCGGGCAGCGGCTCGCGCTTCGTTGAGGAACTGCTCGCGCATCAGGACATCGGGATTGATGGCGCTGATGAACTTGATGGCGACCGGACGATCGAGCAGCGTGTCCTGCCCCAGATAGACCTCACCCATGCCTCCGCGACCAAGCTGCCAAAGGATGCGGTACTCGTCGAACTGCTTGGGTGGGCTCCAGCTAGTGCTGGCTACCTTTTTGTTCGGCATGCATGCGCCCGCGCTGTGACTCTGCGCCCTGGGTTGTCAAAGAAGACCACGGCTAAATGCCCCCGTTTTCAGCATCGCACGCGACTTTGGCGTGCGTCAATTGCGAGTCAGGACGCGATCTTGGTCCACCGTGCGGTGTCGCACCCGCGTCCACCAGCGCTCCCTTTGTCTAGGTCCCGAGCATCTGGCGACGAAACAAGACGACCCCATCTTCCCCGCATCCTGCTGCGTGCCGCGCTGGCTGCGCCGCACAGCCGAATGATCAGAACGACACGGGGAAGAAGCCGTTGAAATAGAACTGCCAATAGCGACTGAACGTGAGAGCACCAAACAGATTCACAAGCACGCCCCATACCACACATACATAGAACCCCCAGCCTAGGGGCAGGCGCCGCGTCAGCGCCAAGAGCACGAGCAGGGGCAGCGTGTAGTCGAGACTAAATCGGTATCCGAACTGCACATATCCCGTGTTCTGGTAGAGCAGGCTGGCGAGCGCGATCGGCACGCAGGAAACCGCCAGAACCCAGACCAGCACGCGACGGTTGTCGCTAGCCACCGCCAACGAAGCAGACGTCGGGGTCGGAGCCCGCTGTGGCCACAGCAGAAACAGCCAAGCCGGCGTCGTACACCACAGCGCAAGCCCGTGATAGCTGATCTGCACGTACGGCGCGCTCGGCAAGAGCTTGGGCAGAAGGGTCAGAGCCGTCGCCAAGTTCCGCGAAAGATATTGATAGTTGACCAAGCCGAAGCGCTGGATGTTGTCGGCCTGCATCGTGGTGAGAAAGCTGTGGCCAAACTCCAGCGGCTTTCCGAAGCGCAGGATGTTGTGGACCATGCCAAAGACGGCCAGCGCGCCACTGCAGACAAGAAAGCTCAACAGCGAAGTCCACAGCCCGGAACGTCGAGGCGCGGCTGCCAGCGCGTCCTGGGCAGCCATCGCTATACGTCCCGGCGAGCGGGCCGCGAAGATCGCGCGCAGATCTGAAAGGCTGCGTGGATAGCGATCTTCGGGATGATGTCGACGCAATAGCTCGAACAAGAACAGCAAGCCCAGCGCAGCCATCTGCGGTCGCGTAAGGAACAGCGCGCCGATGCACAGCCCCGCCAAGGCCGGTCGCAGCGGATGCAGAAGCGCGACAAGATACAGCGCGCAGACCGCGAGCGAGACGACGTGCGCGGTGAACCAGACCTGCCCCAGCACCGAGCAAAAAAAGTACACCGAGCCAAACGCGAACAGCACGGTCAGCCACAGGCTGGCCAATAGCGAAAGCGGGGTGGAAGCTTCCGCGCTCAGCGCATCGCCTGAATCTGACGATGCACGCAGCGGCACTCGTGGCTGCAGATGCTGCGGCAGGCGACGCAGTACCCAGAAGATCAGCGCAGGGGCAGCGCCCGCCAAGAGCACGGTAAACAACACGTCATTCGTGCGATGACCAAAAAGGGCCACAAACGGCATCAGCAAGAGCGCGGGAAATGGCGGAAACGACACATAGTATGCGCGGCTGCGCGCAGCGATCTCGCTGTCGGCAATCGCCCGAGTGCGGCCATCGAGCGCGCGAAAGCGGCCGGGGCTTGTGCGCAGAAACTGTCCCGCTAGCGTCGAGCCATCGCGCAGCGCAAGCGTCTCGACCTCGGCCCAGTCGTTCTGGTGTGGTGGCGTTCGTCCCAGGTCCAAGCGTCGCTTTAAGAAGCACTCGGCTTGATACACGAAGTGCGTGTCATTCGACGGACGCAGCAAGCGCTGGCCTGCCACCACGGCATAGACGAAGACGCAGACGGCATAGACCGCGAGCGCTAGTTTGCGATCGGACATGAGCTTGTTTCGTGAGCAGAAGAGAGGGTAGCCCCTGGTCGTGCATATAGCGTCGCAACCGGCACGCCTTCATGCGTGACCACGGCCAAGGGTCGCGTGCTCGCAAACGCATCCCATAGCCAGTACTCGTATTTGTTGAAGTGGCGCTCGTGCAAGACCAAGCCGGCATCGGAAGCGCGAACGCCCGGCTCTTCCATGCCTGAGTCGCCGATGTCGCGACGCAGCAGGCCGTCCTTCATGCTCATCTGCAGCATCAGCCAGTTGGCGTCATGGAAATAGACCGACGCATTCGGCCGCAGGTCGCGGTTCAGCGTCGGAAATAGGCCGCGCACGGCATATCCCCAGAAGTGACGATTCATTCCCAAGTCCGCGCCGCCCCGCGGGCCGCCCGCCACGACGTTGTAGTGCGTCAAGGCATAGGGATGCGAGCGCGCGACCTCAAGGCCTGCCGGCATCAAGACCAAGCCAGCCAAAAGCGCTGCCACCACACGCGGCGTCGCGGGCCAGGCGCGCTGGACCTGTGAGATCAGCGCCTGAAGTCCGGCTCCGGCCAGCAGCGCCAAGAATGGCACCGCGGGCAGCCAGTGCTTTTCGGCGCCAAAGATCGGCGTACCCGGCCGCATGATCACCGCCATCGGCCAGAAGACCGAAAGCGCGATCAGCGCGAGCGGAGCCAGCGATGAGCGCTCTTGCGCGCTGTCCGCCGTTGCCGCGCTCTTGGTCACTATCTGGCGCGCAAAGATTAGGCCCAGCCCAGCCAAGAGCAGCGTCGTCAGCGGCAGCGTAAACAGCGTCATCACCGGCACGTAATGCCAGGGATACGGCGGCCGGTTGTAGTTCACGCCCAGGTACTCGATGTTGTAGTGGACGTGGTGCAGATGAAAGCCGACGTAGCTCGCAAAGCGCTGCACTGGAGCCGGCCATAGATACGGCCAGCCCGCGACATACAGAAGCGGCGTGATCGTCGCTGCGCACAGCGCCCATGGCGGCAAGAGCCACGCCGCAAGCACCTGCAGACGCGCCCGGCCCTGCTGACCTCGCGCTTCGTTCCATCGGTGCCGCTGCGCCCATAGCCAATGCAAGAACAAGATCGGCGGCAAGAAGAACGTGTTGTGCTTTGTCAGCATCGCGGCGGCAAGCACGAAGGAAAAGACGATGGCTCGGCGGATCCGCGAGCGATCATTTGCTGCCGCAATCGCCCACAGATAGCACAGCGTCGTCAGAAAAATGCAGGCTGTAACTGGCGCATCGAAGCATGAAAGCTGCGAGTGAAAGAACAGCCGCGGCTGCAAAAGCGTCAGCCCGGCCGCTGCCAAGCCGGCCACGCGCGACAGGCATAACGCGCCGAACAGATAGACGCCCGCCACCATGGCTCCACTTAGAATTTGCGTCGGCAAGCGCATGGCATCGCCTTGCGCAAGCAGGCCCAGCGTGCGATGTCGCTTCGCATAGTGCAGAGGATGCAGGCCCGCTTCGCGGTCACATGAGCAGCGATGCAGAAGCCGCCAGGACACTCCGAACAGCGTCTTCATCAGCGGCGGATGTTCGTTGTTGTAACTGAGCCAGCGATCGATGACGCGTGGATCGGCAAAGGTCAGCGGCCGACCCGTGACCAGACCTCGCAGCGACTCTTCCAGATACGCAGCATGATTCTCGGCCGCTTGAAAGTAATAGCCTTCGTCGCGCGTAAAACCCTGGCTGCGACTGCCTAGCTGCAAGGCCAGCGTGGCCACGATGCCCAGCAACAACGCGACCCAGCCATCGACGCGAGCCAGCAAGCGCGGATTCGCAGGAACGCCACTCATCGCCGAAGCTCCGCGATCAAGCCGACGTGATGATGCGCGGCGTTCTCGGCAAAGACGCGAATGCGCAGGCGATGCCCTGCGGATGCAGGATCGAAAGGCAGCGAGCCCGCCGCCTGAGCGCTGGCTTCGCGGGCCGGCAGCGGCATGGTCACATGCGAAAGCGCCTGCTCACTCTTGCGCGGCTCGACCGAGATCACCTGCTGCGCCCGTCCATCCTCTAGATCGATGAGTACCTGTGCTGGGCCGATCGCGTTCTTGCGTGCGTGATAGTCATGCAATCCCAGCCACACGTGCAGCGTCGCCCCCTGCCAGGCATCGTCGGGAATTGCATCCCAGACTAGCTCGGTCACTTGCCCCGCTCCCGGCGAAACCGAAAGTCCCAAGCGCGGACGATACGCGATCTCAAGCGTTCGCCGTTCGATACGGCCCTGCGGACAGACAAAGGCTCCGGCTGGTCCACGAGGCGGCGGGCACGTCACAGGGGATGGCCCTTGGAAAAAGCAGGGGGTCGCGGGCATGCCATCGGGCAGCGCCGCGGCCGACTGCATGGTTAAGGGCCGCTTGGGGTCGTGCATGAATTGCAAGATCTTTGCATCTGCATACCGCGCCACGATGTCGTACGTGACTGTTTCCGCGCGCTGGCGATACAAGCGCACCGAATATGCACCGAACGTCTTTTCCCAGTCGGGAGACAGACCCTGCGTGTCTTCGCTGCGTGCGCCACCCAGACTGATCTCGAAGATGCGCGGATAGCGCCGAGCATCCGGGCGACCGAGCATCGCGATCGGCATCTTATCGCCCAGCTCACTGCGCACCACCGGATCGATCCAAGCAGGAGCCGTCGCGATCAGATCATCTGCCGCAAGCTCGCTGCGTACCACTTGGGCAAGCGACTTGAGGTCGGTAGGCCGTGGCGTGCTCGCCACCTGATGCACGCCGGCTGCGGTCTCGACGATCGCAACACCCAGGACAGAAAAAAGCGAAAGCAGCGCCACCCAACGATCGCGGACGTGCGAGGCTGCGCCATGCGTTGCGCTGTTAGTCAAAGAACGCCTCGCTGCGAATCTGACGCTTGCGGCTGACCCCGCGATCGATCAGCGCTGCCTTCAGCTCTTCGATCATCTGACCGTTGCCGCACAGATAAAACGTCGGCTCGCGCAGGCTCGGCAGAAGCTCTAACACGGGTCCGATAACGCGCCCGCGCAGACGATAAAAGCCCTGCGGCTGCGACAGATAGACATGGCAGGCAAAGCGTGGATGACGCGCCGAAAGTGCTGCCAGCTCGTCCTGACAGAACAAGTCGGCTTCGCGACGCAGGCCCCAGAATAGAAGGACGCGGCCCGGCTCCGAGCGACGCAGAACTTCTTCGATCATCGGCAGAATCGGCGCGATGCCGGTGCCGGTCGCGACATAGACGATGTCGCCCGCATGTGAGAGCTCGTTGACGAAGAAGCCCATGGGGCCCGTAAAGGAAATCGCATCGCCGCTGTGCAGGCCGTCAAAAAAGCGCGAGCCCACGCCGCCTTCGACCAAGCGCAGGATCAGGCTCAGCTCGCCGCGACGCTCGGGCGGTGAAGCGATCGAATAGCTGCGCAGGATGGGGTTGCCATCGCCATCTGTGCCGACGTTGACCGAAATGAACTGACCGGGGCGAAAACGCAGCTCATATGCGCTCGCGCTCGTTCCGTTGGCTTGGCTTGGCTGGTTGGTCTGCGGACTGGAAAGTGCGAACACGAACTCATCGGTTTTTTCTGCTACCCGACGGCGAGCGACGAGTCGCGCCTGTTGGATTCGACTGGACACGGGTGTAAGGTAGCGAGATGCAAAGAAACGGTCGAGAGTCGAATTGGCCCAGCTTAGGTACCGCTCGTGTACCGACGGTAGCCCTGCTGCTCTGCGGTGTCCTTGGCATGGCCGCGCAGACAGGGTGCAGCAAAAAAGAACGTTCCGTCCCTGCTGGTCCAGCGGGCCTGCCACCGCTTGCAGTTCGCGGCAATACCTCGGCACAGCCCGTGAAAAATCCGCACGCCATGCCGGCAGATCATCCGCCGATCCTGCAGCCAAATCCCCTGCCATCAACGTCGGCCACTCCGGCGGCAACGCCCACAGCCGCGGCGCCTAGCGCCGGGGGACCCGCCAATGTCGAAGGCGTGCTGCGCGGCTCGCTCGTGCTCGATCCCAAGCTCAAGGACAAGGCCAAGCCGGGAGCAGTGATCTTCCTTTCAGCAAGGGCCGCACAAAATGGTGCGCCGGCCGGTCCGCCCTTGGCGGTCAAGCGTCTGACCGTCAGCAGTTGGCCACTGCCCTTCGAGCTATCGTCGGCGGATGCGATGATGCCGGGCCTTTCGCTACGTGGACAGGTGGTGCTCAGCGCACGCATCGATGGAGACGAAGACGCGATGACCAAGCAGCCCGGCGACATCGAGGGCATGCAGGTGCTCACCGTGCCGGCGACTACCGTCGAGCTGCGCTTGGACAAGGTGCGCACCGAAGCGGCGGGCTCACCCTCGCCTCCGGGCTTGGGGGCAGGCATGGGCGGCGGAATGGGCGACGTCCACGCGCCGTCCCCGCACTAACGCGTTCATGCCGGCGTCTGATCGCGTGGAGCGGTCAGATGCGCAGCTTGGCCAGCCAAGCATCGACGTCGGCTTGCTCAGTTTTCGCAAGCTTGCCGATCTCGCGATACAGCGCACGCGCTTGCTCAGCCAAGCTGCGAGCCCGCGCTTTCTCGCTCTTCTTTCCAGCGATGGCCAGCGTGCGCGCCAATGTGAAGTGAACATTGGCCGCTAGCTCACGCTCGGCCGTGCTCGGCAGCAGGCGCTCGGCCTGCTCGGCCAATGGCAGCGCCTCTTTCGCGCGGCCTAGCTCGCGCAGATCATCGGCCGTCGCTGCAAGCAAGCCAGGCAGGCTGGGATCGCAGCGCTTCTTGTCGCACAGATCCAGCCCCGCTTGATGCATGGTCAGCGCGTCGTCATAGCGACCCATGCGAAACAACACCTCGCCGACCAAGCGATGGCTCTCGGCTTGGCGAGCAGCATCTTTGCCACTGCGTACCGATTCAAAGGCCTGTCGAGAAAACGCCAGCGCCGGTTCCAGCTTGCCTTGCTTGATCGCCCAGCGCGCAAGCAGGCTCTGCGACTCGTACAGGCGCGGCGAGTTTTCGCCAAACGTCTTGCGATAGATATGCAGCGCTCGCTGGGTATAGTCCACCGCCTCGGGATACTTGGCTTGCGCCGCGAACAAGTTGCCCAAGCTGGCCAGCGCCGATGCAGTGCGCGGGTGCTCAGGCCCCGATGACTTTTCCAGCACATTCAGTGTCTGCCGCAGCAGCGTAAATGCCTCGTCGTAACGCCCCTGCCGACGGTACACATTCGCCAAGCTCGAAAGCAGCCAGTGCGGTGTGCGCTCCTGGCCATAGATCTGTTCGTGCAGCTTCTTACCCAATAGACAGTTCTTCTCGGCACGCACTAGCTCGCCGCGCGCCGTATCGACCTGGCAGGCGTAATAAAGCAGGTTGCTCTCTAACTGATCGCGCAGCCTCCCTCCACGCAGGTGCGTGAACTCGGCCAGCGCCAAGCGGTGATAGCGATCGGCCAGCTCATACTGTTGGAACTGCCGGCCGACAAGCCGCATCAGCTCCATATAGGCACCGGCTGCGGCGCGATGATCGCCGCCTTCGATGGCCTCGACCGCGGCGCTGAAAAAGCTGCGCTCGGCGCTGGGAAAATCAGCGGCATTGGCATCGATGTTTCCCAGCAAGGCCAAGGCGCGCGAGGTGGCCGGAGCATAGCTTGCCTGCTCGGCCTGCTTGATCAGCGCCTGCGCTCGCTCGCGCGCTTGGCTGTATCGCCCCATGCGCGTCATCACGCGCACCGCACCGATCTCGCGATACAGATCTTCGACGCGCTTGCGCGCTTTGGCATCTTCGGGCACCTGTGCGATCAGCGCGATGGCATCGGCGCAAACGCTTGGCGAGCTGAAGTCGCTGCTGGCATCGCTGGCGCGATCCAAGATCTCTTCATCGGCATGCCGCAGAAGTTCGGCGAACGCCGCGACTTCTTGCAGCTGATTTTCCAGGCAGTTCAGCCGCAGCGTCAGGTGAATGCGCGGCTGCTTGCGCTTGGCAAAGGTCGCAGCACACGCATCCGTGCGCGCTGCCCGCCACTCCTTCAGATACTTTTCGACATTCTGATCGACACGCAGCCAGACATCTCGCGCATACGGAGCCTTGGTGGCCAGCATCGCTTGCGCGGCTTGCTCTTTGACTCGACCCCATACGCGATCGATCTGCTCTTCAGCTTCGCAGCAGGTGCGGTTGGCATTGGCCATATACACGCGCTGCGCCGATGCCGCACCCATGAGTGCCACCAGCAAGATGCCGCCACCGACGGCCCCCAAGATGCCCAGCCGACGCTTGCGCCGCGCCTCAGGCGAGAGGACCGCAAGCAGCTCGGCCATGCTCTGAAAGCGCGCCGCCGGATCCAAGCTCAGCCCGCGCAAGATTGCCTTGTGGATATAGCTCGGCACGCCCTTGCGATCGCTCGGCTGCTGCAGCCGCCCTTCCAGCACGCTCAGCGCCAAGGCCCCCAGCGAGTTGCCGGGAAAAGCCTGGATGCCGTACAGCGATTCATACAAGACGACGCAGAACGTGAACACGTCGGTGCGCGCGTCGGTCGGCTGGCCGTTGAACTGCTCTGGCGCCATGTAGCGCGGCGTGCCCATGATCGCGCCGGCCTGCGTCATCGGGCTCGACAGCGTCTGACTGCTGGCGATGGCTTCGCGGATCTCGGCCGGCAGCCCCGCCAAGCGATCACCGCTCTTTTCGCTCGCAGTAATGGACGCCTGCACCTTGCCCGCATCGCTCTGCTTAAATTCGCGGGCCAAGCCAAAGTCAACGACGCGCGGTCGGCCATCGCTGCCCAGAAGCACGTTGTCGGGCTTGAAGTCGCGATGCACAAGACCGGCGGCATGGGCAGCCTGCAGTCCGCAGCCCGCTTGGTGGAACATCTCCAAGATCGCTTCTTTGGACTTGCCGCCTTTTTCCAGCCAGCTCGTCAGCGTGCCGCCCTCGGCGAACTCCATGGCGACGAAGACTTGCTCGAACGCCGTGCCGACGTCATATACGGCGATGACGTTGGGATGCGACAGCCGGGCCATGGCCTGGGCTTCGCGCAGCAAGCGCACGCGCCCTTCGCTGTCGGCGGCCTTGCCTGCTGTGGCGTGTAGCAGCTTGATCGCCACTTTGCGGTTCAGCTCGGGATCGTATGCGGCATACACGACGCCCATGCCACCCGAGCCAAGCTTCTTAACCACCAAATAGCGTCCAATGGTCGCGCCTTGGGGAAGGTCCAGGGTCGATGTGCCAGGGGGCAACGGGCTGCTAGGAGCCCCTCGCAGGGTCAAGGCAGAGTCGCTCATTCTCCGTCAGTGTATCGCAGGCCCGACGCGAAGTGGTGAGCTGTCTTTCTGCCCGACAGCGACGACGGGCCACCGCCCATCGAGCATCCTCGCACCCAACCGCCCAGGGCTCATGGACCGATTGATGCATTGCTCGCGCTTTGCTCGCGCTTTGCTCGCGCATTCAAGATTGCTCTGGTCTGCGCGCTCTTTGCGTCCGCCACTGCGGGCCCGAAAGAAGCGTTTCTCGGCGATATCCCGCGACGTGCCGACAGATCCCGAAATGCCAGGCCCCGCGCCAGGAACGTTGAACGTTGCAGCCCCATACGCGACGGCAGCGAGGCAACAGGCTGATGGCACAGACATTGCTGAAATCAGTGGCGTCTACGGATTAGGAGTAGTCGCACATGCCTTTTGATTATCGCTATCAAGGAACAGTGTTCACCGAAACACGCACATTCGAAGTGGCGCGAGAGGCTGTTCTTTTGAATATATTTGCCGATGGAGATTGGGATAATCTTGTAGGACCCAGACTACTTGCATCGGATGTAGGCATGAACGTAACAAGGGACGATGTAGAAATCAGAATTGGCACCGCACCAAATGATACAATTTTGAGCGGCGGCCTATATTATCATGCACAATCAGCCGATGATGGATTAATCATCATCCTATTGTCAGGCAGTGGTGGCCCGGCAAGCAATTTTAATCGTGAAATATTAAGAGGATATCTTCTCGATAACGTTTTGCGATCCAAAGTTACCGCGGTGCTATCGGTTGACTATCGCGGCTTTGGCCGAAGCCGCGGTGGCGTCGCTGCGGGTGGCATACTGCCGCCGCGCTACATTCCTGGATCCAAGGCACTTTATACCGACGCTGCAGCGATGCTGGAATTTGTGCGTAAAGATATGGCGGTCCCCGCTAGGAAGATTGTGCTGCATGGCTATTCCTTGGGCTCGGGCCCCGCCTGCGAGCTTGCCGCATCCAGGGATCCAGCTCATCAGATCGGCGGCCTTGTGCTTCATGGTCCAATGAAGAGCATTTTCTGGGAAGCGGCAAAGGCTACCTCTTCCGAAGTACTGGGATTTAATACATCAAACAATCCGTCTGCCTTCGTTGGTGGCGCGATAGGTACGGCTAAATTTGCGGCGGCTTCACTGCTTAGTGCAGGTCTCATCCCAGGCGCCATTGCCGTTGGCGCTGCTACGGCCCGAGGTAATGTGGGTTTCGACAATATCGGGAAAATTCGGCGTATCAACGTGCCAATACTATTAACTTCTGGCCCACGGGATAAAATGTGGAATAGTGCCAAATCTTTGCGTGACGAAATGCGCGCACATAGGAAACAGCACTTGTTTTCCGTTCACAACATGGACCATTTCCAAACAGACGGCCCTTTTGATGTCAATCCAGTAGGTGGAGAATATGTACACTCAGCCATTGTCTGCATGTATACCTTTCTAAACGCAATTTAATAATTAATTCCGCACCATTCGTCCATGCACTGCAACAATCCTGGAAGCCCGTGGCAATTCCCAATCAGAATGCCAATGCGCAGGCTGGAACCGCGAACTCTCCGACGGGACACGGACACGGATCAGGCGGCGAGAGGCACCCAAGCGGCCGCCCGGATCGCCAGCATCTGACCGCCATTCGGCCGCACCTTGCGGCAAGATGGCGAGGTGCGTGTTCGTGATCTGTTTTTTCTTGGCCTTTGGCTGGGGTCGCCGCTTGTCGGCTTGGGAATGACGGGCTGTGGAACCCCGGTGCAGAGCGCGCCGCGGCCTATCGTGGCCCCCACGCTCGAAGGCACCTCGACACAGCCCCAGTCCAGCGAACCGAGCGCGCCCCTGCCGGGACCCGCCCGCCCAGCGACGGGATCAAGTACCGCCGAGCCCAGTCCTCCGCCGCGCGGACAGCCAAGCTGGCCCACGCTCTTCGAGCGGCTGCCTTGGGTGAATCCGGCGCGCTGTCTGAAGCACTGCGCCATGGATCCCGGCGAAGCCGAGGCGCTTGTGACCGTGAATGCCAAGGGCGAAGACGACGTCCGCGGGCGCCTGCGCATCCGCAAAGAGATCGTCGAGCCGCTGCGCGCACTGCTGCAGGCTGCGCAAGCGGCAGGTCATGCGCTGCGCATTGAGTCTGCGTATCGATCGTACAAAGACCAAGAGCGCCTGTTTGCGACGATCAAAGAGGCCGGGCGAGCCGCGCGACCAGGCCATAGCGAGCATCAGTTGGGCACGACCGTCGATCTGCGATTGCCGACTGGAGCCGCCATCACCTGGCTTGCCGAGCATGCGGCCGAGCATGGCTTTGCCCTGAGCTATCCATCGGGCAAGCAGCGCATCACCGGCTATCGCCCCGAGCCCTGGCACATCCGCTTCGTCGGGCGCGAGCTTGCAAAGGCACTGGTCGAGCGCGGCCTGACGCTGGAAGAAGCCTTCCGCGATAAGCCCGAGCTTGGCGAGTCGGGAAGCTGTTCCGACTGTCCATCTGTGGCCTCGCAGGCGCCGTGCGGGGCGATCTCGGAAGTGGGCGAGTGCCGGGGCAGCGTGCTGACTTGGTGTTACGACGGCGCGCTGGCCAGCGTCGACTGCGCGACATCGGGAGAGACCTGCGGAGCCGAGCGGCCAGGAGGCCCTGCTGCCTGCATGACTGCTCCCCGCGCCGCCGCCCCAACTGATCGCGCCACGCCTAGCGCCCCCTAAGTCGACGCGGCAGCCGACCCGCTTTTCGTTAGGCGCGCTTCACAGCGTCTGCCCAGCGAGCTTTCATGGCCTGTACCGTCGATGCGGCAAGCTGTGGTGTGAAGCGGCGATCTTCTTGCCAGGCCGCCGCCACCGCCTCGGTCGAAGGCCACAGGCCGACGCCCAAGCCAGCGAGCAGCGCCGCGCCGAGCGCCGTGGTCTCAAGCATCTTGGGTCGCACGATCTCGACGCCCAGAAGATCGGCCTGAAGCTGCATCAAAAGATCGTTCTGCGCCGCGCCGCCATCGACGCGCAGCGAGGCCAAGCGCAGGCCGGCATCGGCTTCCATGGCGCCCAACAGATCGCAGTTCTGCAGCGCGATACCTTCCAGCACCGCCCGCGCGATATGCGCCCGCGTCGTGCCTCGGGTTAGCCCACACAGCAGGCCGCGCGCTTCCGGTCGCCAGTGCGGCGCCCCCAAGCCAGCCAGCGCCGGCACCGCCACCACCCCGCCCGAGTCCGGCACGCTGCGAGCCAGGGCCTCGATCTCAGACGCGCTGCGCAGGATGCCCAGGCCATCGCGCAGCCACTGCACCATGGCGCCTGCGACAAACGCGCTGCCTTCCAGCGCAAAGGTCGTCTGTCCAGCGCGCTGCCAGCCCAGCGTCGTCACCAGGCCGCGCTGGCTGGGCACGATGCGCTCACCGGTCTGCATCAACAGAAACGCCCCCGTGCCAT
Organism: uncultured Myxococcales bacterium; assembly: GCA_964554495.1. Lineage (GTDB taxonomy): Bacteria > Myxococcota_A > Polyangia > Palsa-1104 > JAEUJZ01 > JAEUJZ01. The sequence goes on from CAZKOY010000122.1 coordinate 15,954, forward strand.
AGGTACACTTGGCCTCGCCGGGACGATGGCAAAGCTGACCGAACAGCGCCGACTGCTGATCGCCTGCGATGCCCGCAATTGGAATGCCATCGCGCAAGCCCGGCACGCCGCGTGTCTGCGCACAAATCCCCTGCGACGGCACGATGGTGGGCAGCGCCGCCTTGGGCACACCGAAAAGCTGGCACAGCACATCGGAAAACTCGCGCGTGTGCAGATCAAAAAGCAGCGTGCGCGAAGCATTGCTGCCGTCCGTCACCCATGCCGCCCCGCCGCTTAGACGATGGATCAAGAACGTATCGACCGTGCCGAAGCGCGCCTGTCCCGATTCTGCCTGCGCTCGCAGCCCTGGCAGCGTGTTCAAGAGCCACGCCATCTTGGTGCCCGAAAAATAGGGATCCAAGACCAGGCCGGTTCGCTCGCGCACCAGCGCCTCGTGCC
>CAZKOY010000123.1:0-16316 GCA_964554495.1 uncultured Myxococcales bacterium
TGGTTGGGACAGGGATATCCAAACCTTTACATGCAATGAAGAAATCTTTTATTTATTCTTGAATCATTGGTTGGTTACTCCAACCCGCTGCTAGCGCAAGCGGGCGGGAGCGGGGCGGCGATTCCCGCCTGCTGCCTTGGCCGTAGGACCACGCCCCGTCGTCGGCCCGTTCAAGGAAACCCCCAGGCCGTTCGCCAAAAAGGTCAGGATGCGCGTCCACATGCGCTCGGTGACCACGGGGTCGGGCACCATGTGCGTAAGTCCGGTCAGCGGCAATAGCTCGTGCGGCTTGCCAGCGCGGAACAGAGCGCTCGACAGCTTCAAGCTGTGTACGAACAGCACGTTGTCGTCGGCGGTGCCATGGATCAACAAGAGAGGACGCTTCAGCTCTTTGGCGTAGGTCAGAAGCGAGGACTTCTCATAGCCTTCGCGGTTCTGCTGGGGCAGGCCCAGATAGCGCTCGGTATAGCAGGTGTCGTAGTCGCGCCAGTCGACCACCGGAGCCCCCGCCACACCGACGGAGAACACGTCCGGGCGGCGCAGCACAGCAAGCGCGGACATATAGCCGCCAAACGACCAGCCAAAGATGCCGACGCGGGTGGTGTCAAGCTCGGGGAAGCGCTGACCCGTAAGACGCAGCGCCTCGACCTGGTCGTCGAGGGGAATGTCGCCGAAGTTGCCGCTGATCGCGCGCTCCCACGACGCGCCGCGGTTGGGGGTGCCGCGCCCGTCGGTCAAAAAGACGATAAAGCCATGGTCAGCCAGCCACTGATCGATCATGTAGCGGCCCGCCATCGACATCACTTGGCTGTGGTGAGGACCACCATAGACATCGACCAGGACGGGATACTTGCGACCCCGCACAAAGTTGCGCGGACGAACGAGCGCAACGCGGAAGGCCTGCGTCCCCACTTGCACCAGCTCAACGCGCGGAACAAACGGCGGCTCGGTGGCAGCACTCGGAAGTTCGCCCGCGGTCATGTCTTGTGCCTGGCCATGGCCTCCCGGCGGGATGCGCAGCACGATGGTGCGCGGCGGACCAGCCAGCGAAAACGACTGCCGTACATACAGGCTGTGCCCCTTACTGCCGGTACCAAACTGCGCCACATGATGGCCGGGCTCGCGACTGAGCTGCACGGGTGCCCCGCCCAGAAGCGGCACGCGGAACAGGTGCTGCTCGACGGGCTCGGCAGCAGCGGCATAGCTGACCCAGCCCACCGGACCACTTGAGGTCTCGACGAAGTCGACATCGACCAGCTTGCGAAAGCCGTACTCGCGCGGCACCAACACGCGCACTAGCTGACCGCGCAGATCGCGCAGTTCAAGCTCGGGCCCACCGCTGCGCTCGCTGACCCACAAAAAGCCCGAGCCGTCGGCCAGCACCCGCGGGACATCCTGGCTGACATTGATCCAAGCGTCGTCGTGCTCGCCGAGCAGGCGCTCGGTCTTCAAGCTGCCGCCAGCCGGCGGACGAGACGATGCGCTGCTGGCATCTTTTCCCACGTTCAGGCTGGGGACCACATGCAGTTCCAAGTCGTGCTGATCGCGGCTGAGCAAGGTCAGAAGCAGCGGCGCTCCCAGCTGCCAGGTTACCGTCGCCAAGTACGGAAAACGATCGCGCGGCCACTCGATCCACGTCGATGCAGTACCAGGGCTGGCCTGTGCCGGAACCACCGCCAAGCGCACGCTGGCATTGTCATTGCCGGCCCGTGGATAACGCATCGCCTGGGGTGGCAGATCAGGCCGCAGTGCATCGCCGACATACAGTGTCTCGACGGGACGGTTGTCGACTTCGGTAAAGGCCAGATACTGACTGTCTGGCGACCAGAAATGCCCCGTGAAGCGGTGTAGCTCTTCTTGTGCAACGAACTCGGCGTGGCCGTAGCTGACCTGGCTGTGCTGGCTCTTGGTCAGGCGACGCTCGCTTCGCGATGCGATATCGATCACATACAGGTCTCGCCCGCGGACATAGGCCACCTGTTTGCCGTCGGGAGACAGGTGCGGGTCTTCGATGGGCTCAAAGTCGGGAGCCGGCGGCGGGCTGTCGCTGTTGGCGCTGGCTTGGCGGGTCGCGCTATCGGGCAGTGGGCGTAGCTCGTTGACCTCGCTGTTCTGACGAGAAAACACATACAGGCGACCCGAGAAGGGCAGCAAGATGAAGCTGCCGTCGGGTGAAAGTTCGAAACTCGTGAAGCCCCGCAGGCTCTGGCGCATGCGCTCGCGGCGGGCTTTTTCCTCGGCGGACAGGCGCTCGCTGCCCCCTTGCAGAACCTGCGCTGGACTCAAGACTTCCCGGCTGCGCCCGCTCTCGGCATCGAACTCGTACAAGCGAAGCTCAGGAGACTCAGCGGTGGCGCGCAGAAACAAGACAGCCTTGCCATCGGGCGTCGGCACCGCTTTTTGCGGACGGCCCAGCTGAAAGCCCCGCGTGCGCGCGTGCTGTTCAAGATAGTTGGGATAGGGGCCAGCCGGCTCTGCGGGCCCCAAGGCCCCCGCGCTTGGACGAGCCGAAGCGACAGGACGCGCAGCCGAGCCGGCCACGGGACGCGCAACCCCGGCCGCTGCAGGACGCACACCCGCCGGACGAGCCTGCGGAGCAGCCGCAGCAGAAGAGGTCCCCAGAGCCGTCGGTGCTCCCAAGGATAGATACAGCAAGAGGCTAGCAGAACGCATAGAGCAGACAGTATCACATCTTCGTGTTACGACCGTCCCGCGATGACCAGCCACGGCTTGCATCGCGACTCCATCAAGACGCACGAGGTGTGGATATGCGAACGGCACACGGCACGAAGCCATCGGTCCAACGACGAAGAGGAACGACACGAGGCGGATCTATGCGGGGTCCAGTCATCGCGTGGGCCGTTGCTGCGACACTGATTCCCGGCTGCGACGGCAGCCTGCTCAGCAGTCAGTCAGCGGCTCTCAGCGCAGACATCGACGCTGACTGCCCCCCCGGCAGCGTGAGCGGCCCCGGAACCGGCCGCGGCTTTGTCTGCGAGCAGGCCCCGGCGGCCTATGCCATCCGCGATCCCATGACCGGGTCATACGGAAACTATGACTTGGCGAACCGCCAGCGCGATGGCCAAGACATTCGCTACATCGTCATCCACACCACCGAGGTCAGCTACGAAGGCACGATCCGCATCTTCAGCGACCCCAGCCGCTCAGCTTCGGCTCACTATCTGATTCGTTCCAGCGATGGACGGGTCACTAAATTTGTCTCGCCACTACACGTCGCTTGGCACGCCGGCAACTGGTACTACAACATGCACTCGGTCGGCATCGAGCACGAGGCCTATTCTGCCGAAGGGCATGCCTGGTTCACCGACGAACTGTATGCGTCCTCCGCCGCGCTCGTGCGCCACTTGGCCCGTCGCTATAACGTGCCGCTCGATCGCGAGCACATCATCGGCCATGACGAGGTCCCTGGCCTGACACAGGCCCGCCAGCCGGCCATGCACTGGGATCCCGGACCATACTGGAACTGGGATCGATTCATGCGAATGGTCCGTGGCGAGAGCGAGACCCCGGCCCGCCGCGCGGATCAACCCGACACCGGCCCTGATGCCACGGTGATCAGCCTGCACCCCGACTATGAACGCAATCGGCCGCCGCTTTCGTACTGCTATCCTGTGCCTGCCGGTTCGCCCCCCGACTGCCGCTCGGTGCCGCCGCAGCCCAGCAACTTCGTCTACCTGCACGAAAGCCCTTCGGACACGGCCCCGCTGATCACCAACCCCTACTTCCCGACGACGCCCGGCGATCGCATGTTCAACTGGGGCAACAAGCTCGGCACCGGACGATACTTCTATCGTGTCGAGCGCAAAGGCGACTGGGACGCCATCTTTTTCAGCGGCGTCAAGGCCTGGTTCAAGAACCCCGGCCGGACCTCCACGCGTGTGCCGCAGTCGCCAAAGATCGTCATTACGCCCAAGGCAGGCGGCATGCCGATGCGCACCAGCATCCCGGTCTATGGCGGCGGCTACCCGCAGGATGCTGCGTACCCGCCTCCGACGGTGCCGCAGAAGCTTGAGAAGATCTATGACATGCCCATGGGGCAGCGCTATGTCGCGCAAGGGCCGGTCACTGCCGACTATTACTGGGCTAAGGTCTATGCACCGACGCTGGCGGAGTCTTCCCATCAGCTCGTCTTCGATCGCACGCTGTACTATCAGATTGCCTGGAACCATCGCTTGGCTTTGGTGCGCGCCGAGGATGTCGAGGTGGTGACCGGTGCCGCGCCGCTTGCCGCGCCGCTTGCCGCGCCGCTTGCCGCGCCGCTTGCCACAGGCGACCTGCATCTTCCCCCAGAAGCAGCCGCCTTGGGCGAAGATCTCAGCCCACAGCTTGACCTGCGCGATCTGCGATAGCTCAAGCACCGAACGGCCCGATTCATCGGAAACCCCGAGTCCTGCATCCGACACCGCTGACTCACTGGTTCCGTTCCGGCCGTTTGCATGCGCGCCCTTCCGAGCCCAAACATCCTCCTTCACGGCGCTGGCTGGCTGTAGATCGTGAGGAGCATTCATGATATTCTCGCCTCGTGACCAAAGAGCGCGACCTAGAGTGGCGGCTTGTCGCAACAAAAGGGCGAGAGAGCTGCCGCTGGCAAACGGCGGACAACACCGCCTGGATCGCGCTTTCTTTGGGGGCATCGGGAGACATCACCAAGGTGGTCGTAACGGCCTCAGATGGTCGCTCTGAGATCGTGGATGGCTACGAGCTCGGATTGAATGTCGCTCGTCGCTGGCGAAACGACTGGAAAGCCGGGGAAGCACCGCGCTCTAGCAACTCAGGGCCTTGGTTGCCGCCTCTGCCGGGGCGCGCCCCCGAGAGCTATGGCGAAGACCCCACGCCCCCCTCGTACCCTCCCGATGGTCTGCCGCCACGGTCTACTGTCCCCTCTCCAAGCGAGGGAGCCCGCGCGTCGACACCGCTGTCGCCGACGGCTCGAACCCGCCCCTCGGTGCCTCCTGATAGCTCGCTGATCTCGTCACACCCAGCGCGACCCGGTGACTCGCCACAGAGTCGAGCGACGCAGTCGATTCCCCCTGGCAAGCCCGTCTCAGGCTCAGCGCCAGCAGGTCCAGTGACAGGCAGTCACTCTTCGGACGATCGCGGCGACAGTCGGGACCGCTCGTGGCCACCGCGCAGTTCGACCCCACCTGCTGCCGGGCCAGGCTCGGCACGCTCGGTCACTCGCTCACCGCAAGACGCAGCCGGCGAGAGCGGAAGCGAGCACAGCCCACGCCCAGGCAAACCCAAGACCTGACGGCAATGGAACGCGTACAGAGCCGAGAGAGCCAAACGACTGGGCCGTGCTGACCCGACGCTGGCTCTGTCCCTTTGCGCAGCCTGCACGTGGCTAGAGCGCTCCGTCCATACCGACGCCTCCTCTTGCGAGTCCGGTGACTGCGCCAGCGCACGCGCCCACACCCTGATTGATGCTTGACTTCCGCGGGACGGAGCGGCTCTATTGGATCGCCTTCCATTCCACCCCTGTCGAGTCTTCACATGGGTGGTGAGCTTGAATTGGTGACGGAGAAATTGGGATGTTGCGACCACAAGGAATGGTCACCCTAAGTCTGGGTGCGACCGACCGCAAAGATGCATGGTGGCTGTCGCCGCTTCTGTTCGCGATTGCCTTCGGTGGCTTTAGCATCTACGCGACGTGGGCGGCTTGGCAGAACGAGTTTTACCGCTTCGGTCCGTACCTCTCGCCCTTCTATTCGCCGTTGCTCAAGCCAGAGTGGCTGCCGCCTTGGCTGTCCCCTGCGTTCTTGATCCTGGGTGCGCCGCTGGGCTTCCGATTGACCTGTTACTACTACCGCAAGGCGTATTACCGGGCGTTCCTCCTCGACCCGCCGGGCTGCGCCGTCGGAGAAGGCAAGCCCTCGGGCTATAGCGGCGAGCGCGCCTTCCCCTTTATCTTGCAGAACCTGCACCGCTTCTTCCTGGCATTGGCCATCCTCGTCTGGGGCATCTTGGTCAAGGACACCGTCGAGGCCTGCATCTGGGACGGCCAGTTTGGCATCGGCCTGGGCACGCTGGTGATGATGGTCAACGTGGTGCTTCTAGGTCTATATACCTTTAGCTGCCATTCATTCCGTCACCTGATCGGTGGAAAGCACGACTGCTGGAGCTGTCTGACCTTCGGCAAGCAGCGCCACACTCTGTGGCGAGGCGTCAGCTGGCTGAATGGACGCCATATGCAGTTTGCTTGGGTCAGCATGATCTGGGTCGGCCTGACCGACGTGTACATCCGGCTCTGTGCCATGGGGCTTCTGCAGGACTCTCGCCTGTTTTAGGCCGCACCGAACCCGCACCAAGAGCTGCGCACTGGAAAACCGAACATGAGCCTTCCTTACGAGACGCACGAATACGATGTCCTGGTGATCGGCGCTGGCGGCGCCGGTCTGCGAGCCGCCGTTGAAGCGGCAGAGTCCGGAGTCAAGACCGGCCTAGTCTGCAAGTCCCTGCTTGGTAAAGCTCACACCGTCATGGCCGAAGGCGGCATGGCGGCTGCACTCGCGAACGTCGACACGCGCGACAACTGGAAAGTCCACTTCCGCGACACGATGCGCGGCGGCAAGTTCCTCAACAACTGGCGCATGGCGCAGATCCACGCTCAGGAAGCCCCCGATCGCGTCCGCGAGCTTGAAAACTGGGGCGCTGTCTTCGACCGCACGCCCGATGGAAAAATCCTTCAGCGCAACTTCGGCGGCCACAAGTACCCGCGCCTCGCCCACGTCGGCGATCGCACCGGCCTTGAGATGATCCGCACGCTGCAGGATCGGACGGTTGAAAAGAAGATCAACGTCCACATGGAATGCACCATCTATCGCCTGCTCAAGACCGACAACGCCATCACGGGCGCTGTCGGCTACTGGCGAGAGAGCGGGCGCCCCATCGTATTCCGCGCCAAGGCGGTGGTCTTGGCGACCGGTGGCATTGGCCGCTGCTTCCGCGTCACCAGCAACTCTTGGGAATACACGGGTGACGGGCACGCGCTGGCTTACTTGGCTGGCGCCGACCTCATCGACATGGAGTTCATGCAGTTCCACCCCACCGGCATGGTGTGGCCACCGTCGGTGCGCGGCATCCTCGTGACCGAAGGCGTGCGCGGCGAGGGCGGAGTTCTCAAGAACAGCAAGGGCGAGCGCTTCATGTTCAAGTCGATCCCCGACTTGTACAAGGCTGACACCGCTGACAATGAAGCCGAAGCCGATCGCTGGTTGGCTGGCGACAAGACCGCGCGTCGCGTGCCCGAGCTACTCACGCGTGACCACGTCGCGCGCTGCATCGTCCGCGAGGTCAAAGAAGGCCGCGGCAGCCCCCATGGTGGCGTGTTCTTGGACATCGCCTCGCGCCGCAGCGCCGACTACATCAAAAAGAAGCTACCGTCGATGTATCACCAGTTCAAAGAGCTTGGCGGCATCGACATCACGAAAGAGCCGATGGAAGTCGGCCCGACGGCGCACTACATCATGGGCGGCGTGCGCGTGGATGCCGAGACGCAAATGGCGACGATCCCCGGCCTGTTTGCGGCCGGCGAAGTGGCCGGTGGTCTGCACGGCGCGAATCGCCTGGGCGGAAACTCGCTTTCGGATCTCTTGGTGTTTGGTCGCCGCGCTGGCCTGGGGGCGTCGAACTACGCCAAGGGGAAAAAAGACATCCCGCAGACGGACGACACACAAGTCGAGCGCATCGTCAAAGAGATGTACGAGCCGTTCGATCGCCCATCGGCTGAGAACGCGTTCACCGTCACATCGGATTTGCAGACGACAATGGAAGCCAACGTCGGCATCGCTCGCGTGCAAAACGAGCTCGAAAAGGCGCTGCAGGACATCGCCTCGCTCAAAGAGCGCGCCAAGAAAGTGTCGGTGGTCGGCGACTGTCGTTACAACCCCGGCTGGCATCAGGTGCTGGATCTGAACAACCTGCTGATCTGCGCCGAGGCGTTGACCATGGCTGCGCTCTCGCGCAAAGAGAGCCGCGGTGGCCATATGCGCATCGACTTCCCCGACAGCGTCGGAGAAGAGGGCAAGTGGAACAACGTTCTGCGACAGGGCGGCGAGGGTCAGATGGTGCTGGAAAAGCAGCCACTGCCCGAGATGCCAACTGAGCTACACGCTCTGGCTCACGATGAGAAAGCGCCGCAGTAACCACAAGAAGGAAAAAAGATGAGCACGCAGAAAGTCACCCTGCGGGTCTATCGCGGAGACGCCGAGAGCGGCGAGCTGCAGGACTACACCGTTGAGGTCTCAGAGGGCATGGTCGTCCTCGATGCTGTGCATCAGATCCAGGCGACGCAGGCTCCTGATCTCGCTTGTCGCTGGAACTGCAAAGCGGGCAAGTGTGGTAGCTGCAGCGCCGAGATCAACGGCAAGCCGCGGCTGATGTGCATGACGCGCATGGTCGACGCGATCAAGGCGGCAGAGGGTGGGCCGATCCTGGTCAAGCCGATGAAGACCTTCCCGCACATCAAGGATCTCGTCACCGACGTCAGCCAGAACTATCGCAACAACAAAAAGATCACGCCGTTTCGTCCGGCCCCCAAGGGTCCCGACGGTGAGTGGAAGATTTTTCAGTACGAGATCGACCGCGCACAAGAGTTCCGCAAGTGCATCGAGTGCTACTTGTGCCAGAACGTCTGCCACGTCTTGCGCGACCACCACGAGTTCTCGTTCGCGGGCCCGCGGTACATGGTGCGGGCCGCCGGGCTTGAGATGCACCCCGCCGATCAAGGCGACCGCATCGATCAGCTCAAGGAAGAGCTGGGCATCGGCTACTGCAACATCACCAAGTGCTGCACAGAGGTCTGCCCCGAAGGCATCCACATCACCGACAACGCGATCATTCCGCTGAAAGAGCGCGTCGTCGACGAGCACTACGATCCGATCACGGCTCTGTTCCGCAAGGTCTTCGGCAAGAAGGCCCCCCCGAATCCCGCGCCCTAGCGTCTCGCCTGTCTATCTGAACGCGTGCAGGCAGCGATCGTCGCTGCCGACATACAGCGTCCCATCGGGTCCCAGCGTCGGGGCTCCATCGATGTCTTCTTCTAACTGAATCGACCAGCGCAAGCGGCCGTCCGCTGACAGCGCATAGATCCGGTTGTCGCGAGAGCCAAAGACCACGGCTCCATCTGCGTCGACAACGGGCGCCGACTGGATGCTGTCAGCGGACGCAAAGCTCCAAGCGAGCGAGCCGTCGGGTCGCAGCGCATACAGCACTCCGTCATATGCACCAAACACGACCACACCATCGCTGCGCAGCGCGGGAGCCGCACGCACAGGCCCCCCGCTAATGAACGAGAAACGCTGCTGTCCCTGCGCATCGATTGCCAGAAGGCGACGGGCTTCATCACCGATATACGACGTGCCATCCGGCCCAACGGCGGGAGCGCTTTCGAATTCCCCAGGTCCTTCTATTTGCCAGCGCTTACTGCCATCCGGGCCCAAGGCATAGAGCACATCGTGGCAGACCGCTCGCAGGCTTCCGTCGAGAGCAATGGCGGGAGCCGATGAGCAGTGCGGCTTCTTGTCCGGCGGATGCTCGGGCGAATACGTCCACAGCAGCTTGCCCTCGGCGCTGGCTGCATAGATGGCGGCCCCCGCAAAATAGGCCACACCGTTTGCCGAGAGCGTGACGTCTTCGATGTCGCAGCGCGACGCTTCGGGCCCGCGCCCGGTCGACCAGCGACAGCCCCCTGGCGACAACGTCCACGCCACGCTGCCATCTGTGACACGCAGTGCCCGCAGCTTGTCATCATCTGAGCCCACCAGAGCCAGCGCTTCTTGCGTTGCCGCCGTTGGGCTCATCGCAGACGAAAGCAGCGCAGCAGCCGACCAGATCATGTCTCCGGTGCGATGCTTCCAGCGGACCATGCCTTGCGCGCTTACGGCATAGACATGGCGATCATGCGAGGAAAAGATCACCGTCCCGTCGCTAGCAATCGTCGGAGCCGCAGCGATACTGCCCTGTGTGCAGACTCGCCAGAGCTCTTTGGGCTGCGCGCCACTCAATCGGTATGGGCTGCGTCCGCTGCGCTGTGCATCGCCGCGCCCTTGTGGCACCGGCCCGGCATAGCGCGCCGGGCTAGCTGTCGTCGCCTGGCTTGCCACCGTCGAGGCCGACGCGCTCACTGCTCCGGCATCGACCACAGCCGCTGCCCGCAGTTCGTGTGGTGGAACGGCAGCGCCGCTCGGTGCGCTGGGGTTCACAAGGCCCAGCTTGGCTGAGTTGCCTTCTGGCTCGGCCCGTGCCGTGGTCCCCGTCCCCTGCCCCGCTGCCGTCGCTGGCGCCGGCCCGGCCGCATATCCCGGAGCATGGTGCGAGCGCGTTCCAACTTGGCAGGACAGAGCCACAGTCGAGATCGCCAGCCACGTTCCCCATCGCTGTCGCACCGACGCCATCACGTCGAGCATCTTATCATCCGACTGCGCCTTCATGTTGCGCCAGAGGCACCACCCGCGTAGTCTTTCAAGACTTTGGCAACACTCGGTCAAACCGGCAGCGAGGGGTGTCGTTGAGCGAACGAGCAGCAAACCACACGGGCTTTTCTTCCGCATCGACGGTGCGACTCGTCATCGCGGTCTCCTGCGCAATCGTGGGCATCATCCTTCGCTTGGCGCATGTGAGCATGCCGGCTCCGGTGGCATTGCTAGCCTTTGGTTCCTCTGTTCTGGCTGCGGCCTTTCTGTTGGCGTGGGCGGCCGAGGCTCTTCAAGTCGATCTATCCAGCGGCCTTTCGATGGCCATCCTTGCCTTCATTGCGGTCTTGCCGGAATACGCGGTCGACCTCTACTTCGCCGCCGCTGCTGCCCGCGACGAATCCTATCGCCACTACGCGGTGGCCAACATGACCGGTTCGAACCGCTTGCTGATTGGTGTCGGCTGGTCGCTGGTGGCACTGTGCAGCATCTACTTCACGACGCGCTCCAGGCGCCAAGGCGCAGGCAACGGCAACTCCGAGGAGCCCGATGTTGCCGGTCTCGCTGTGCGCATGTCGCCTGGGTATGGCATCGACCTCACGATCTTGAGCCTAGCGACCGTTTGGTCCTTGGCGATGCCTCTTATGCGGCAGATGGCGGTGTGGAATGGCATCGGCATGCTCCTTCTCTTCGTGTTCTATCTGTGGCGAGTCAGCAGCCAAGATGAAGCCGAGCCAGAGCTGGCCGGAGTCGCGCAGGATCTCGGTGAGCTGCCTGCGAGATCTCGTCGCGTTGCCGTGGGAACACTGTTGCTGTTGGCCATGGCCACACTGCTTGCCGATGCCAAGCCCTTTGCGGAGTCGCTGATCAACAGCGGCACTCAGCTTGGTATCGACCGCTTCCTGTTGGTGCAGTGGCTGGCGCCGCTTGCCTCGGAAGCCCCGGAGCTTTTGGTGGCGTCCATCTTTGCGCTCCGTGGTCACGGCGCAGCAGGCATGTCCGCCCTCTTGTCTTCCAAAGTGAACCAGTGGACGCTGCTCGTCGGGACCTTGCCGATTGTGTACTCCGGCGCGATGGGACGCGTCACGCCCCTTGAGCTGGATGCACGGCAGACCGAAGAGCTTGTTCTCACCGCCACGCAGAGCCTGCTCGGCGTCGCGTTTCTGCTCAATGGCCGCCTGAACGGCTGGAAAGCCATCCTGCTTTTCGTGCTGTTTATCGTTCAGCTGCCATTTCAGCAGCCCGGCGTTCGCTATGCCCTGTCCGGCTTGTATGCAGTTCTGGCGCTGGTCTTCCTGGTTCTCTATGGCCGCCACGTCGGCGAGCACCTGCGCTTGACCTTCCGTCGCGGGACCCCGTCGTCGGACGCAGCCAAACAGAAAGCAGGGCCGCAGGAGCCGCTGTGAAGCGCCTTGGATCTCGCTGGCGCCCTCTGGCTCCCACTGATGTAGCCGAAGCCGCCCGCGATCTGGTTGCCCGTGCGCAGGCCGCTCTCAGCGACGAGTACCGCACCGGAGCCGAGCGCCAGATCCTGCAGCTTTATGACCTGCTCATCCCAACGCTCGATCAGTGGGCCCTAACCAAGTCGGCGGATGCCCACTCCGCGACGCCCGCCCTGCTTGATCTGTGGCATGAGCTTCCCGATATCGACGCCGAGCGCGAGTCCATCGAAGAGCTCTTGCTGTGGAATGCCGGACACCGCGATGGCACCGGCCTGCCGGCCCTCGCCATATCCCCAGCCGAAGGCGACGCACAACAAGCAGCCCAGCGCGACTGGCTGGCACAGGCTCTGAAAGAGGCAGCCCTGCCTAGCTCGCACTGGTGGCGGCAGTTGGTCCGTCGGGCCCAAGGTTCCCTCGACGACTGCGCGCACATTACGGTCCAGCGCCAAGCCGCCGTGGTCGTCGAGCGCCCGCCTCCGACCCACTGCACTACCGGCCCGCAGCCTGGCGGTCTGGCCACAACATCGCTCGGCGCCTTGCAGTCTGGGGATCGCCTGACCCTGCGCTGGCCGCTGCGCCTGCCTGGCCGCGTGCTCGTGCTGCATGCGCTAGGTGACGAACGCGACGCTGAGTTGACGCAGATCCTTCCTGCTCCCGACGGTGATGCCAGCGAGGGCGTGCCGCGACGGGCTCATGAAGTTGTGGAAGTGGTCGGCGAAGTCCTGCCTGGCTCCGCCCCGCATGGCGACCAGGATCACAGCCTCATTCTGATCTGGGGCCCCGAGATGCTTCCTGCGGCGTGGGGTCAAGAAGTCATCGCACGCCGCTGCGTGCCCGTGGGATCGCGCGTGTGGCGCTATACGTATTCCGTCCCTCCGCCCGTCCGCAGTGAATCATGACCCGCCCTGCCATTGCTCTCACCATTGCCGGCTCCGATCCCAGTGGAGGCGCCGGGATCCAAGCCGACCTCAAGACGTTCTCGGCGCTGGGCGTCTATGGCGCAGCCGCTGTGACGGCCCTTACGGCGCAGAACACCAGGACCGTTCGCGCCGTTCATTCGATCAGCCCCAGCTTCGTAAAAGCGCAGATCGAAGCCGTACTCAGCGACCTGCCCGTCGATGCCATAAAGCTTGGCATGCTCGAAAGTGCCGCGGTCATTCACGTCGTCGCCGATGTGCTGCAGGCCGTGCCGCAGATCCCGGTGGTGCTGGACCCGGTCATGCTGTCCAAAAGTGGCGCGCCCTTGCTGGTTCGCGATGCCGTGGAGGCTCTGCGTGATCGGCTGCTGCCGCGTGCCGCCGTATTGACCCCCAATCTGCCCGAAGCCGCCGCGCTGCTGGGCATTCAGGAAGCGGAGATCTTTCCAGCCGGATCAGCAACGTGTGCCGGGCCCGCGACCGATGCCGCACTGCTTGCGTGCTGCCGTCGACTGCGTGATCTAGGCGCGCAGAGCATCGTTCTAAAAGGCGGCCACATCGACCCGCACGGCACAAACAGCGACGACTTCTATTGGGATGGCAAGCTCCCCATGCGGCTTGTGGCGCCGCGCATCGTCACGCGCAACACGCATGGCACCGGCTGTACATATGCCGCCGCCATCGCGGCTGGCCTCGCTCGTGGTGAGTCCCTTCGCAGCGCGGTCATTTCTGCCCGTCAGTACGTGCAGCAGGCCATCGCGGCTGCCGCGAAGCTGCGTATCGGCGAAGGTCATGGTCCCTTGCATCACTTCGCGGCGCACTGGCCCAAAGAAGCCATCCGCGGAAACTAGAAAATCTATCGCCGCGATATAGTGGCTTTTTCTGCTGTCTTGCTCTCGGCTCCCCCACTATCATGGGCAGGTGGTGATCCCTCTCGTCCAATCGAGTCTGCCTCCGCAGCCATTGCGAACCGTGTGCCGCTCACAGGGACGTTTCCGCACCATACGTTTTGCCTCTTGGGTCGGCGCACTGTCGGCGCTGCTGAGCTCACTGCTGGCGCCGCAGAGCGCCGGCATCCACATCGCCGCTTGGGCTCACGCCGAAGAGGCCGCGGTCGAGCGTACCCCTGAACCCAGCACGCCTCCGATCGCGCCGACGGGCCTTCGAGTCGCGGCGGCTGCGACGGCGCCGCTCGCAGTGTCACCAGCCCCGACAGCCCCGCTTGCTGCCGCTGCCAACGATACCGTCGGCTTTGAACGCGACGAAGACGCCCCTCTGGCCGGTTACACCAACGGCGCTGCCTTCTTGCGCTCGCGCGACAGCAACTTTGTGTTTTATCCCAACGGTCGCCTCAACATCGACGCCTTCTTCTTCCCCAATCGCGGTGACATTCGCGTTGGCGGAGAGACCCCTGGCGTTCAGGACGGCGTCAACGATCAACGTCCGCGCGACACCATCTTCATCCGTCGTGCCCGCGCCGAGTTCAACGGCACCGTCCTCAAGCACTTCGACTACATGCTGGCTGGAGAGTTCGCCAGCATCCCGGTCATGTTCCAGTCGGCGCAGATCAGCGACGTGTTCGTCAACGTCAACTACACCCCGTGGGCGAACATCCAGATCGGGCAGTTTGACGCGCCATTTACGCTCGAAAACCGCACCGTCGACAAGTACATCGACTTCATGGAGCGCTCGATCACCGTGCGCTCGTTCGCCGTGCCGATGAACAAAGAGATCGGCGTCATGGTGCATGGCTTGGCACCGCAGCGCTTCCTGCGGTACGAGGTCGGCATCTTCAATGGCGACGGCGGCAACGTCAGAAACCCGGACAATCACTTCGACGTCATCGGCCGCGCCTATTTCGCACCGCTGGCTCTGCTGCAACGGGCTAGCGCCACGCGCTGGCTGTCCGAGATTTGGGTCGGCGCCTCGTTCTGGTATGGGCAGCGCGTCGATGTTCCCTACGACGCCTTCCCGCCGCTGTCCAGCAACGCAGCCGTGGTCTTCGTGCCGCCCGTCTTCGGAAATGGCAATCGACTTGTACCCAACGGCTCGATCCTCAAGTGGGCCATCGAGGTCAATGTCCCCATCGGCCCCATCGGCTGGCGCTTTGAGCTAGTCCGCAGCGAGCGCGACGGGATTGGCATTTATCGACCGATGGCGACCGACGCTGCCAACAACGTTCCACTGTCGCGCGCCTTGTCGGGCAACATCAACCGCCGCGGTACGTCGTTCTATCTGCAGATGTGGTACTGGATTGTCGGCTCACCGACGATGCTGCCGACGGCCGGGCAAGAAATTCCGCCGCGCTGGGCCGGCTTCAAGAAAGGCAAAGAGTCCTTCCCCGTTGGCCTGTATATCAGCGCCCGCTATGAGCGCATGTTCGCTGAGCACGACGAGATCGCACAGGAAGGTCTGGGCCTCAGCGACGAACAGCGCGCCATCCTCGGCAATGTCTCGGTAGACTCCTTCGGCTTGGCAGTGAACCTTTGGCTGTCCCGTCACGTGCGCTTCTCGGCCAACTACTTCCTCAACTATCTCGACGGCAACATGCCCGTGATCTCGGGAGACGTGCGCTTCCCACCGGCTGGTCCGCTGATGCAGCCCACGTATCCGTTCTATCGCACGCCCGAGCACGAGATCTTGTTCCGCGCCGCCTTTGCGCTGTAGCCCCCGCTTTCAACACCCCGCACCCAAAAGCCCGCGCGGCGATGCCCATGCATCGCGACATCCGACCACGCGCTATGTGGCCGGCATCAGGCGTTGGCAGAACTGCGTTGGGAAGAAAGCAGGTGGGGAAAAACGGCAGGAAACAGGCAGGAGCTAGGACGCAGACTTGGCTTCCGCGACGGTCAGCTTGATCTTGCCAACCACGCCTTGGCCCAGCTTCAGCTCGACGGTGTACTCGCCCGTGTTCTTGATCGGGCTTTCGATCACCAGCTTCTTGCGGTCGATCGTCACACCCAGCGCACGCACGGCCTCTTCGACATCGCGGGTGCTGATCGAGCCGTACAGCTTGCCGCCTTCGCCCGTCTGACGCTCGATGCGCACGCTAAGCGAAGCGATCTTGTCCGCGACGGACTGCGCATCCTTCTGCAGCTTGGCGTTGCGGGCGGCAATGACCTTTTTGTGGTGCTCGACCTGACGCACGTTGCGCTCGGTCGCCAAGACAGCCAGCCCCTGCGGGATCAGGAAGTTGCGGCCATAGCCCGGCTTCACCGAGACCACTTCGCCGCCCTTCCCGAGATTCGGCACTTCTTCTCGCAAGATGATCCGCATCGTGATCTCCTAGTCGCCCATCACGGTGTAAGGCATGAGCGCGATCATGCGCGAGCGACGCACGGCCAAGGCGACCTTACGCTGGTGCTTGGCACAGTTGCCCGAGATGCGTCGCGGAATGATCTTGCCGCGATCGGTGATGAAGTATTTGAGAAGCTGCGGGTCCTTGTAGTCGATAGCCAGCGTCTGGTCCGCGCAGAAGCGGCAGACCTTGCGACGCGAGAACCCACGCTTGCGAGCGCCCGGAC
>CAZKOY010000124.1:0-16193 GCA_964554495.1 uncultured Myxococcales bacterium
AAGATCTCGCTGGGCATCAAGCAGCTGATCCCGGATCCATGGGATCGCATCCCCTACGAGTACCCGGTTGGCAAAGTGGTCGCCGCCAAGGTGCAGAAGGTGCTCGACTTCGGCGCGTTTGTTGAGCTTGAGAAGGGCGTCGAGGGCTTGGTTCACGTCTCTGAGATCTCGGAAGAGCGCGTCGAAGACCCACGCAACGTGCTCAAGGCCGGCCAGGACGTTCAGGTCGAAGTCATCTCGCTCGACCCGCAAGAGCGCAAGATCGGTCTTTCGATCAAGGCAGCGCAGCGCAAGGCCGAGGTGTCGGCGGCGCAGGGCTACGCAGGCGGCTCGGACATGGGCGCCAAGCTGGGCGATCTGTTTGCGCAGGCCAAGGACAAGAAGGCCAAGAAGAAGGGCCGCAAGGCACGCGAGGAAGGCGAAGAGGACTACGACGAATAGTCGTCTCGCCATGGCGGGCAGACCTCGCTGCTGCCCGCTTTGCTCGTTCGCTTCTCTCGCCTCGCTCCCTTTTCCGCTCGCTCCGTTTTCCCTGCTTCGTCTCCGCTTCTTCTCACTCAGCCACGACTGTTACGCTCAAGCTCTGCGTCTTCTTGGGCATAGATCCGCCCAAGCTCGACGTAGTGCGCGGCGGATGCGGCGAGCCATTCGATCTCGGCTTCCGATAGCGGACGCTTGACGCGCGCCGGGGCTCCAACCACCAAGTGCCCCGGTGGAACCTTGGTTCCCGGCGTCAAAAGCGAGCCTGCCCCGACGATGCAGTGCTCGCCAACCTCGACCTGATCGAGGATCGTTGCGCCCATGCCAATGATGCATAGGTCGCCAATCGTGCAGCCGTGCAACGTCACAGAGTGGCCCACGGTCACGCGATTGCCGACCTGGGTCGCAAAGCGATCGTGCGTCACGTGTACGACCGTGTTGTCTTGAATCGACGTCTCGCTGCCGATGCGAATGTGGAACACGTCACCGCGGATGACGGCACCGAACCACACACTCGATCGCGGGCCGATGTGAACATCGCCGATGATCGAAGCGTTGGCAGCGACATAGACGCTGGGGTCAAGCTGCGGCCGAGTGCCGCGGAAGGGGCGAATCATGTCTGCCCTCATATCACGAAACGCGCAGGCGTCAGACCGGGCGCCTTGCTGTTCGTGGCTAGGTCGCAGAGCCAGGGGGGCGCTTGCCGCGCGGTCCACGGAACCGATCGACGTAGCGGCCCAAGTGCATCTTGATCGTGCTGCCGTCCGCCACGTTGAGTCGCCGCGCCAGGGCAGAGTAGTTAAGCGTCTTGCTGAGCTCATCGATCTGCGACAGATCGCAAGACTGCGCGACAAAGACAGGCTTCAGGTACTTCTCGACGTACTCGTGAAGCTGACCCCAGGACAAGGCGCCATCGCCGTTGTCTTCCAGAAATGCATCGACGGCCGCCACGGTGATGTCCCGCCAATTCAGCGCGCCGTTGGCTCGCGTGGTTTCGACCGTACGCGGCCGGCGCGCCGCCAGCTTCTCGCGGGGAAGCATGCTGTCTTGCGACGGACTGCGATCGGTACCACGCCCCTGTCGCAGTGCTGCCTCGCAGACGGCCCGGCTGATGCTCTGCGGTTCATTGGTCAAAGGCAGACGTTCGATGAAGTGTTCCAGATCGCGGAAGTTACCCGGCCATGTGTCGGCGAGCAGAAGCTCCAGAGCATCATCGGTCAACGCCTCGGACACGCGCAGAGTGCCACCTGGCAAGACACGGCTCATCAGAAACGCCAAGATGTCTTCGGGGCGCTCGCGCAGCGGCGGTACATGCACCACAGCAGCGGCCAGGCGATACCACAGGTCTTCGCGGAAACGGTTGGTGCGGAAGCTGGGATCGTCGATGGGAACGTTGGTGGCACAGACCACTTGCACATCGGCGCGGCGCGGTCGCGGATCTCCCAGGCGCTGGTATTCGCCACGCGTATCCAAGAACCGCAAAAGAGCGCGCTGCACATCCAGCGACATCTCGCCCAGCTCGTCGAGAAACAGCGTGCCTTCGTGCGCGGACTCGACCGCCCCGATGATGTCGCTGACCGCACCGGTAAAGCTGCCGCGCCGCGCCCCGAAGAGCTGCGCATACAAAAGATCTTTGTCGAGAAGCGCACAGTTGAGCGCTGCGAATGGACCCTTTTCGCGCTGCGAATAGCGGTGATAGCAGCGAGCCAACAGATCTTTGCCCACACCCGTCGGCCCAAGCAGGATCAAGCGCTGTCCTCGCGCTGCGGCGTCACCGACGCGCCGCAGCACCTCTCGCAGGCCGCGTGACGCCACGATCATTCCATCGCCGCGCCGTTGGTACTGCTCAAAGCGGCGGTTCTGTTCGTGAACGTACGCGCGGATGCGATCCAAAATGGACGCCCACGAAAAGTCCTGCGTGATCGTCTCCATGCCGCGCACTTGCAGCGTGGTGTCGTCCGCCAAAAGAAAGCTGCTCTCGGACTCTTCGGTGCGCGTCTGCGTCACGTGGACCAAGCGTGCGCTCACACCCAAGCGGTGCAGCCAGTCCGCCAGCGCATGCACCACGGCTTGACTGAACTGCTTTTCGTTCGTCCAGTCGGCATCTTCGGGCAGGGACAGTCGTGCTTCGGCTTGGATCGGACCGGCCAGATCCGCCGTGACCTCAAGCGCACCCGACAGCGAGATGCGCTGGCCATCTTGCAGGCGCAGCCAGGATCCATTGCGGCTGCTCAGATCGACCAGCGAGGTCGAATCGGCATCGCCCCAGATGAGCAGATGGTTGCCCGAAACCCGAGGCGACTCGACCCGCAGAGTCTGGACCTGATAGTGACCCAAGTTGGGCAGCGGCGTTCCGGCTGCGACACGCGCCTGCAACCGCCCAACGTCCGGGGTTCTTCCCACGAGCAGAGCGATGCCCTGGCCTACTTCGCTGGTGATCGGCTCAGCGAGGCCACGCGCGCGAATGCTGATACGAGTCACACGTTACCTTGTACCAAAACCGTCGCCAATCGTGGGGGGAAAACGTGACTGCGGCCTGCTTTCTGCTTGCGCTGCGTGACTTCGCGGTGTCGGTTGCCTGCCCCTGCGCAGCCGCCTGCGTGAGCCTGTCGCAGAAGATGCTCAGCGCTTGTTCAGAACGAGGCGAGTCAGCGTATCGGCCATGCGCCGCAGCGGAACGACTTCATGCACAGCGCCGGAACGGATGGCTTCCTGTGGCATACCCGTCATGATCGCCGACTCGGGCGACTCAACGATGACACGGCCACCGGCTGCACGAACGGCTTGGATGCCAGAAATGCCCTCGCCCGACATGCCCGACAGCAGCACAGCAATCACGCGTTCGCCCATGGCCGATGCCGCCGACATGAGCATGCGATCGATGGAGGGAGAAGGCGCACTGCCAAGCCCCATCGGAATGTTCTGACTGCCAGAGCCACTTCGTTGCGCATCCGGTGTTTGCGAAGACGATGGCGGCTCGACGATCAAGAACGGTCCCTCGCGGACGATACACAGCGATGCACCACCGCTGGCAATTAGGACCTCGCCTTGGGCAATCGCATCGCCGGGGGTCGCAGTGCGCACAGGCCAGTGCGTAGCGCGTCGCAGGCGCTCGGCGAAGGCCTGCGTGTACATGTCAGGCATGTGCTGCGTGATCAAAAAGGTCGCAGGCAGGCGCGTGTCCAAGCCCTGAAGCAGCGTCAGAATCGAAGGCGGCCCACCCGTCGAGGCACCGATGCAGATCAGGCGAGTTGGCAGAAAGCTATTCTCAGTTGTCAGACGCGCGGTGAACAAGTCATCGCTGGACATACCGCGCGATGGCAGGCCATCCGATACGCCACTTGGTGAACTGCCTGTTGCTCCAGCGACCTGCGGAATGCCCGGCGACGACGAAGGATTCAGTCGATGAGCCCGCGTGCGCGCCGCGAGCGTGTCCAGCTTGAGGCTGCGTACCATGCGCAGCTTCTGCAGCAAGTCATCGCGAATCGGCTGCAGATCCCCGGCGCCACTTATGCGGGTTGGTTTGGCAACAAACTCCATCGCGCCAAGCTCTAGCGCGCGAAACACGCTCTCGCGCGATGAGTGACTCGACACCACCACCACAGGCGTCGGTCGCTTCGCCATCAGCAAGCGCAGGAACGTGAAGCCATCGAGCCGTGGCATCTCTAGATCCAGCAGGATGGCATCGGGATTGACGTTGTGTACCAACATCAGCCCTTCGTCGCCGTCCGCTGCTTGGCCCACGATCTCGATGTCTCGCGCGCCCTTCAACAAGTCGCAGATCGCCTGCCGAATCGTCGATTGGTCGTCGACAATTATGACTCGCAGCGGTCCCTGAACTCCGCCTGCTTGGCCCGAAGATCCCCCAGAAGGACCCTGGCGCGTAGACTGCGGAGTTTGGCTGGGTGGACTCATGGACCGCTCACCCACCTTGCCGGGCGTTGCTTGCGTCGCCGGCATGAACGGCTGACGGACTCATCGGGCTCTCTTGCGGCACGCGATAGACCAGCTCGCCAGCGAGCCGATGAAGGACAAATGGTGTCTTTAGCTCGTGCAGTGACTCTGAGTGGCCAAGGAACAAGACTCCGTCGGGGGCCAGCCGCTGCGCCAAGCTTGCAAGCAGCTGCAGTCGCCGTCCCCGCGCAAAATAGATAAGCAGGTTGCGGCAAAAGATGGCGTCGAAGGGCCCGCACAGCTCGCTCGCGTCTTCGGCTGAGCGCGTCCACTCTGGCTCGCGTGCGCTTAGGTTTGCGCGCACAAATTGCAAGCGGCACTGACGGCGCAGCTCATCGCGAATCTTGTGGCGGCCATCGGCCTGCTGGCAGAAGTGTTGCTGCAAAATCTCGTCTGAGACTTGGCGAAACGAAGAACGCCCATAGATGCCCTGACGCGCGATATCCAGAGCTCGCTGAGATAGATCGCAGCCGATAACCTGCAGGTCCCAATCGGAAAACAGTCCGCTCTGACAGAGCGTAATCGCCAGGCTGTACGCTTCTTCGCCGCTGGCGCAGCCCGCTGACAAAAGACGCAGCCGCTTGCTGTGACGTCGAGCGTATGCGAGCTGAGGCAGAAGCTCTTTGCGCAGCGCATCCAACTGATAGCTCTCGCGGAAGAAATACGTCTCGCGCGTGGATAGCAGTTCGAATAGCTCGCTCAGCTCGTGATCGCGCTCGCTCTCGGGAATGGCGCTGTTGGTCAGGTAATCGTGATAGTCAAGGAAGCTGCGCAGGCCCAGCGCTTCAACGCGGGGAAGCAAGCGGCGCTCCAGCAGATAGGCAAGCTCGTCGGCGTATTGCAGGCCAAAGCGCTCCGCCACGAGATCGCGCAAAAGCGCGAACTCGTGCGGATGCAGGCTGATCGGGCGCGACGGGCCCGCTGCGCCAGAGCCGATGGCAATCACGATGCTTGACCGTTACCTACCGTGGCATCGGCTTCGCGAGCATCGAGCTTGCGAAGGACGTCATTGGCCAGCGTGCCGGCTTGTCCACCGCCGCTGGCTAGCTGCTGCAGGCGAGCCCGATGTCCCGTGTCGCCCAGCACGCCCAGCGCTTGCGCCGCGGCACTCGCTGACTGCGCGTTCTTGTCGGTGAGCGTCGATACAAGCACCGTTCCCAAGCGATCACGCAGCGCAGCCGAAGCCCGCGCCTGCACCAGCGCAGCATGGCGCGCAAAGAAACGACAGACGTTGCCACGACTGCGCGGATCGACGCTGGGCAGAATATCGGCCAAGATGCGCAAGGCGGCGTCGCCTGCATCAAGATCGATCAGCGCCTGCGATGCAGTATCGGCCACGCTGCTGTCGCCATCCCCCAGCACCAGCACCAACGGTCGCACGAGCTCAAGCTTGCCGAGCCAGCCAAGCAGCGCAGCGGTGGCTTCGCGCACGGGTGGTGTCGCTTCCATCAGCGCACGCGTCATCGAGCGCACGGTGTTTTCATCGAGCTTGCGAATCGCATCAACGATCTGCTGGCGACCGACGGCGGGCAGCGACTGGTACAAGCGATAGAGCCCCACCAGCGCGGCCTCGCGCGCACCGCGTGCTTTTTCGATCAAGCCTTCGATCAGCGCAGGTATAGCGGCAGCATCTTGGGTATGTCCGAGCGCCGTCATCAGTGCGGGGCGCAGCGTCACTTCTGAAAGCAACGGCTGCAGCTCAGCCACCGAAAGCTGATCGCGCTGCCGGTTGAGCCCATCGAGCGCCGCCAAGACGACAAGCGTATCGGTGCTCTTCAGCGCGTCGCGCAGTACAGGCAGCACTTCTTCGCCGGTAAACGACGCCAGCTGCTCCATCGATGCGATGCGGACGTTGGGATCCTCGTCTTTTAGCGTCTCGCCCAGTGCTGGAATCACGCGCGGATCGCCGAAGGTGCCCAGCACATCGACCAGTACTTTGCGGTGCTCTGGCTTCATCTGCAGATGGCGCAAGAGCGGATCGATGCAGACAGTCCCCAAGCGCATGACGGCTTCGATGACTGCGTTGCGTCGGCCGACGTTGTCGGGTTCGCCCATGGCTTCGACGAGCGCTTCCGAAAGAAGCGGCAGGTCGGTCCAGCACAGCACCGATGCTACGGCCTCCTTGCGGACCTGCCAGTCGTCGTCGCCCATGACGTCGATCAGCACGGCCAGCGCGGCTTTGCGCTCCGCCGGATCAGCGGGCTCTTTGCTGAGCTGTCGCACCGCATCCAGGCGGGCTTCTTCGTCTCCGTCCCGCAGGATCGAGACAATCTCAGCGAGGTGTGCAGCAGGAACGTGATCCGTCATGTCGATGCTCCCTTGGCGCCCTGATTTAGATCGGCCAAGTTGCTCTTCTCGGTGGACGATAAAAGGGCATCCAGCGCCAGCACCATGAGGATGCGTCCTCGGTGGTGGCAGACGCCGGCAAAGAATCGGGCGTACTCGTTCTGGGTAAGTGGCGGCGGCGGCCCAACGGTGTCGCGCGTCACGCGCAGCACATCGGACACGCGATCGACGATCAGTCCGACGTGATTGCGATCGTCAATGGGAACAATCAGGTACTTGCGAGCTCGCATGATGGCGTGATCCGCAAGCTCTTCCTGTGAAAGCGGCGGCACCTCGAAGCGCTTGCGCATGTCGATGACCGGCAGCACTTGTCCGCGCAGCTCAACCACGCCTTCGACGATCTTCGGCGCCTTGGGCACGCGTCGAATGGGCAGCGGGTTGATGATTTCCTTGATGCGCTCGATGCCCAGCGCATATTCCTCATCGCCAACCTTGAATCCGCAGAGCTGGACGAGATCGTTCTTGTCCTTGTCGCCCGCGCGATCCTTCGTGGGCGCCAAAATCGGCCGTAGAGGTCTTCGGTCTTGCGACATTAAAACCTCATCGATCCGCCGTGCTCGAACGTCAGCACGCGCAGCAGGTCAAGAAGGATGACGATGCGATATTGCTCGGCCGCCACCAGTCCAGGGCCGTACCGCATCGCGGGCTTGGGCACTTCCTCGCCAGCCAGCTTGATGCGCGAGATGCCGGCGACAAACTCGGACTCGTGACCTGCGAGCACCGTCGGTGGCTCCACGTCAGAATCGTTGATACGAACCACGTGATTGACGCGATCGATGATCAAGCCAAATGGCTCGCGCTCATCTTCGTTGCTGGCTTCGCTCTCTAGCGCGGGACGGCTGACGACCAAGATGCGCGATCGCGTTCCGGCCCCGGCCCCTGGCAAGCGCAGACGCAGCCGCAGATCCAGCACCGGCACCACTTGCCCGCGCACCAAGATGATTCCCGAGACAAATCCGGGCACGCGCGGAACTTCGGTGATCGGCTTGAACTTCGTGATCTCGCGGATGTACTCGATGCTCAGCCCGTACTCTTCGCTGCCGATGTGAAACGTCAGCACATCGGTGTAGCTGCGAACGTCGCTGCCACTGCGCGTCGGGTTGGCTGCGCGATTGCCGCTTTGGGTGCTAGCGAGCTGCGACATCAGGCCGCCTCCCCTGCGCGCGGCATGGCTTCACGCGCCACTGCACGCACATCCAAAACGAGTGCGGTCTGCTGTCCACCCAACTCGGTGGCTCCCGCGATGCCTGGAATGCCTTTGAGCGCGCGACCCAGCGACTTGATGACGATGTCTTGCTGACCCACCAGATCGTCGACCAACAGGCCAAGCTGCTGAGCCGCAAGCTTGACCACGACGATGTATCCCTGCGTCGGCTCGGGCTGATCGGCGGGGCGCGACAGCGAAAACATCTCGTCCAGACGAACCAGCGGCAGCGTGCGGTTGCGCAGGATGTACACCTCGCGCCGCTCGACGGTCTTGATCTGGTCGTAGCCGATCATCAGGCTCTCGGTGACCGAGTTCAGCGGGATGGCATAGGTGCGCCCCGCCGTGCGAATCACCAGCGCCTTGATGATCGCCAACGTCGTCGGCAGCGTGATCGTAAAGCGCGTGCCCTGGCCCAGCTCGGTGTACGAGTTGATGGTGCCGTCCATGCGCGTGATCTTGGTCTTGACGACATCCATGCCGACGCCACGACCGCTGTTCTGATCCGCTACAGCCCGCGTCGAAAGACCGGGTAAAAAGATCAGGTTGATCTGCTCGTCGCGCGACATCGAGCGCGAGGCCTCTTCCGAGATCACGCCCTTTGAAACGGCGCGCTGTACCAAGGTCTTGGTGTCGATGCCGTTGCCGTCGTCGAAGACCTCGATGACGACTTTGTTGCCGCGCTGCTCGGCCGAGATCGCGATGGTGCCGTGATCGGGCTTGCCGCGCGACCGACGCGTGTCGCGATCTTCGATGCCGTGATCGATCGCGTTGCGGATGATGTGCATCATCGGCTCGGACAGCTCTTCGATCATCAGCTTGTCGAGCTTGGTGTCGCCGCCGGTCACGACGAACTGAATTTCTTTGCGTTCCGACTCGCGCGACATCTGGCGCACGACGCGGTGCAGCTTGTCGAAGACCTGCGACAGCGGCACCATGCGCACCTCTTGAATGCCACGCTGCAGATCTTCCAGCTTGCGGTTCAAGCGCCGTAGCTCGTCTTGCAGCTTGCGCGCAAGCTCGGCGTGTATGCGGTCACGACGCAGATCATCGAACACGCCTTGAATACCGCTGCGGACTAGGGCTAGCTCACCGACGATGTTCATCAAGTGATCCAGCTTGCGGATATCGACGCGAACCGTCTGCGTGAAGTTCTTCTGCGACTGGCTGGTCAGGCTGCGGCCACCGCCCTCCTCGCCGCCATCGCCTCCATCACCGCCGCCGCTGCTGCCGCCGCTGCTGCCACGGCCTCCGCCACTGCCGCCGCTGCCGCCCCCGAGCAGCGTCGAGTGCAAGGGATCTGCCGCGGGCACCGGAATCATCGGCAGCGACTTTTCTTGCGAAGAGGCCGGGATGCCTGGGTTGCGCCCCAATTCAAAGCGGCCCGTGGCCTCGGGGGCCATGGCGGCTGCTTGCGTTCGCCGCGGCACTTGCACGACGTGAAGTGGGCTCGCCCCTAAGGCCGCCGCCACGCCGTTTAGGCTCTGCCCTGAGCCAAAGATCAGCTCAACATCCATCAGCTCGGGATTGGTGCTGGAAAGCCCGGCTGGGACGACCGCGATCACTTCCCCGACGGGCTTCAGCGACTCGCGGATGTTGACAAATTCGTCTTCCAGCGACGCGAACGGAACTGATCCGATGATGCGGAACAGGTTGCGCGACTGGCGAATATTCTCTTTGAGGCGGTGCTCTTCGTACTCGGTCAGGCCAGCGATCAGCGCTGCATCGATCTCGAAGTCGCCATAGGGCGAATCGCTGACCGGAGGTGCAGCGATCATGGCCGCTTTGCGCGCCGCTTCGGGATCGGCAGCGATGTTGACGCGGCGAATGAAGTCATCTACCGCTCGACTGCTGACGGCTCCGGCGGCCAAACCATGAGCGGCGACATCCGCGCAGATCGCTTGGTAGTGATCAATCGACTCGAACAGCAGATCCAGCACCGACGGTGTGAGCTGGACCTTGCCCATGCGCAGCGCGTCGAGCAGGTTTTCCAGGTCGTGCGACAGGTGCATCATGCGGTCGACGCCCGACAGGCCCGACAGGCCCTTTAGCGAGTGAACCGCACGAAACGCACTGTTGATCAGATCCGGCTCGACGGGCAGACCACCCCCCATCGGATCGTGGCGCTGGCTGGCGTTGTTCATCGCCAAAAGATCGCGATTGAACTGCTCGACGATCTCTTGCGCCTCGGACAAGAACTCCTCGCGGAGCTTATCGCTACCCTGCTCTGCCATCTCGCGTGAGCGAACCTCGCTGGCGCGTTAGCCCCGCTTGGGAGCAGGCTGAACCATCTGGGGAGCGACGTTGACGCCCTTTTCCAGAACCCTGCGCACCAGCGCGACGAGATCCTCGGCCTTGAAGGGCTTGACCAGGTACGCCGTCGCCCCAAGCTGCATGCCACGATCGCGATCGCGCTCGCGGCCGTCTGTGCTGATAATGACGAGCGGCGTGCCGCGGTGCGCCTCTTCCTTGCGCACGTATTTCACAAGCTCAAGCCCGTTGATGTCGGGCATGTTGACGTCGGTGACAATCAGGTTGAAGCGCTCCTTGGGCAGGATCTTCAGCGCCTCGAAGCCACTCTTGGCCTCCGTGACCTCGAAACCCTGGTGTTCTAGGGCGTTCTTCACGAAGGTTCGGATGGTCGCCGAGTCATCGACGACTAACGCGCGAACTGAGGAGACCGTCATAACGCGTAACTATATCACTTTCCGGCCATATTTTGTGTGATTCAAATGACCAAATTACCCATGCCTGTTCTGAGTAGTGGCCGCGGCCAGTGGCCTGGGCGCTGCGCTGCGAGCTAGGACGTAGCCGGCACAAGACCCAGCACCCGCGGGGCGAGGAGTGTTAGGCTTTCGCCATGAAGCTCCTGCGCCATGCCTTGCCGCTATTGACCCTGTCGCTGCTGGCCTGCCCGCCGGGGGGTGATCAGCCGCAGACCACCGGCCCCAAGCCAGACACCGAGTGCCCCAAAGAGCTGGGCACCAAGTGCAAAGTCCTCAAGGACGAGACCGAGAAGCTCACCGTCGAGTACCACGTCCTCGTCGCACCCGAGACCAAGCACGAAGAAGCCGAAAAGCACCTGCAGGCGATCTATCGCCACCTGATGACGCGCCGCGATACGACGCCGACGCAGCTTTCGGGCTTCTTGTACACGAACGAAGCGCAGTTCAACACGCCGCCGCTTTCCCCGGTAGGCAGCGTAATTCAGAAGCCGGGCGACAAGGCCCCGACCTTTGAAAACAAGATCGCCAAAGAGCTGTGGCAGCAGGTCGAAGAGGCGCTCAAGATCGCCGAGCGCGCCGACCGCAAGATGAAGCTCAAGCGCAAGCTGGAATACGTCGCCGAGGCGGACAAGGGCAAGGTCACCGTCACCCTGCCCTTTACCGAGGGCAACAACGACGAGTGGGCCAAGGATCTGTCGTTCAATCAGGTCATGGGCTTCTTCAGCCAGTTCGCCATGGACCTGTTCAACAACATCCCCGATCTGAAGGTCTTCGTGTTTGCCGCGCAGTGGAAAGATCAGTCGGTGGCCAACATCGAGTGCAACCGCGCTGACTTCGGCGCCCTGCACCTGCGCGACATCGAGGAACGCATCGGCCAGATCGGCGGGCGCGCCTATCTGGAGCTGACCGAGGGCAAGACCTCGGACGCCGCCGCCGAGAAGCGCTTGGCCGCGCGCAAGGCCGCGGAGTACCGCAAGATCACCACCTTCCTCAAAGGCAAGGCGATCATCTCGGCTCAGCTCAAGTAATCCCGCCGCCCGTCGCGGCGCCCCCCGCGAAACGCGCGCTATGCCTTCTGGATGTGGCTCGGATCCATCCACATCACTTCCCAGTGATGCCCGTCGATATCGTAGAAGCTCCAGCCGTACATAAAGCCCATGTCCATCGGTGGCATCGCCGGACTGCCGCCAGCCGACAGCGCCGTGTTGACTAGCTCGTCGACGGCGGCACGGCTCTCGGCCGAGATGCAAAGCAGGGCCTCGCTGGCTTTGCTGCTGTCGCAGATCTGTTTCTTTGTGAAGGTCTGGAAGAACGGCCGCACAAGCCACATCACATACGCCTCTTCGCTGAGGATCATGCAGGTGCCGTTTTCGTCGGTGAACTGCTGGTTGAACGTGAAGCCCAAGCGCTTCCAGAACGCGGTCGTGCGTGCCAGATCAGCAATCGCCAGGTTGACGAACAGCTTGCGTGAGGTCGAAGCGACAGAGGTCATAGGGGTCTCCTTTGTTTGGGGTCTACGACATAGACCCAGGCGCCGCGCAAAACTCATCGGCCGATGAAAAAAAGTTAGCGGCTCAGCGGAACCCCGTCGGGGGGCAGCGTAAGGGGCAAGCCAAAGCGCGGAAACAGCGCCGCCGTGTCCAAAAAGTGATTCATCGCGGTGATCGCACCGTGTTGCGGGTCTTGTTCGAGCACGATCAGCGACCACGCGCTAAAGCCAGATCCTGTCTCGTTCCTTCGGTACTGGGCAAAAGCCGGCGAGCCACACGCCGCCACCTTCAGCAAGCGCGAGCCCAGGCAGCCAATGCCCCGCCCCAGCATCCAAGCCCGCACAGCCGCTTTGCCGCGCAGCCACAGCGTATAAGGCGGCATCGACAGCGTCACGTCTTCATGCAGAAGCTGCGCAAGCGCGTCCATGTCATAGCGCTCAAAGGCGGCCAGATAGTGCTCGACGCGCTGCGCCTGCTCATCGGACAGCGGCTGCGCGAGTGGCGGCGTTACTCCGCAGCGTTCCAGCGTGGCGCGGGCTCGCTGCAGCGCGCTGTTCACCGCCGCGACGGAAAGCTGCAGAGCATCCGCGATCTCGGCTGCCGACAGATCGAGAACATCGCTCAGCAGCAAGGCAGCGCGCTGCCGTGGTGGCAAGTGCTGCAGTGCTGCGATGAAGGCCAAGCGCAGGCTCTGGCGCAGAGCGATGCGCTCGCTGGCATCGCTGTCGCTGGGAATGGCCAGGGAATCAGGAATCGGCTCGACCCAGTGGGACGCAGGCAGCGCCGTCAGCTCATCTGTGATGTCAAACGCCGGATGCACGAGCGTGGGACGGCTGCGACGCTTTCGATCCTTTAGCGCATCCAAGCAGACGTGGGTCGCGATGCGCTGAAGCCAGGTGCGCAGCGACGCTCGGCCATCGAAGCCAGCCAAGCCGCGCCACGCGCGCAGCAGCGTCTCTTGCACCGCGTCCTCGGCTTCGCTCAGCGAGCCCAGCATGCGATAGCAGTGCCCGGTTAGCGCTGTGCGGTGGGCATGCAGATCGGCCATCGACCAGCGCGCCGCGGGTGGCACTGCGGCATCCAGCGAACCCAGCTGTATCTGCGGCGAAGACGTCGAGGTACTCATGACGCTGCGATGTAGCACGGCTGGGTCGCGCTGCGCTGCCACTCAAAGCGGCAGAGTCCGCTATCAGGTGCGCGGAACGAAGATCTCGGGAAACGCCTCGCGCACGCCCCCGATCATGAACTGCACGGCAATGGCGACAAGCAGAAGGCCCATGACGCGCTCTAAGATGGCGCGGCCGCTGTTGCCTAAGAAGCGATTCACCAGCGATGCGGCCCGCAGCATCAGATACGAAGCGGCCGCCGTGACGACGATCGAAAGCGCCAAAAGCGCCAGCTGCCAGGTCTTTTGCGCTTGCGCCGTCAGCACCATCACCGTCGCGATCGAGCCCGGCCCAGCCAAAAGAGGCATGGCCAAGGGCACGATGGCGACATCGGGTTTGGCGGTGGCCTCCATCACTTCTTTGCCGCTGGTGCGCGTGCGTACGGTGACGCTGCGCAGCATGTCAAGCGCGGTCAAAAGCAAAAGGATGCCTCCGGCGATCTTGAACGCTGCCAGCGTCAGCGAAAACAGGCGAAAGATCAGGCCACCGCCCGCCAAGAACGAAAGCAGAATGGCCGCGGTGATCAGGCAAGCGCGACGCGCCATCTGGCGTCGCTTTTCCTCGCTGTCGCCTTCAGTAATGGTGATGAAGACGGGCACCACGGCGATGGGGTCGACGACGAAAAAGATCGCCGAAAACGCCACCACGCTATAGCTCATCAAGTCAGACAAATGAGCGAAGTGTCCAGACACAGCCATGCCGGCACTTTACCTGGTGCGCGCGGACGGCGTGGGGCCTTTTTCAGCGCGGACTCGGGCTGCGCAGCCGGCGCAGATCGCCGACCCGCAGGGTCAGCTTTTCGGCGTCGAAATACTCAGCCAAGGGGATGGCGAACTTGCGGCTCTGGCCGACCAGATCTTTGAAAGCCTGCGGGCCGATCTCGCGGTTCTGCTGCAGGTATTCGACCAAGCGCCCACGCAGCGCATCCAGCGCGGTTCGCAGAAAGATCAGATCCTTAATCCGCACCAGCGCGCCTGTGCGACACAGCTCATCGAGGGTCTTTTTGATTTCTATCACCGTCGGTATCGGCTGCAGCTTGGCCGCGGTCACAAGGGGCAGAAGCTCATCAGCCCGCGGCGGAGCCAAGCCAGCTTGCTCGTACAGCGCGAGGATCTGCTGCGCAAGAGGACTCTGCTTTGCATCCTGACTTGGCGCTTGAGTGGCGAGACGCACCAGGTTCCCCGCTAGCACGACCGTTCCCTGCTGCGACAAGCTCGCAAGTACGCGCTGCAAGACCGCGGCTCGCGCCGTCCGCGCCCGCGCTTGCAGCTGACTGCGCAGAGTCTCGATGGAAAGACCGGGGGCCCCTGGATCGCGCTGATGAAACGCGCGCAGGCTGGCCAAGGCCACCTCGCCAAGCTGCTGCAGGATCGCGGCATCGACGAAAATCGCCTCGGCTGCGGCATCCGATCGGCCTTCACCTTCCGCTACTGCATGGCACGAAACGACACGAGCGCTGGTGACCAAGTCGGCAAGCGCCTGCTGCAGAAGCGACAGCCCGCCGGGCACGCGCCCATGCAGCTCAGACAGCGTGGCGCCGTGCGCTGCGGCATCGACGATGGAAAGCGCTGCTAGCTCGCGCATCGCGGGCAGGCGCGCTTTCGGCTTGCTGGCGGCGTGAAAAATCCGCAGGGCCTCAGCACGGGCCCGCAAGCGCAGGATCGATGGATCGACGGCAGACGCGCGGATCGCATCCGCAGCAAAGGGACGCGTCGCCTTTTGCCCGCGACCCAGCACGCGCAGGACCTGTCCGCCACCCAGCGTCGTCCCATGGTTTCCTTGCGGCGAAAAGCCGCGCAGCACAAAGCGATCTCCTGGCAGCCACACAAGCGGCTGATCGCGCGGTACGCGCAGCTGAGCCAGCGCCCGTCCTCCGGGCACAAGCTCGACGGTATCGAGCAAGGTCAGCGAGCACAGCCTCTGCGTCGTCGCTGTATGCACAAGCAGCTCGCTGCGTCGCTTGAGCGGGCTGCGCGCCACCGGCAGCAGGTGCAGCTCGACTTCACACAGACAGCTCGGCGCGATGGACTGCGGGCGGACCAAGGTCTGTCCGCGCTCGACGGCATCGCGGGCCACGGCGAGATTGATGGCGACGCGCTGTCCGGCCTGCGCCTGCTCGACGACCTGACCATGAACGTGCAGGCCGCGCACTTTTATGTGCTCGCCGCTGGGTCCATTTCGCGGCAGCGCTGACAGCTCATCTGCGACAGAGATTCGCCCTGACCACAGCGTGCCGGTGACCACGGTGCCAAAGCCGCGCAGCGCGAACACGCGATCGATGGGCAGCCGCAGTAGACCCTCGGCATCGCGCTCTGGCAGGTTGGCAAAAAGCTGCGCCAACGCCGCGTGCAGCGCAGCCATTCCCGCGCCTGTGCGCGCCGAGCACGGCACAATCGGCGCGGCTTCCAGAAACGATCCGCGCAGAGCCTCGCGCAGCTCTAGCTCGGCCACCGCGAGCAGCTCGGCATCGTCGCCCAGCGCATCGATCTTGGTCAGCGCCACCACCCCAGCGGAAAGACCCAGCAGACCGCAGATGTCCAGGTGCTCGCGCGTCTGCGGCATCACGCCTTCGTCGGCAGCCACCACCAGCAGCACGGCGTCAATACCCGCGGCGCCCGCGACCATGGTGCGCACGAAGCGCTCGTGGCCTGGCACATCGATCAGGGCCACGCTGTCTCCGCTGGGCAGGTGCAGCTGAGCAAAGCCCAGCTCGATGGTGATGCCGCGCTCTTTTTCTTCTTTCAGGCGGTCGGTATCGACGCCGGTCAGCGCCTTGACCAGGCTGGTCTTGCCGTGATCGATGTGACCGGCGGTCCCCAGGACCAAG
>CAZKOY010000125.1:0-16094 GCA_964554495.1 uncultured Myxococcales bacterium
GTCCGTGTCAAGGACCTTTTTTCCTCCGACGGCTGAGGGTTAATTCTGGTTGGCAGTGGACAGACTTTGCGGAGGAATTATGGGTGAGTTTTGGTACCAAAATGGATGTCGGAGTGGGAAAGGGATCGGGTTGGACATTACTTGATTCATTGTCGCGAACGCCGCGGACGGATTGGGCGCAGGGAGAGCGATTACGGCATAGTGGCAACGCTCCTTGCACATCGAAAGGACAGCCTGCGAGCAGGGTATACAGGCAAAGAGATGGGCTTGTGCTCGACGCTATCTTTTCTTTGAGCCGTCCCCGAACGCAGCTCCAACAATTTGGTCAGTCCTGATGGAACTGACCGGCCCCTGGGCTGGGTTGCTTTTCTCAGCGCTGCACCAGCGACTGGACGCGAGCGTCGTAGTAAGGTCGCGGCTCTCGTTCCGCTCATTCACATAGGGACCGTCTGTCTCACAGGGGCTGTTTTGGTTACTCAGGGCGACGTGACGCCTCTGTCAGTGGCGGTGCCGATGGTGTAGGTCCGGCAGATGGGGATGATCGTGGACTAACGAGGCATGCTGATGCCGATGGCTGTGCGGCTCGCCAGGGGGATCGTCGGGCGCGTGTTCGTGGTTATGGTGGGCGTCGTGTTTGTGAGCGTGCTCGTGCTGGAGTTCGTGGTGGGTATGTTCGTGCGAATGACGTTCGCGCAGCAGCAGCGCGACCCCAAGTGACATGACGGCCATGGCACCGACATCGACCAGGCCGAGCCGATCGCCGCACAACAGAACAGAGGCCAGCGCTCCAATGAAAGGCGCTGTCGCGAAGAATGCGGCCTCGCGCGCGGCGCCGACGAGTCGCAGCGCGTAAGCATCCAGCACGACGCTGACACCATAGCTGACGCTGCCGAGCAGCAGAGCGCTCGCGACCAAGCCAGGGCTCGGAAACGAAGCGCCCAGCAGCAGCGCGATCAGCAGGTTGAAGCTGCCCGCAGCCAGCGCCTTGATCCGAACGAGCGCCAGCGGATCGCGCAGGCTCAGCCGCTGTGTCAGGTTGTTGTCGAGCGCCCAGCACAGGCAAGCGCTTGCGATCAGGACCACGCCCCAACCATCCGCTTGCGTGGCTCCTGGCTGGATCTTCAGCAGCGCTGCTCCGCCGAGAATGAGTACAGCAGCGGCGGCGGCATAGCGGCCCATGTGTTCGCCAAAAAACAGCACCGCCAGCAGAATCGTGAGCGGCGCTTCGAGGTTGAGCAGCAGCGAGCCAGTCAATGCTCCGAGCCGATGCAGTCCGAGTAGCATCAGCAGCGGACCCGCGATGCCACCGAAACAGACAACACCCAAAAGCGGCAGTACATCGCTGCGCTGGATCGGGGACTCGATTTTATTGGGACGCACGACTCGGAAGATCGACAGGCCGATGCCAGCTCCCAAATACAGCAGTCCAGCCAGAAGCTGGGGACGCAGCTCGCCCAGAAGGAGCTTCGCCAGCGGAGCCGAGACGCCGAATAGTGCTGCTGCCAGCAGTCCTAGCACGGCCCCTTGTGGAGTTTGACGCTCCATGGCCTCGGCCTTCAACGCTTCCGTTTCATGAAGAACTCGTACAGTGCGTCAAACAGAGCGCTGCCCTGCGCAATTCGCGCTTCGTCTTCACGGTGAAGCTGCGCGATTCCGAGAATCAGGCTTGCGATCCCTGCCGTCTCGGCACGGGCGAACTTGCTGTCTTTGAGATCGATGTCGTGGATGATCTCTGCGATTGCGTGCAGTGCGGGGTCGTCGATGCGCAGCCGCTTGAGGATCACCTCGAAGCTGCACAGGTCGCCTTCGTGGGTAAATTCAGCGTCGAACATATCGAAGCGGACTTCGCTGGGCTGGGGCTGATAGTCCTTTCCCGGCACGAACTTGAACTTCGGTGTGTGGTCGATGAAGCGGCGAATCAGCCATGTGCAGGCGATGCGATCAACGTGGACGCCTTTTCTAGTCACCCATATCCGGCCTTGAAAGCGCGAACGCGGGTCATCGGCGGTGTCACTTGTCGGTACGGGCTCTGCCGGTTTTAGACGCGCTTCCATGCTGCCGAGCAGTCCATCAACGGCAACACGCCCCGGCGCACCGAAGAAGTCGATCGCTGTGAGGTCGCCGAACCGACGCTGCACACGCGCAAACTCTGTCCGCAAACCTGCACACGCTTCTTCGGTCGCGTGCGGTTCACCAAGCAGACGGCGCAGCTCTTCGCCGATCTGCGCATAATCGGCGTCGCGTGCGGCATTGAACAACGCCTCGATTTGATCGTCGGTGATGCCATCGACCATGCGCGCCTCGCAGAGCGTCGCTTCAGCGCCCCCAGTGAGGATTTCGCGCAGCACCCACGCCAGGTCTTCCTGCGCAGCATCGCTTTTCGGCAGCACATAAACGGAGTTCTTGAGCGCTACGGCACCGATGCGTTGAAGGCGTCGCCACACTTTCACGCGAAAGTAGTTCGGCTTGGGCGGAATCTGGTGGATGAGCAGCAGCCACCGGGCAGCGTCTGACATGGGCGAACTCTACTTCCGCCGCCGCCTGCGCGTCACCCACAACCCGATGGTGGAAAGCGCGAGCGGCATGATGAGGTAAGACAGCCACAGCACAATGGCTCGTCGTCGCCCTTCGACGACCAGCGGATGTCCAGGGTAGTCCGGCTGCGTCCAATCAGGGAACGGCTGGCCTGCGGACTCGAACAGCAGCGTGACAAGCTCTTTGCGGCTGGCGGAATACGTCTGCTTGCAATTCGCGCCTGCGCAGACCTCGATGCGACCATAGCTGTCGTCGTGTGCGGCCTCCGTGGAAGCTGCGCGATCGTCCAACGGATAGCGCACCCGCACATCAGGCCGGGCCAGTCGCAGCTTGGACACCACATCTAGATCGAGCTGGCGTCGGCGCGCATCATCGCGGTCCAGGTTCACGGTCAGCGAGATCGACATCGGCAGCGTGCGCAGCGCTGCTACTGCGGCAGGGGGTAACGACACGCGACGCGCCTCGGTGCAGTCGAAACCGCGCGGCTGTTTTCCGGCTGCCTTCATCAACAGCAGCGTGATTAACAGCACCGCGCAAACAACGAGCGCTCGCCGATAAGCTGGCCAGTCAAAGCGCAGGCCGATGCACGCCAGCGCCAGCGATCCGCCCGTTGCAGCGAGGAACCACGCGCAGTCACCCACACTCAAGATGCCGTGCTCGAAGGTGTGAAGGTGCGCCGTTATCGACCACTCTGCCGCCGAGCCGAGCCAGGCCAGCGCGGCGAAGCCCTCTGCGGCATCGATCCCCCAGGAGCCGAGCACAAACAGCAACGTCACCGCTGTGGCTTGCGCGACGCTGCGGGTCCATGCCGCCGCTGCGCAGGCGACCGCCGCAAGAAACGCAAGATGCAGCGAATGACCGAATAGTGCGACGACAACCTCGGCGGCGTGAAGATGTCCGCCGATGCCAAGCCACAGCGCAACCATCACGATCATGGTGCCGAGCAGCAGCGCGGCAGCGGCCAGCGTCGCGATGTATTTGGCAAAGAGCAGCCGCAGCGGGGCCGCAGTCTGTAGCAGCAAGACACGCAGGCTTTGACGTTCTTGCTCGATGCCAAGAGAACGCGCCGCCACCAGCGGAAAGAGTAGCGACACCGAGATATAGATCCCGCCCAGCGTCGGTCGGATGATGCCGAGTAGCGGATCGAACTCGCGGGCCATCAGCCCACCGGCTTCGACGGATCGCGAACCTGCCGTGAATAGATCGATCGCCAACACGAAGCTATGTCCGACCAGCAGCGCCGCGACCGCGAGCACCAGCCAAGTCACACGCGCGCCGAGCACAATCGCCAGTTCACGCCGCAGCATGTGGACTCCTACTTTGTTTTTCTAGGAGCCCGAGAAAGACCGCTTCCAGCGAAGCACCAGGCAGCACCGCAAGCGTCCGCAACTCGTCGAGTGTGCCGCAGGCCAGCGCCTGTCCGTCGCAAAGCAGAAGCAATCGATCCGCCAGCTTCTCTGCATCGCTCATCTGATGCACGCTCAGAAGCAGCGCGGTTCCTGCCTTTGCGCGCTCTTTTAATAGTCGCAGGATGCCGAGCTGCTGACGCGGATCAAAGACGCCGAGCGGTTCGTCTAAGATCACCACGGGCCTCGTCGTGCAGAGTGCAGAAAAGAGCGCGACCCTTCTCCGTTCGCCTCGCGACAGTTCACGTCCGCGTGCGCTGCGAAGGGGCGAGAGTTCAAGTGCGTTCATCAGCGATTCTGCAAGCTCAGCCGGGGCGCGGCTGCATCTCTGCGCATGGGCCAGCAGCGTCGATACTGTGACCTCTTCGGGCAGCTCTGCTTCATCGAGCAAGAAAGAAAACACGCGCGCAGAATCCGCCAGACCCGCCAGTACGCGCCCCTGTGCCGAAACGCTGCCAGCATTGGGGAGCCGCAGGCCGGCGACCGTTTCAAGCAGCGTGGTTTTTCCGGCACCGTTGGGACCGATGACTGCAAGCACTTCGCCCGCGCGCAGCTCGAAAGAGACATCACACAACACGACCCGGCCTGCGCGCTTTAGCGTCAGACCCGAAGCGCGCAGCAGCGGTTCACTTGCCAACGCCACCGCTGCCCTTTACCACGCGAAAGTCGTCGAACAGCACTTGCGAATCGGCCTTGGACCACAGACCGCAGCGACCCTTCGCAGGCGCTTCCAGGGCACGCTTGAGCACTTCTCTTTCGTTCACCTCGACGATGAGCGACTTGCCTTTGAGCTGCACCTTGAGGCTGTGCCACTTCTTCGTGTCGGTGACGACATTGCGCACGTTCTGCACGACGGTTCGCTTGCCGCGCACAACCTTGAAGTAAAGGACGTTGTTCTCCAGCGCGTTGGCGCGTGCGCCCCAGTAGCTGCCATCGGGCGCGATGCTCCAGGCGATGCCTGCGGCTTGATCGATGCGCCCGCTCTGCGGATAAAAGCGCACCGAAAGCGTCAGGTCATCGCCGCCGCAGTCACCGCGATAGACGGCGAGCGGAAAGAACGCAAACGCCTTCACCCCGTCGAGAAATTCTGCGTATCGGTCGCCGTACAATCGCTTGGCTTGATCCGCGAGACTGGCCGATGGAGTGCCCTGCCGCCACTTCGTTCCATCCACCCAAAGCCCACGCGCACCAGCGACTTCACCGATATTCCAGTCGCCGATGATCGACTCAAACTGCGCGGGGGGGTCGCCGGGCTTCTCTGCGTCGAAGTTGATGAGCTGTTCGGCAGAGCCTGCGCTGGGCGGCGCGGCTGGCTGCGGCTGCGCTTGTGCAGCGCCGACGATGGTCCCGCCGACGATGGTCCCGCCGACGAAGACTGCGAGCGTGATGCGGTTCATGGTTCTTGTTCCTCGCTTCATCGTTCATCCTACTGGCTACTGCGCCGTGGCTTCCAAGTCATCAAACGCTGTCACCGAGTCTGCCTTGGTCCAGAGGCCGATCTTGCCGTTCGTATAGGTCTGATCCATCACGGTGATCACCTGAGTGCCATCCCAGGTGATCGTGATCTGCGCGCCGACCGCAGTGGCCTCTAGCGTGTGCCACTGTCCGGCGATCACCGGCACATCGGCAGTTTGAAAAACCTCCCGGTTGCGCGCGATGACGCGATACACGCGCACGTTGTTCTCTAGCGCGTTGGCGCGCGTGATGTAGTAGTTGTCGCTGTCGACAGCGCGAAAGATCAAGCCGCACGCTTGGTCGATGCTGCCCGACTCTGGACGACAGCGGACCTTGATCTTCAGGTTTGCGAACGTCAGGTCTTTGACGAGCACGCGCGGGAAATCGGGGTCGCCATAGCTGGCAGTCTGCCGCAGCACATTCGGGCTCGAAGGTGCAGACCCTTCGGCAGCGACGGACCAGACTCCGAGCACAGAGATGAAGTCCGCAGGCAGCGCGCCCACGCTGCTTCCATCAAAGGACCACTTCTGTGTCCTGCCAATCGGCGACGGGGTATCTTGGCCACCCATAGTGAAGTTTTCCGCTGGCTGACATCCAGGCACACACAGCGCGGCGAGAAGAACGATCGGAAGTACGCGGCGATTCATGGTGGCTCCTTCGTGGTTGCGAGTGCGTGGGTTAGGGCTGCACGTCGATGCGGAAGTTGCGCCCGTAGTTGCTCAGGTAGTCGCCGCTGATGCCGAAGGAGTCGGGGCACTCCATCATGTCGTAGGCGAGGTAGCAGCTCCATCCGCTCCACGAGATGCGCCCCCAATAGATGTACGTCTCGATGCGGTCCGCGTCGGCGGGCACTTTCAACTCGATGTTCGACTCGTACTCACCCCAGTTGGCTGTCGGTCCGCGCATGTTGTAGCTGCCCTGCGCGATGCCGGGGATTTCTTGAAAAGCGCTGCTGCCGGTGTAGCGGATGTAGAGCCTGGGATACAGCGCCATGCAGTACGTGCCGCACATGAAGCTCGACAGCTCGGGCAGGAAGGCGCGCAGCGTCACATTTTCGCCGCGTGAAGGCAGCGTTCCGTCCGCGCTCTTGAGCTGTCCGGCGAGCACTTCAAGTCGCCCGAAGTAAATCACTTTGCTGGTCAGCGGCGAGGCAATGGAGGCGACCTCATCGCTGGCTGTGTGATCTGCGTCAACTCCACCACAAGCGACGACAGCAGAGAGCAGCAAGGAAGAGAGCGAAGACAGGAGGCGGTAGCGGTTCATTGGGTTTCTCCAGAAGAGGCGTAGTTGTGAAGGCTCAAACCGAACAAAAGCAACGACCGATCCAAAGGCGGTCTGAGCGGGTCGATCCACGCTCTTTCGTCGGACAGCCTCACCATACAGCGCCTGGCCTGTCGCGAGACAAGGCATGAGGGCCGCACTTCGCGGTCCAAAATGAGCCACGTTGGGCTGTCGTTGGCTCATTTTGAGCCCGGCGCAGGCCCTGGCCAGTCAGGCTAGTCCGATTGTCACCGTCGGAATTGCCCGCTCGGGGTTCTCTGCCCGATGCTTGGCCTATTTCGTGCCCTACATCCCTTCGTTCATCCCTGCTGTGCGGCATCCACCGCAACCAGCCCCTTATCGAACGGACACGGAGGTACTTCTCATGCGCAATCGCTCTGTCTTATCCGCTCTCATCGGCACGACCCTTTGCATCGCCGCTTCCACTGGTTGCGGCGATTCCATGCCCGACACCTCAAGCGACCCGCAGGGGCCGGGTGCCCTGGCCACGGACAAGCGGGAGCCGCACCTGGGCACCGACCTGTCCATCGTGGAACAGTCCAAGATCCAGATGGCTGCCGCACTTGCGCAAGTCCAGAAGGCGCAAGGCCCCATCATCGAGGCCAAGTTCGAGCTGGACGACAGCAACAAGCTGAGCTTGAGCACTTACCCCGTCGGCATGGGCATCGACGTGGATGCCGAGCGGAACAAGTTTCAGGAATACGCGGGCGATCCGACGGTGCTGCCGTTTTCCGGCAAGCTGGAAGTCTTCGCTGATCAGGAACACCTGACGCGGTCGGCTCGCGATCTAACGCTGGTCCAGCTCAGCGCTGTCAGCCTGGCCGATGCGGTCAATCAAGCGGCAGCCGACGGCTTTGTCTATTGGGCCATCCCGACGATCCGCAGCGGCCGCGCGGGCTATGGGATTTATACGGCGAACAGCGGACGTGCCAAGTATCGCTTTATCGACGGTGGGGGGCGCATGCCAGTCCCTGCCCCCAACCCGACCGACCTGGGCACCGACCCCGGAACAGGAGCCACAGATCAGCGCGCGCCCGAGCTGGGCACCGATCTCGCGGTGCTGCTCACATCCAAAATCACGATGCTTCAGGGGCTCGATCAGGCAGAGCAGAAATACGGCACAGCGATCGAGGCGAAGTTCGAGCTGGATGACCAGAAGAAGCTCAGCCTGAGCGTGTATCCCGTCGGAGGCGGCATCGACACCGATGCGGAGCGGAACAAGTTTCAAGAGCTAGCCGGCGATCCCACCGTCGCTCCGTGGGCACCCACGCTGACCGAGTTCAAAGTGCCCGACCAAGAACACCTGACCCGCGCCGCGCGTGACCTCACCCTCGTTCAGACCGCAGGCATGACCCTCAAAGCGGCGGTGCAGAAGGCGCAGGCCGCACTGCCCGATGGCTTTGTGTATTGGGCGATTCCGACGCGCCGGGACACGCGCGCAGGGTATGGCGTCTACGTGTACGGCAAGGACAAGAAGTCGCACTACTTCTTCATCACCGGCTGACCGAATGCTTGCAGTTCCTCAGCAGTCCTTGTCTGGCTGAACTGTAACAACAAGAGCACGTCGTAGATGCACTTCAGCGCGCCTGCGCAGATGAGCGGCCATCCGAAGGCCGTCCGTTCCAGCAACGCGCCGGCAATGAGCGGCGTCAGCGCCGCGGCGAGGCTG
Organism: uncultured Myxococcales bacterium; assembly: GCA_964554495.1. Classification (GTDB taxonomy): domain Bacteria; phylum Myxococcota_A; class Polyangia; order Palsa-1104; family JAEUJZ01; genus JAEUJZ01. The sequence continues at coordinate 8,347 of CAZKOY010000125.1, forward strand.
CGCGGCACGTTCGTTACACTGGACGCAGCGGCGCGCTCCTCCGGCGGCACCACGCCCATGACGTACGATTGACGAACCGGCACATCCATCTGCGAGATCGCCATGCGCAACAGCAGGAGCGCGATCGCCAGCCAAGCATGCGGCATGACCCCGGCCAGAATGAGCAGTACGTTCGACGGCAGGTGCGTAAAGACCATCGTGTTGATCAAGCCGATGCGCAGGGCGAGCCGCGAGGCGACGAGCTGCGAGAACCCGCTGAGCAGGCCGCCCACGAATAGGATTGCGCCGGTCGTCTGCACCGATAGTCCAAAGCGCCGATACAGCCACAGCACGAGCAGCGACTGAACGACGAAGCCACCGCCGAGCGAATCGAGGCTGAATAGCGCCGCCAGCCGGAGCACGATCTTGCGCGACCTCCGCAGCGGCGCGAAGGTGCCCTGCACGGGCTTCCCATCCACGATCGGCGATAGCCCGCAATACAGAAGCGCGACCCCGAGCGCGATTGCAGCATAGACAACAAAACCGGAGCGATGCGCCCATAAGAGGTCCCAGTCATGTCGGTGCGCCAACGCAATGGGAACCCCCGCGGCCAAAGCGCCGAGCGCGCCGGCAAATGCGCCAGAGAGGTTATACCAGGCGAAGGTCAGTGTTCGGTCGGACCCGCTGACGGTATCCACGAGCGTCGCCTGCTCAAGTGGAAGAAAGAGGCTGACATCTCCGGCGGACGGGTTGAGCGTCCCAACGACGGCGATGAGCAAGAGGGGCCAGAACGCGGTCACGCCGGCAAACCCAAGGCCGGTCGCGACCATCAATCCCGCCGCGCCGATCAGCAGACGACGCCGAGAAAAGCGGTGCCCAGTCAGTCCGACGAGCAAGGTCACGACGGCCGAGCCGAGCAAGGTTCCCGTAACAAGGCCGCCGACCTGTAGCGGCGTGTACCGGAGGGCTAACAGGTAGCTGGCGAGAAGGACGCTCACCATCCCGTCGGCAAAGCCACGCAGGGCGCGCGTGAAGACGAGCAGGTAGGTGTCTGGCGTGGCGCTGCGCGGGAACAACTCAGGGGCAAGTATAGTCAAGGCTGGCGTTGGGGACGCAAGGGTGGACCCATTCTTCGGTGCAGACATGCTGCGCCTGCTGGAAGAAGTACCAGTGGTAGTTCGACTGATCGAACCAGGATCCGCCGTCGGGCACCCACTGCCCCTTGGGGGTGATGAATGCCTCGCCGGGGAAGAGCCAGCGCACGGTGACTACATCGGTCAGGTTGTATGAAAAGCCGCCGGAAGGCAGCGCCGACGGAAAAACGGGATTTCCCTGCGCTGAGGCAACGGCCAGGGGGCCGGGTTCCAAGTCGTTGAGGATGGTTTCGGCGGGATCTCCGATGCGGTGCCAGCCGCCGCCGCTGGTGACGCCTCCGTCCGATGCGCTCGCTTCCAGATCGGGGCGACGCTTCTCGAAGCAGGTGTACATGAGCTTGAACGGCGTATAGGGCTTGTCCGCGACCCAAGTCCAGCCCTGGCCCACGCCGGTCACATAGGTGCGCCCACCCCAGGGGAAGCGGGCATGAATGCTGGGAGGGTTAAAGGGCCAGTTGTTGTAAGCGCTGCTGAACATCACCGAGGAAGCACGCGCCATCAGCCGTTCCTGCACGCTCTGCGTCGAGCCGACATTCGCCGCGGCAGACATCCTTTCGTGATCCACGATGTCCCCACCATCGGCGAACTTCTGTTTGCTCACCGGGACCGTAGCCTTCAGAGAAGCCGTGGAGCGCACCGGGAAGCGGAACCACAGTGGGAACCAATCGCGCCAGCCCTTGGGGTGAATGATGACGGCCTGCGTGTTGATGGGGTTGTCCCAGCCAAGCTCGCTGGGGACCGTCCATTCCACGGTGAAGTCGCCGGCCGCGCTCTTGGTCGCCGTGATGCTGACGGTGCGCGTCATGCCAGCGACCTTGTATTGAATCTCGTAGCTGCCACTGCCATCGGTGGGCAGCGCGCGGTCGAAACGGAAGCGCACCTTGGATGCAGCGCCCGTGAAGCGGACCAGCGCCGCAACGATGGGTGGCCGGCTCTCGTGCCACCACTCGAAGGAGGGCGCAGAGTTGGCCTGACCGTCGCCAAACTCGCGGAAGTCACTGCCGAGCAGCTTGGCGGGAATGGCCACGATCACGTCTTTCACATTGGCCAGCGCCCACGCCGTGTTCAGCGCTTCGGAGGCGGAGTTGGCGAGGATGGCCTCAGGCCGCCACTTCGTCGGATCGCCGCCCCCCCAAGGTGCCGTGGCTCCGGTTCCGCCCGACCACGGAAGCCGCGGGATCGCCACCAGGGTCTGCGGTGTGAATCGGTTCTCCGATAGTGGGCCGGCGACTTCGGCCACGTATTCGCTCTCGATAAGCGGCTGATCATGACCACAACCGATGAAGGCTGCGGCGAAGAGGCCGAGCAGGGATGGAATGCTGAGGTGCTGAACGAACATGACAATCTCCTGGTGCGTAGGACATAGCAAGGCCGAGGCCATCTGTGTTCTTCCGTCGCTGCGAGACGGCCGCACGCATCCAATCGGCACAGCGAACTGGCCCACAATGAGCCAGCGATGGCCCAATTTGAGCCGTTCGACCTGGCTTCATCCTCTCGATCGCGTCGGTCGGTCCTTGGTATGCTCGTTGCTCTCATCACTCCCATTGCGCGACGGATCATCCATGCTGAACAAGGGAAACAGATTCACATCGCTCCTTGTGGTGGTGCTGCTCGTTGGCTGCCGTCCAAACGTGCCGGACGGGCTGATTGAAGTTGCGCTGCCCGATGGACGGGCCGGCATCGGCTTCGATGATCTGCGTTTTGCGCCAACGCTGGGACGGATTCTGGCACCCGCAGGACGCAGCGGAAACTTGGACCTCGTCGATGCCGCGACGCTTGGCGTGACGACCGTCGGCGGCTTCTCCTCTGGTTTGTTTTACGTCGGCGGCCATGACGAGGGGCCGACCTCGGCAGATGAGGGCGACGGTCGGTACTATGTGACCGATCGTTCGACGCAGCTCCTGCACGTCATCGATCCGGCAAGCGGAAACAGTCTGGGTTCGGCCCACGTTGAATCGAGCCCCGACTACGCGCGCTATGTTCCGGCCACTCACGAGGTTTGGATCACCGAGCCCGATGCGGAGCAGGTGGAGATTTTCTCGGTCGCCGATCGAACAATGCCGGTGCGCGTCGGCAGCGTTCATGTGGGTGGCGGCCCTGAGTCCTTGGTCATCGACTCAATGCGGGGCCGCGCCTACACGCATCTTTGGGGTGGTGCCACAGTCGCGATTGATGTGAAAGCCCGATCCATCTCGGCCCAGTTCTCGAACGGCTGCCGCTCGTCGCGAGGCATCGCGCTCGACGAGCCTAACGGGTTCCTGTTCGCCGGCTGCAACGAAGGCAAGCTGTTCGCCCTCGATGTCACCCAAGGCGGACGACAAGTCGGTAGCGTCGAGTCGGGCGATGGAGTGGATGTGATCGACTTCAGCCCCTCGCTGCGCCATGTCTACCTGCCGGGAGCATCGAGCGCGACCATGGCCGTGGTCGGAGTCGCGGCTGGCGGCACGCTTTCCGTGTTGGGCACGACCGCGATCGTCAAGGAGGCACACTGCGCCGCGGCGGATGATCGCGGCCAAGCGTACCTCTGCGATCCGCTCAACGGCCAGCTCCTCGTCTACAAAGATCCCTACGGGAGAACTGGGCCATGAAGCGTTTTTTCTCGATTGGGCTGCTCCTGCTGATGCTCTGTGCATCCCGAGCTGCGACCGCTGAGCCATCACCCGCACTGCGCAGCGATCAACGCCTGCTCGTCGCGGGCGGTTCACTGCTGGCATTCGGGTACGCCATACCGCTCGCCTTGGCGCTGCGCTTCGACCAACCGGAACTCGTGGTTCCCGTCCTGGGTCCCCTCATCGATCTGCGTCGGTGTCATAACTGCACGGGCAGCGCCATCGAGTCCGGGATCATCGCTGGACTGGTTCTCGATAGCGCGATCCAGAGCGTCGGTCTGATCCTGATCACGGTCGGAATCATTCGCCGCCCCCATCGAATCGCCGCTCCAGCCACCGCGCCCATGCAGTAAGCGACACGGATCAGCAGGTCACGTTCTTCCTTGGTCTAAACGATGCCCTTGCCGCTTTCGCTGCCATCGCGCGGGCTCGACTCGCGTATCTCCCGCAGCCGCCGCTTGAGCGTTGCGCGACTGATACCAAGTACCTCGGCTGCGCGCGTGCGGTTTCCCCCTTCGCGCTCCAGCACGGTTCGGATCTGCTGGCGCTCGACAGCATCCAGGCGGCTTGCAGAGCCCTCACGCTTGCCTCCTTTGTCAAACAGCTCCGCAGGCAAATGCACGCACTGAATCGGCCCGCCGCGACCGAGGATCAGCGCACGCTCCAACGCATTGCGCAGCTCGCGCACGTTGCCCGGCCACGAGTAGCGACTGAGGGCCTCCAGCACATCCGGGGAGAGTGGCGCACGACGCGCGACGACATCGCCAACCAGCTCACGCAAGAGGTTCTGCGCCAACAGCGGAATGTCCTCGGGGCGCTCACACAGCGACGGAACCAGGATCGGCAGCAAGTTCAGCCGGTAATACAGATCCTTGCGAAACGTCCCGCGCTCGACCGCGGACTTGAGATCCAAGTTGGTCGCTGCCAGCACGCGCACATCGGACACGAGGTTGCGCACGCCACCCACGCGACGAAATGACCGGCTATCCAGAAACGTCAAGAGCCGCGCCTGCACGGCCGGTGGCAACTCGCCTATCTCATCCAGAAACAGCGTGCCGCCCTCTGCGACTTCGACCAAGCCGCGCTTCTGACTGTCGGCCCCCGTGAACGCGCCGCGCTCGTGTCCGAACAGCTCGGATTCGACGAGATGCGGGGCCAAGCATGCGCAGTTGACCTCGAAAAACGGCTTGCTCACACGCGGGCTTTGCGCGTGAATGCGCCGCGCCAGCCAACCTTTCCCGACGCCCGTATCGCCTAGCAATAGAATCGTCGCTTGACCTTGCTGCGCCGCGATCTCCGCCGCCGACAAGACATCGAGCATCCGTGCCGACTGCGAAACGGCATCGGCCTGGGTCATCCGGTGCGGCTCGGTACCCGACAGAATCTCCGTCGCGCGACGAAGGCGGCGCAGCTCGCCGATGGGCCTTGCGACGCTTCCGATTCGAGCCGGGTTTCCAGCGGCATCACGAATCAGAAACAGACTCTCTTCAACCTCGATCACACTGCTGCCGTGCAAGCGGCACACATCCGCAATGTCGGGTGTCTTGCCAGCCAGGAGTTGTTTCTGCGCGGTGCGAAAAGCGGGCAGCTCCTCGTCCGGCAGCAGGCGCTCCACCGGCATGCCGATGGCCTCAGCCGTTGGCACACCGTACAGCGACTCCGCTGCTTGATTCCACGAGGCGATTTTGCCGTCGAGATTCCAGCTCAAGATCGCCTCACGGGTGTGCAGAACCACGGACGCCAGCTCCCGCTCTAGTTCACGCGCACGCTCCTCTGCGAGCTTGCGGGCCGTGATGTCCTCAGACATGCCCAGCAGATACAGCGGCTTTCCTGTTTCGTCGTAGATCGGGACTTTGCGCGTGTGCAGCCAGCGCAGGCCAGCGTGCTTGGTCTGGATGCACTCTTCGGGAATGTCCACGAGCTTGCCGGCGCGCAGCGCCTCGCGATCCATCTGGTGAAAGAAGTCGGCCTGCTCTTTGGGATAGAAGTCGTGATCCGTTTTGCCAAGTAGCTCGGCACGGCTCCAGCCGAGCAGATCTTCCCCAGCGCGGTTGAAACGCTGGAAGGCCAGGCTCTGTGCGTCCTTCACAAAGATCATGTCGGGGATGTTCTCGACGATGGCATCGAGGTACGCATTGAGCGCACGCAGCTCAGACTCCGCATCACGATCCATGGAACGCTTCGCTGGCATTCCTCTACCTCTTCTTTTCTGCTGCCATCGTCTGCACGCGACTTCCTGTCGCCAGCTCCTCGCGCCCACGCTTTAGAATCACGTCGCCTGCTTCGAGCGCGCCAAAGACCTCCACGCGCTCGCCTGCGGTGACGCCAAGCTGCACCGGCACCTGTTCCACGACCCCATCGCGAACGCGATCCACAAAGGTTCGCTCGGTCGTCCGCACGACGGAAGTTGGAGGGACCAGCAGCGATGGGGCTGTGCGTGCAAGCGACCACTCCACCTGCGCGAACATGCCCGACGCAAGGCGTCCATCTTGGTTGTCCACGTCCAACTCGACCGCCATCGTGCGCGTCTTGGCGTCGATCGAGTGCGCGATGCGCTGCACTTGCGCGTGGAATTTTTCACGCGGCCAGGACCGCACAGAAAAGTCAGCGACCGCACCTTGCTTCACGGCGCTCGCGTAGGTTTCTGGGACGGCGACGGTGAGGCGCAGGCGAGCGACCTGTTCGACGCGCAAGAGGGGTGGCGTGGATGGCCCGGCAGGAGGACCAACGAGCGCGCCGGGATGCACGCCGCGCTCTGTCACCACGCCATCGAACGGCGCTTTGATGACAAGGTACTGTTCCATCGCACGCAGCGCAGCGACACGCGATGCACTTGCGCGCCACGTCGCATCGGCCTGGTCGATCTCTTGCTTCGATACCGCCCCAGGTGTTTCGGATGCGGCGCGCAGGCGCTTTTGCGTGACCTCCTCCGCGTGCGACTTGGACTCTGCCTCAGCACGTTGCGCTTGCAGCTCTGGGGCCGAAATCCTGGCCAGCACTTGCCCTGTTTTCACAGGACTGCCGCGATCGACCGCGATGCTCTCAACAAAACCCTGCGTCCGTGCGTAGAGCGCGACGGATTCAAACGGCAACAGCTCACCTTGCAGCAGCGTCTTCGCGTGAATCACTTGTGCCTCGACCTGTACTGTCTCAAGTGCTGATGAGTTCACTGGCTTTGACGGGGCCGATGCGACTGGCTCGACTGTCGGCGATGCCGACGGACACGCACCCAGCAGGAGGCAGAGCAAGGCAGCGTTACGCTTCACGGGGGTCCTCCTTCTGCGCATCTTGATCGTCTGGATGAAGCGATGCGCTGCGAAAAGGTGCGGCGCGTGCAACCAAGCAATAGAGCGCGGGCAGTACAAACAGGGTGGTTGCCGTGGCTGCAACCAGTCCGCCAAGGACCGCGCGACCGAGTGGCGCACTCTGCTCGCCACCCTCGCCAAGTCCCAGCGCCATCGGCACCATGCCCGCGATCATCGCGAGGCTCGTCATCAAGATCGGACGCAGGCGACCGACCGCTGCGTGCGTCGCTGCATCGAGTCGGGAGTCGCCGGTCTGTCTGCGCGTGCGCGCAAAGCTGAGTAGCAGCACCGCAGTCGCAACCGACACGCCCAGCGCCATGATGATGCCCATCACCGACTGCACATTCAGCGTTGTTCCCGTCATCCACAACAGCACGACCGCCCCGGCCACAGTTGCAGGCAGCGTCAGCAACACCAAAAGCGGCTCGCGCACCGACTGAAAGTTCGCCATCAACAGCAGAACGACCGCGAGCGCAGCCAACAGCAGCCCTTCGCGCAAACTCAGCAGCGTCAGTCGCATCTGCTCGGCTTGGCCGCGCAATGTAACGGTGACACCGCGCGGCAGCAGGCCAAGGTCTGCGACCGCATGCTCGACGGCCTTTGCGGCACCGCCCAGATCCCGGCCTGCAAGGTTGGCGACGACAGGAATGGTGCGCTGGCTGTTGTAGTGATCGATCTCGCCCAGCGTCTTGCCTTCGCGC
>CAZKOY010000126.1:0-15965 GCA_964554495.1 uncultured Myxococcales bacterium
GCCCGCCTACTGCACTTGGTAGACGTAGTCGATGCTCATCGGCTGCCCGCGGAAGCGCGGGAAGCTAGTCTGCTTAAGCTGCGAGCGAATGCAGATGCCGATATCGGCTTTGTCAAAGGGGGGCGGCAGACTGATTGCCGTCAGCTTGCCTTCGCCACCGATGGTGACCGCAACTTTGGCGACCCCCGATGGCTCACCGAATTCCATGTAGCACTCGTGGATGCGGACCTGCACTGGAGCGAGCACGCTGTCGATCTGGCGCGGCGTCAAGCGCTCGGGCAGCGCGGCGATCTCGGCGGCCTTCTTCAGCTCGGCTGCAGACAGATCTTCGCTGCCTTTCTTGGGGCAGGCTGGATCGCGCGGATCCGGCGTCACAGCGACGCGGCTGGCCGTACCCGGATTGGCGGCATGAATCTCGCCGGTACAGCGGTCATAGACGCGATGACCCAGCGAAGCCAGCATCACTCCTTTTAGCGGCGGGCTGCTTGGACTGGGTGTCGCAGCCGCAGCTTTCGTCGCTGTGTTGCCGGCAGTTGGGCCTGGAGTGGCGGCGGCTAGCGGCTCGCCGAATACCGAGCTTACGCGGAAGATATGCTGCACGCGCAGCCGCGGCGCGACGCGCTCGACGAAGCGGTCGGCTTTGACGCGGTCTTCCATGCGAAGCTCGTGCGTCGCCATGGGCAGCGTCACGGCCTTGCCGCTGACCACCCGCTGAAGCGGGCGCATGACGACGAAGCGTGGCTCGCCGCCGATCTGAACGGGCTCGCTGCAGGCCAAGCAGCCGGATACTTCCAAGTCGACTTGCTTGGCCGCTGCGTCGTACGGCGAGGTGTCTGGCGGCACGTCGGCTTCAGCAACAAAGGTATGGCTGCGCAGATAGTCGAGCAGGAAGCTGCGCGTCCCTTCGCACTGCCTTTGGTGCAGGCCGTCGCGATCTTCACAGCGGGCATAGAGCGGCTCAAGCAGCGTCGCCAGATCTTTGGCGGGCACGGCTTCTTTGACCAGCTCATCGAAGCTTGCGCTTGGCGCTGGCGTCGTGGGTGCTGCCGCGGTCGGCGCCGCGGCTCCCTTGCTTGCGGACCCCTTGGCAGCGGGCGCTGCGGCTTTGGCTGTCGCCGCCGCGGGCTTTGCGGCTGGGGCTGCGGGTGCTTTTTCCGCCGCCGTTCCCAAGGCCGCGCTTGACAGCAAAAGTGGCAGCGAAGCGGACAGAATTCTCGTCGGACGGGTGAGAGAACTGAGGACGCGAGAAGCCTTCATGGCGGCGGCATAACACGACTTCGGCGCAGAGTTCAAAGGCAAAGACGCGCGTGAAGCGAGAGCTTGCCGCCGGGCGCGCTGCACGGCTCCGCTCTCTCGCGGACGACGCGGCCGATCCTGCTTGGAACGGCGCGCTGCTTAGGCGCGTCGCCGCAGCGGCTCTTCGGGAAAGCTGCCGTGGCGGATGCGCTGCAGCATGCGACGCACCATGGCGTTTGGTACTTCGCCGTTGTGTGCGCCGAGCTTTTCAAACATCACGACCCCGAATACCGAAGACATCAGCAGCAGAGCGGACGCTGATGAGTCGAATGCACCAGCCTGGGCGAAGTACGCCATCGCTTCGCGGCGCATCGCGGCCAGGGTCGAGTCGGGATGACGCTGAGCGAAGTCCTCAAACGTAAAGTGTGGATGCGCAAGCAACGGTAACAGCACGTCGGCTGCTTCGCGGAAGTAGTCGCGCATCGCCATGCCCAGGTGGATAAGGTCATCGTCCTCGCCTTTTCCCGCCGCAAGCTGCTCGCGCAGAGTGTTGCTGGGGGGCGGGACCATGGCGGCAAAGAAGAGCTCGGCCTTGTTGCCGTAGCGCTGGAACAAGAGGCCTTCAGAGACGCCTGCCCGTCGCGCGATCTCTTTGGTGGGGACCGCAAAACCGCACTCGACAAAGCAGGCACGCGCGGCGGCTAGCAGATCCTCATCGCGAATCGTTCGCTTTCTTGCCATGCAGCGCCATCATAGTGGCGTTTTCGCTAGGACATACAGCCCACCGGGCAGCGTGTCGACTTCGATTGCTTGATAGCCGGCCTCTGCGACACGCTGCAGCCAGACGTCGCGCATGGGGCGTGAGCCGAAGTAGTGGCCATGCAAGAACGGAAATACGAACTTCATCCAGGCGTCGCGGTTGATGACGATGAACAGGAAGTCGCTGCCCGGTTTCAGGACGCGCCGCACCTCGGCAAGTGTCTTTTTCACATCCGCGCTGCGGAAGTGATCGATGACCGCGACGCTGATCGCGGCGTCGAATTTTTGCTCGGTAAATGGCAGCGCTCGGATGTCGCCAGGCTGCACGCTGGCGCGCCCCGCGAATCCGGCGGCCTGAACGTTGCGCAGCAAGCGCTCGGCGCTGTTGTCGGGGATGCCGTAGTTGTTGGCGAAAATATCCACGGCGATGACCTGGGCACCCGGACGATCGCGCAATACGCCGACGGTGGCTCTGCCGGATCCGGCGCCTAGATCGAGCACCGTGCCGCGGCCGCTGGCCAAGAACTTGGCGGTCGGGATCGACACCGGCTGATTGAACAGGAAGCGCTCGTGGATGATCCAAAAGCTGATCACGCCCCACAGTCCAAGCGCAGTCAGCGGGCCCAGGATCCATGCGCGCCAGCCGCGTTTCCAGCCGAGCCCAAGCAAACCAAGCGCCGCCAAGCCCACGATCAAGTGTCCGTGCGTCCACGGCCAAGCGTATCCGAAATCCATGATTAATGAGTATTCACTCATTAATGGAACAAGGCAAGAGTTCCTATACCAGAACGGGCGCGTGCGACTGGCTAGCCGAGGCTGTGTGAAGGGGAGGCGAGGTTACTTGTGGATCAGAAAGAAGCGCTTGGCTGTGACATGCGGCGGCGGGGCAGGGGGGGCATCAGCCTCGACGTCGTCGTCGCTAATCGTCAAGCCGCGGCTGTCGGCGGACAGGCCGCCAGGCTCTGTGGCTTGGGCCGGGCTGGCAGCCGGCTTGCTTGGCTTGGTCGGCTTGCTGCTTGGCTTGCTTGCTGGCTTGCTTGCTGGCTTGGCGCGCTTGGCGGCTGCTTTCTTGGCCGCTTCGGCGTCCGCGTTGATCAGGTTCAGAAGCTCGCCGTTGGGAATCGGGCGCGGCGCGGCATAGGCGAAGATGTCGTCCTGACCCACTTTGAAGTCGAGAGGAATCCACTTTTCGGCGTTCGCGGGAATGCGCAGGGCCTGTCCAGGCGAGACAAGCTGGTCGCCGCTTTTTGGAAAGATCAGCTTGGGCGCTTCGGTCGATGAGGCGACTGCGATGTAGACATACGCCGGCTGATCCACCGACACGCTGATCGCGATCTGGTCACCGCTGCGCAGGCTGTCGCCAGGCTGCAGCGACAGAGTCCCTTTGCTGCCGCTTATGGCATCGATGCGCAGCGATAGCTCGATCGGCTTTTCGGGCGCTGCCGCGGCGGGCTGCGCTGTGGCAACGGGAGTAGGCGTGCTAGGCGCTTGTGGGCTGGGCTTCTGCGATCCGGCGCAGCCCAGCCAGAGTCCTCCCACGATAAGACCGGCACCGACGACCCAGCCGCGTAACGCGGCAGACAGGCGACGGAGTCTCAAGCTGTTTGTGCGGTCACGCATGCTGGCTCCTGTTTTCATGAAGGGGTCAAGTTCGCGGCTGGCGCCAGGCCGCCTAGGAATCGCTTTCGGCTTCACTGCCGCGCGTTCGACTGGCTGATGACTTGCCCACACCGACGAGCGGCGCCGCTCGCCCAATGGGGATAAAGGGAGCCCAGTAGTACGGATGCGAGCGCCCTTTGCGCAGGTGGAGCGCAGCTTCACGCATGGCATCGCTGCGGCTGCGCCCCTTGAGAAGGTTTTTGTAGTAGCGCTCCATCAGATCGCGCGTGGCTTTGTCATCGACTTTCCACAGGCTGGTCAGCAGTGTCTCGGCACCGGCCACCATCACCGCTCGCCGCAGGCCATAGACGCCCTGACCCAAGTGACTGACGTCGCCGCGCCCGGTCTCGCAGGCTGAAAGCACAACAAGCTGGGTCCCCCACAAGTTCATGCTGGCCACTTCTAGGGCGGTCACCAGGCCGTTGCCCAGCGCCGGATCACGCTGCTCGGGGGGCAGCCACGCTGCGGTTTCGGCACCGGCAAGAACCAACATCGAACCGAGCAGCGGATTGCCTGCGTACGCTGACTTCGGCGTGCTATCAGCGGACGGACTGCTGGTCTGGTTGGGGGCTGGCGTCGAGCTTTGCGCCGCGGTGGCTGTCGCTGTGGTGGCAGGGACGTCGCCTTCCTCTAGAACGAGGCCACGCGCGTTGTTGCCGCCACGGGCGGACTCTCCGACGAACAAGCCGTGGGTTGCGATGTGCAGAATGCCGGGCTGTTCGATCGAAAGGAATGCGCTCTTGGTCGCGGCGGCACCATACAAGGACTTGATCTCGGCGCGCTTGAGCAGCTTTTCAATCGACTGCGCTTCTTCTCGCGTGCCTGGCAAGGGCGCGACTTTGCCCAGGCGCAGGCCACGGAATGCTCCGCTGCTGCGCTGATTCGCAATGGCGCGCTGCTGGCTTTCCGTCGCAGCATCGCCCGTGAGCACCGCAAACTGCGGATCCGCGAGCAGAGCCAGGTTGCCGCGCGCACTGTCTTGCTCGGTTTCCCGCAGAAGATCGCGACCCGAGGTCAGATAGGACACATCGATTTTTTCTACCAGCGGGTCCTCGTCTTTTCGTCCCCCTTCGCTGGCCGATAGCGGCAGCACAGCGAAGGGCACCAAGTTGAGCTGCGCATCCGCCGCGATATACCAGCGCTTGGTTCCACCTATGGATGGCTCGACGGGAGCCAAGACCAACGTCGATAGCTTCTGTGCCGCTGGTTGCCAGTTCGATCCCGCTTGGGTCAGCAGAGCCAACAGGTTTGCGACCGCTTGTTCGATCGCAGCGCCTTCGCCCAGATCGAACGCCTTGGGCTTGCCGCGTTCCGTGATCACGAGTGCGCCATAGCGCAGTGGTCCCGTGCCCGGAAGCTGCAGCGCGCCTTTTCCGCTTGGCCGGAAGGAGTAGCGGCGGTATGCGAGGAATTCGATCAGCACAGCACCACTTGGAATTCGGCTTTGCACATCACTGAGCACGCTGTCTGGGCGGTAGCGTGGCAGGCGATTGCGCAGCGCTGTGGAGCTGCGCAGTAATGCGTCCTGCTGCTGCTCTTCCTCGGTCTGCAGCTCGCGCAAGAGCCGCTGATATTCCTCTGCCGAATACAGTCCTGAGCCGGCCAGCGCCAGATCGGCGCGACGGCTGCGCACTTCGCGCAGGCGAGCCAGCTTCTGTTTTTCTTCAGGGCCAAGGCCTTGGTAAAGCGCACGGGACGTGTCCGCGGCTTCATCCACCGAGCGTCCTTTGCGCAAGAGTGCCGTCGTCGCAACGTGGGCTGCGACATCGTCGCGGTTGAGCAAGCTCGCATCGGCGAGCAGCGAATACGTCAGGTCTTCTTCCGCCCGTAGGTTGCGCAGAAAACCATCCAGGCGTTCTTCACCGGCCCCGCTGCCTGCGATGCTGTGCAGAAGCGTTTCGTTGCTGCTGCGGGCTTCGCCTAGGTACCGCAGACCCGCTGCGACATCCCCAAGGCCCACTTTGGTTGCCGCCAGTCCAAGCAGCGTCTGCGCCACATCGGGATGGCCAGCACCCAGTGCTTGCTTGCGCAGTGCCAAGGCTCGCTCAAACTGCGTGGATGCGCCGCGCAGGTCGCCGCGTGCTTGCAGCAGCACGGCCTGGCGATGCATCGTCGCTGCCACTTGAGGGTGTGCCTGACCCAGCGCGCCTGTGCGGATCTTCAACGCACGATCATAGTGCTGGCCAGCCGCCGTCAGATCGCCACGAGCCAGAGCCAAGTCCCCGAGGTCACTTGCGCTGTCGGCAACACTTGGATGCTGCGATCCGAGCTTGCCCTGACGGATATTCAGCGCTCGCTGCAGCTTCTCCTCAGCAGCGCGCAGGTTGCCCGCTGCTTTCAAAAGGGCCGCCAGACGCGTTAGCGAGTCAGCAACGCGTGGATGATCGCTCCCCAAGACTTGTTCTTGTAGCGAAAGCGCCCGCAGCAAGAGCGGCTCGGCTTTTCGATAGTCGCCTAGGTCTTCATACAGCGCTGCAAGCTCAGACAGCGTCTCTGCAAGACGTGGGTCGGTCGCAGCTAGTTTCTTTTCGCGGATCGAAAGGGCCTGGCGCAAGCTGGCCTCGGCCATCGGGTAGGCTCCCCGCCGTCGCTGCAGTGCTCCTAGATCCAGCAGAGACTCTGCCACGGCTGGATCCTCAGCACCGAGCTTGCTGCGACGAATGCTCAGCGCGTTTTCATAAAGCGGCTCGGCTTCGGCATAGTTGCCCATGGCGACAGCCAAGCTGCCCAGCGCTTCTTTTGATTCGGCGACATCCAAGCTGTCAGCACCCAGCTTGGCTTGGCGGGTGGCGAGCGAGCTTTGATACAGCTTCTCGGCCTTACTGTACGCCGCCATGGCTTGATACAAGCCCGCAAGCTGGTGCTGCGTCTGAGCGACGCACAAATGATCGGACTGCAGCGCCTTTTCGCGAATGCTTAGCGCCTGCTGCAGCGCTGGTTCTGCTCGCCCGAAGTCGCTCTTCAACTGCTGCACCGCGGCCGTGGCGATCAGCGACTCGGCCACGTCGGGATGGTCTTTGCCGAGAGCTTTTTCCCGTACTTGCAGGCTGCGGGTGGCGGCTGCTTCGGCTGGCTCTAGCTGTCCCACTACCAAGTAAAGGCCGCTCTGTCGTGCAAGCACTCGACCGAGGGCGGGCTGGCCTGCCTGCCCTTGCTGTTCATACTGTGCTGCAGCCCGCTGCAAGTGAGCGGCCGCCTGGTCATAGTCGCCTTTGGCAAAAGCCGCTTCCGCTTGCGCTTCGTCGGGACTGTCGCTGGATCCCTGTGCGTCGCTGCCAGCCAGCTGACACTTTCCGGCATAGAAGAGCTGAGTTGCCTGTTGCTGCCGCTTTTTTTCTGCGATGCGCTGCTCGATGTGTGATGCCAGCGCTTGACCGGTCGCTTTGGCAAACAACAGCGCCGCAGGAACGCCGACGCGCTGGGACAGCGTGCGCAGCATCGGCATGCCCGGACCGCCGAAGCTCTGTGTCACACGCGCTACTTGTGCAAGAGGGGACGTACCGCTGACACGAGATACCGGCGATGCAAGCTTGGTTATCGGCGACGTCAGCGTCGATGGGACACCTGCTGAGCCCGCAATGCTCGACAACAGCGAGCAGCTTCCCTGACTGAGCAGAAGCAGTGCGCACAAGGCGAAAAGCTGTGACTGCGGACAAGGCGTGCGACGTCGATATCTGTCGTGCATGAGGGTTCCGCTGCGCTCGTCATTCCCGTGACGCGCGACTTCTTGGGTTGTGAGCGTGGAACAATCCGAGCAGCGAGGACGCGCTATTGCGAAAGCGGGCGGACGCAGCGGAAGCCGATGTTGATCGAGACCTCATCTTGTGACAGTCGACTGCGACCGGCGCCGCGACACGCATCGGCTGCTAGGTCGAAGTTACCGCCGCGTACCACTCGCATGACACCCGCGACAGCGGCCGCTTTGCTTCCCTTACTTCCTTTGTCGGTCTTGCCGGCTTTTGTCTTGCTCGCCTTGGTCTTGCCACCCTTGGTCTTCGTGTCCGCTTTGGCGTCTGTCTTGCTGTCTGCGGCGTCGCCGTTTCCTGCATCGGCGATGTCGTTCACCGGATTCGCGCAGGACGCTCGGCATGCCGGATAGGTGTCAGCAAAGCGATCCTGCACCCACTCAGAGACATTCCCGGCCAGATCCAGTGCGTGCTGCACCGTGCGATCCTGCAGCGAAGTGCCGACATTTGAAGGTCCGCGTGGCTGACCCGCGCAGCGACGATCTTCGGGCAGCTCAGTGCTGCGACCAAACGTCATTTGGTCGCAGCGCGCGGGCTCTTCGCCCCATGGGAAGGTGGCGCGTTCGAGCCCGCGAGCGGCCAGTTCCCACTCTGCTTCGCTGGGAAGGCGTTTGTTTTGCGCAGCGCAGAAGCGCTGTGCAGCGCGCCAGCTAACCAAGACCACAGGCTTATCCGAAAAACCATCGCGCGTCTTGAAGCTGTCGGGCTTCAGCTTGCCGGCGGCCACGCTGGTGGTGATGCCGCTCCACGCCTCTGACAGATCCAAGAGCAGACCTTTGTCATCGGATACAAAGCGCTTCTTCTGGATCTTCAGATCGCTCTGTTCATTCAGCCACGAGGCAAAGGCTGAGTTCGTGACCTCTGTTTGATCCATGAATAGATCTGCGATGGTCACGCTTCGCTTCGGCTGTTCGCGTTCGTACAGCGTTCGCTTGCAAGCGATGCCGCGCTCTTGGCACACCTTCATCGCGGCATCGATCTCGCTGGCCGTGCTGCCCATCTCGAGGCGGCCACCGGGAATAAAGACCATTCCCTCGGGGATGGGCACTTTGGGGCGGCGTGCTTCGGGGCGCTTGCGATTGGGATTGTTCTTGCCGCCCGCATCGGCGTTGCTGCCCATGTCTTGGTTGTTGCGACGCTTGCTAGGGCCCTTGCCCTTCTTCACGACGCCGACGATGACGCCGACTAACACCAGGCCTGCAAGGACGGCGCCGATCAGAATGAACAGCCGCTTGCGATCATCCAGCCCACTTCCTGACTGTGGAGGGTCGGCGATCACCGCAGTGCTGGGACGCGGGCCCGGATCGGGAAGAGCTAGCGTTCGCTGAACGGGCGGACTGTTCTGAGGCTGCGCATCGGGCAGCGCGAGTGTGCGAGGAGGCATGGCCGAGACAGCGGCTGCATCCGTGGCCATCAGCGTCTTGGCATCGGCCCCCGCATGTGAAATCGGCCGTGGTGCGGTGAAGTTCCGACCCGAGGGCTCTGCTGTCACGACGGGCATGGGTCCAGTGCGCAGAGCACCAAGCTGTTCCACTGCGTCTACGACTTGGCGCATGGTCGGCCGCGCCTTGGGATCTTTTGCCAGCGTGCGATGCACGAAGTCAGCAAGCTCCTGCGGCACGGCGGGCGAAAGCTCGCGCAGCGGCGGAGGCTGCTTCGACATCTGCATGATCATGATCTCGCCGACACCCGCGTTCGTGAACGGCGGACGACCACAGAGCATCTCGTACAGCATGATGCCGAGCGCGTAGACGTCAGACTTGTCCGTTACCTCCGTCGCGCCTCGGCACTGCTCGGGAGCCATGTACGCAGGCGTGCCCAGGATGCTGCCAGCTTGCGTCTTGAAGACCTGTTCCTCTGCGATCTTTGCGATCCCAAAGTCCAAGACCTTGGCTCGCTCGCCGCCCGGTGCTTCAGGATCCCTCACCATGATCACGTTGTCTGGCTTCAGATCGCGGTGGATGATCCCGTGCTCGTGCGCGGCCACCAGGACTGAGCCGATCTGGCGCGCGATGCGCAGCGCGTCGAGCCCAATGGGCCCTCGCTCCAGTCTCTTGGCCAGCGACTCGCCCTTGAGGAACTCCATGACGATGTACGTCGTTCCGTCGGGCAAGCGGCTGAACTCGAAGATCTCGACGACGCCGGGATGTTCGATCAGGTTGGCGGCCTTGGCTTCGTTGAGGAAGCGCATGGCCACCTGCGCGTTCTGCGCGAACTGCGGATGCAGGACTTTGATCGCTGCCTTGCGTCCAATCTCGACGTGCTGGGCTTCAAAGACTGCGCCCATGCCTCCTTCGCCGAGCTTGCGCAGCACGCGATAGTTCCCGATGGTTTGGCCTTCTGCGAGCATTGGCAGACAAATAATATCGTAACCTAGATGACTTATTCTAGATGGGCCTTATCGCGAGGCTGCACAAACCGCGTCTTTTCTGCGGCTTGGAGCCCACCATTCATGCTCCTTTGTCCGAGGCTGAGCGCGATCAAGCTGGGGGACGGCAGACCCTGCCTCATAAATTCTTGAATGCTCAGCATTTTTTTCTGGCCTCTCAATGCGAGCGTGCTAGATTCCCCCTCGCCCCGCCGTTCAGCCAAAGCGTTCGCCCCCCAAGCGCTCGGCTGCCCGTCGGGGCATTTTTTTTGCGCAAAGCCAGCGCAGCCCGCGCGGGCTCGGTCGCCGTATAATCGGTAGATCAGAGTCCATGCTCACGCAGGAGCAAGAGCAGCAGATCATTGATCTGGCCCTACGTCGCCGACTACTCACTCCTGAGCAAGTTGAGCTCCACGCTCCAGAGAATCGCCCACCGTCGGCTACGGGGGATGTGCGGCGCATCTCTGCACCCACTCCACCCCCGGCGACGACTAGCAAGCGGGGCTTTCCTACCTATGGGCCGCGGCTCGATCGTCTGCGCAAGCTGGGTCTGATCGACGATGCAACGATCAACGAGCTGACGCGAGAGCTGCGCTCAGTCGAGATGACCACCGAGACAGCCGCGCTGAAGAGTGGTGAGCAGCCACCCAGTGCAGGCTCTGCAGCGGTGCGCGTGCAGCTTCCTTTACCCGAGCCGCTGCGTCGCTGGACACGCTATGAGCTGCTGGATGTCTTGGGCCAGGGGGGCATGGGTGTCGTCTACAAAGCGCGTGATCGGCGCTTGGGGCGCTTGGTCGCGCTGAAGTTCATTCGCCTTTCGGATCCAAAGATGGCGCAGCGCTTCCTAAATGAAGCGCGAGCCCAGGCTCGGATCACGCACGACAACATCTGCAAGGTGTACGAAGTCGACGAAGTGGCGGGTCAGCCGTATATCGCCATGGAATACGTCGACGGAGAGTCGGTTCTGGCGATCAGCACACAGCTGTCCTTGGTCAATAAGGTCAAGCTGATGCAGGACATCGCTGAAGCGCTGCACGCAGCGCATCGGATCGGCATTATCCATCGCGACATGAAACCGCAGAACGTCCTTGTCGAGCAGAAGCCCGACGGTCGGTTGCGGCCTGTGGTGATGGACTTTGGCCTGGCGCGCGACGTGCGCAGTCGCTTGCACCTGACCGAATCGGGAGTGGTCTTGGGCACGCCCGAGTACATGTCGCCGGAACAGGCGCGCGGGAACAGCGGTGATCAGCGCTTGGATGCCCGCACCGACGTGTACAGCCTCGGAGCGATGCTCTACGAGCTGTTGTGCGGGCAGCCGCCATTCGAAGGCAGCACATCGGTGCAGGTGCTGATCTCGGTGATCAACGACACGGTGGTTCCAGCTCGCAGTCGCAATCCAGCGATCCCTGAGCCGCTTGACACCATCGTGATGAACTGTCTCTGCAAGGAACCAGAGGGGCGCTATCCGACGGCACGAGCGCTGGCCGAAGATCTCGGGCGCTTCCTGGCCGGAGAACCGATCCACGCTCGCCGACCGTCGCAGTCTCGCCAGCCGTCGTCGCGTCCACCGATGGTGCTGACGCCACCCAGCCAGTCCGCTGCAGCGGTCACGCATCGACAGCTACACATCGGGACGGGCGCACTCTTGGCAGGGGCGCTGCTTCTGACGTTGGCGGTGCTGGTCATCATCGTTGTTCGCGTCCGCTGGCAGCGCGCAGCGGCACTGCGTGCGGTCAGCGAAACCCAACGGACGGCGCAGCTATTCACCAAAGAAGTGCGAGAGCTAGAGCTATTTATGCGGGCCGCGCACGGCTTGCCCTTGCACAACATCCGTCGCGAGCAGGAGCATGTGCGCCAGCACATCGCGCGAATCGAAGCTCAGATCGCCGTCCTGCCCAGCGAGAGCAGCGGGCCGGCGAGGTATGCACTGGGCCGCGGACAGATGCTGCTGCGGGAATGGGATGCTGCTCTGCGCAGTCTGCATGGCGCACTAGACGCTGGTTACCGATTGCCCGAAGTGCATTTTGCGCTGGGTCTGACGTATGGCTCTCGCTATGAGCGAGCGGCGGATGAGCTGCGCAGCAACCCAGATGCGATCTGGGTCATGCAGCGCTTGCAGCGCCTAGAGCAGGAACTTCTGCAGCCAGCGCAGACGCACCTTGATCAAGCAGCAGCCAACAGCAGCGTTATTGCCGACGTCGAATCGCCGGCCTATGCCGTAGCGCTCTCGCAGTACTATCGCGCGCAGTACGATGGCGCCTTGGCCAGCATCGCCCGTGCGGCGAGCGAAGCGCCGTGGCTTCCCGCGATCGCCGAGCTTGAGGCACGCTTGCTGCGTGTGCGCGCAACTCAACCAGCGCGCAAAGACGCTGCGATGTACGCGACCTACGACTTGCGACGGGCCGCGGATGCACTGAAACGAGCGATCGATATGGCTCGCAGCAATCCGATGCTCTATCTCGACCATGCACGCGTCGGGGTATTGCTGCTGCAGCGACCCGAGTCCGATGTGCCAAAGCAGCAACAGCAGCAAACCTATGAGCAGATCTTGGATTCGTGCCAGAAGGCGCTTGTCGCACAACCCGAGCTAGCGACGGCATACAGCCTTATTGCCAGTGCAGAAGTGATCATGGCTGCTCACATGGTCGAGCGCGGTGAAGACCCCCGCACTGCTCTTGAGCGTGCGGAGGGAGCGCTAACCGAGGCGGGTCGCCTGGCAACCAAAGACGCACCGTTGTTCTTGACCGCCAATCGATTGAATCTAGTGCGCGTTCGGTATCTGGCCAGGCAAGGCCAGGACATCTTGCCGACGCTGCTGTCCGCTCTGGATTGGGCACAGCAAGGAACCAAGCTGTATCCCGCATGGAACGTTCTATTTGAGAATCAGGCGCAGCTGTACTTGCTGCGCGCTGATCACCAAGCAGCGCATGCGCAGGAGTCCAGGCCAGACTTAGAACAGGCCGTAGCCAGCTTGCGTCACGCGCTAGAAATACAGCCTCAGGGCCTGACTGCTCAAACGGCGCTAGGCCAAGCCACGCTGCGGTTGGCTCAGCGGGCGTTCGATCGTGGAGAATCACCGCTGTCATGGCTCGCGCAGGCGCGCACGTACTTCACTGCGGTCTTGTCGATGAGCGGTCACGGCGAAGACATGGCGGCGGGGGCTGGCCTTCGCGAGACGCATATCCTGGAAGCTCAGTACCGCATTGCCAATGGGCAGGATGCTCTGATGTCGTTGGCCGAAAGCCTGCAAGTGGCTCGGCGGCAAGCGACGCTGCACCGCACTGATCTCGATGCACAAGATGGCTTGGTCCGAGCGCTGCTTGCGAATGCACAGCTCGCCTTGATGCGCGGCGAAGATCCGGCGGCCTTTTGGAGCGAAGCTCTGTCGGCGATCGAGCGCGGCTTGAAGCTGCGACCTGACGATGCCGATCTGCTTGCACATGAGGCAGAGTTTCGCCTGCTCAACGCTCGATTTCAGCACACGCTCCGGCGAAGCGGAGAGCCAGAGCTTCGACGTGCGCAGGCGGCGCTGGCCCTGGCAGTGCGTGCGAACCCAAACAGATCCGAGACGTATGTCATCCAGGCGCGCAGCCTGCTGCTACAGGCCGAGTGGAGCACGGGGGCAGCCGCAGCGAATGCGCTGGTAAAAGGCTTGGAGGCAACTGGCAAAGCTCTGACGATCGCCCCCGGATTGCCAACGGCTCTGCTGGTACATGGACAGCTGCTTTTGGCGCAAGCCGATCGCTATCGCCCAGCGGAGCGCGCGAGTGCGGCGCAGCCTGCTCTGGCTGCCTTGCACAATGCCATTCGCGGGAATCCGTTGCTGCGGGCGCAGGCGCAGGCCGCACTGGATCGCGCTGCTGCACTGACGCGGAACAGTGGGCGCTAAGCCAAGGCCCAAAGCGAAAGAACAATCAGCCACACCAAGGCAAAGATTCCGGCGGCAACGTACAGGACAGGTCGCGACGATCCGCGGCGGTGTGACTGGGCTTTCATCTCGCTGGTGACTGTCGGTGCTTGATCGCGTCGGAACGGTGTCGTCGGGTCGTTGCCTTTCCCGAGCAGTCGCGTGGCCAGATTCTTGGTCTCGTCCGGACCTGCGGGCGCATGCATGATTCGCGACAAGTGCTGCGAGAACTCTTTCATGGTGGGCCGCTCGTCCGGTTCCTTGGACAGCGCCTGCTTGACAAGTGCGACAAGCCCGGCCGGCGCGTCGGGGACGAACTGACTTAGCGCTGGCGCTGGCTCGGCAATCTGCTGGGCGCAGATATGCATCAAGGCGGCGTCTCCACGAGCCTCGGTGACAAACGGTGTACGTCCAGCCAAGCAACGGAACAGCACGCTAGCCAGCGCATAGACATCGGTCTTGTCACTGACCATGCGGTCGCTGCGGCACTGCTCTGGAGCCATATAGTGCGGCGTACCCAAGAGCTGGCCACTCTGCGTACGCAGCATCGTGAACTCTTTCGACATGTGCTCAGCCGGCAGCTTGGCGATGCCGAAGTCGAATACCTTGACCTGAGTGCCGCCCTGCGGATTCGCCAGCAGCATGATGTTTTCCGGTTTCAGATCGCGGTGGACAATTCCTTTTTCATGCGATGCGGTGAGCGCTTCGGCAACTTGATGGCAGACATCGATCGCTTGGAAGAGGGGCAGGCGTCCACCGCTTTCGCGCAAGCGGACATGCAGCGGAATACCGTCGAGGTATTCCATGACTAAGTAAGGTGCTCCACCCTCTTGTCGCCCCAGGTGGATGATGCGTACCAAGTTCGGATGGCCGATGATCGTGACGGCCCGCGCTTCGTTGATGAAGCGCAGCGTCACTTCACGATGCTTCGCGATCTCGGGATGCAGAAACTTGATGGCAACCCGCTCGCCCGTCTTCTTGTCGCGGCCCTCGTGGACAACTCCCATGCCTCCGGCTGCTAGGCGGCGACCAATTTGGTAGTGCTCTACCTCGGTGCCTTCTAGCAAGGGCTCTTTGGTGCTGTCTGCTGACACGGGAGTGTTCATTATATCGCAGACGGTCGACCCGTGGCTTTGGCGATCCGCGACCTGATGGCGGCGCGTTGCCAGTCCGTTCTTGGTGACCGCAGCGTCATGTCACTAGGGGGGCGACGTGGGGCGGCGTACGAAGCGTCGCTCGGGGGTGGCAAGAAAATCTTCCGGTGGAGTGGGGCCGGCGAAGCAGGTGTTCTTGTCGACACACTCACACGTTCGTACCCAACGCAGATCCAGACGCTGGTCGCCATCGATGGCAGAAGTCGTCATCTGATGTGTACACAGATCGTCCACCCCGGCCTGTCCGCCAGACTTGAGCTCATGCACCAAGGCCAGCGAAAGATCGGGCAGGTTGACGATGGCGAGCATGTGGGTGAAGACGCTGCCCTTGCCATCCCGCGCGGCTGCCGTGATGACGTAGCGGACCAGCAGCTCTTCTTTGCCGTCGTGATCGAGATCGACAACCGCAAGCGGCAGAAATTCGAACTCACTGCAGTCTTTGCGGACGGCAGGAAGCTCAGCTCTCCCTTGCACTTCGATGCCGGTGTCGCCGTCCACTGCGTGGGTAATGCGCGGCGTGCAGCGCGACCCATCGCACTGCAGGAATAGCTGCACGATGCCCCGCTTTCCTGGCAAGCGCTGCGCCACAGGATGCGCATAACGCAGCGAGCTAGGCACAGCGGGCAGGCTCTCTCCTGGGATGGCGGCCTTCTTGAGCTTTCCAGCGAGTGCCTTGGACTGCGCTTCGATGTCCAGAGGTCGCGTGTCCGCTGACTTCTTCGCGTGGGCAGAAAGCACTGCCAGAAGCGCATGTGCGCAGAGCAGCAAGCCGAGCATGTGCCGCACCTTATGCGCTGGTTTTTCGGCATGGTGTGATCGCACGCGGCAACGAGACCAAGCGGGCAGAGGCATGAATGCGTCACCTAGAGTGAAGTGTTGAGGAAGAGCTGTAGCTGGGCAGGCTGACTGAGCTTCGGGGCCCCGCGATTGATGACTGCGAAGTCAACTTTCCCGTCGCTGTTCAAGTCACCGGAAGCGACGTAGTTGTCGCCGTAGCCGAGCGGGAATGAGGGCTGCTGGGCAGCGGGAGCAAAGCCGCGATTACCACCCAAGTTGAGCAACATGCTGAGCCGCCCCTGACCTTCCTTAAACGTGTGTGTCAGCGCCAGGTCTTCACGGCCGTCGCGATTGATGTC
>CAZKOY010000127.1:0-15660 GCA_964554495.1 uncultured Myxococcales bacterium
CCCGCCGATTAAGGTTTCTCGACGGGCCGAAAAAATACCTTGATCCGTCCGCGTCCAGAACTTTTTTCGTTCAGACGAAGGAGGGTTCATTCACTGGCAGCGGGGCGGCTCAATGTGCGGCGGAAAATCGTGGGGTAGCATGCGCTGTTCTGGTGCGAGGTCGCAGGCTGGGTGCGGCGGACATTACGGTTGGGGGTTGGCTGCCGCGAGCCGGAATGGTTGGCGGACTCTCTGACCGAAACGGCCCATCGCGCCGATGGCGCAGAGTCGGCTTGGCGAGGCGCTGGATCTGGGCTCGTCTTGCCGGATGCCGAGACCGCGGAGTGGACGCGAGCTGCGCAGCCGGGGTCGAGCACATGCGTTCTGGAATCAGAAGGGATCGATGGACCAACGGGTGGCGCCCGCGGCCGATCGTCAACTCCGGCTTGCGCGGAATGCGAAAAACCGCTGAGGAGCCTTGCTCGATGACCAAGAAGAGAGGCGTCATCCTGACGCCGCACTCCCTGCTTCTCATCTGAGCCTGGAACACTTTCAGTCGAATCGCTCGGATCCCTGTCGGACTCTGCATCGATTCAAACGGAGCCATTGCTCCGTTCGCACCTCATATCGCGCGTATGCGGCGGTCCGTAGAGCACTTCGTGAGCCTGCGAAAAGGCGGGTGTGTCGTTTGCTTTCGCAACCTTGAAGCAGACGGAGATGGCTCTTCTCTAAGCGGGGGCGAGGCGCGGGCCGAAACGGAGCGCGGGCCGGCCGCACCAAGGCAAAGTCTGCCCAGCCGTTGAGCAGATTCTGCACTTCTTAGGAGCGCTCGCAATCGCGACAGGGCTGACGAGTAGCGACTGAGCAGGCGGTGCAATCCGGTGCCTGGCAGGAGTACGCGGTGAGCTAGCTGCAGTGGACTGAGGCTTGCAGTGTGGCTTCGCAGCACGACGGCAGACACCGCAAAGCGGCCAGCCTGCGCGTGCTGAGCACGCAGGCTCGACTCCTGTGGTTGCGCAACAAAAGGATACGACGAGATGCCGAAGTCAACAGGACGCTTTATCTGGTGCGGTGGCAAGATGGCGCTCGACCTCAACGGGCAAGATGGCTACGTCAGCTACCCGGGATCACTCTTGCCCCCGGGCGGCTGCTTCACCTTGGTGGTGACCTTCCGCGCTGGCCAGCAACCGGGACGCTATGCTGAACTTTTGTCCCAGGTAGGGGCCCAGAACTTCTATCTGGGCTGCACTCCGCAGGGCAAGTTGCGAGCGGGGGATGCCTGGGGAGACACCGGAGTCCCATTTCCAAGTGATGGCAACTGGCATCGACTGACGTTGGTTCGCGATACCAACTGCGCGGTGTTGTACATCGATGGCAGTGAGGTGCAGCGCTATGCCGGCCCACTGCCTGCTTCACCGCATGAGCCCGAGTTCCGTATTGGCCGTCAGTATGGTGACCATGGAGAGTTCTTCGCTGGGGCCATTGCAGAGGTGGTGGTGTTTAGCGTGGCGCACACTCCTGAGCAGGTGCGTGGCTATGTCGGCGGAGGCATGCGTCGCGAAGACCCGAGTGTCTGCACACTCCTGCGCTATGACCTAGGAGACCCACGCGAGCTGCGCACTGGTGTCTATCCGACTCATCTTGGGGGGCAACTGATCGAGCTTGAGGATGGTCTGAGTCATACGCCACCGGATGCGGCGCTGCTTACCCAGCAACTTGCAGAGCAGCGGGAAAAAGGCGCCGCTGCATTTCCGAGCTGCTTGGTCAAAGGTCGCCGTACGCTTGCGACGCTGGTACCGCTGCCTGGGGTCAACTTCGTCTATGGCTGGCACACCGGCTGCAACTTCGGCGGTGGCGCGGAAGTGCTGGATGCGATCGACGCGGCCGCCTGGCTGCACGATAGTCACTATTGGGACACTTGGCCGGATAGCCCACTTGAAAACCCAGTCAAGCACGACGTCTCCAACAACATCGGATTTATCTCAACGGTGCTGTGGGTTGAGTCGTTCGCTTCCTACGAAACAGAACAGGCGCGCTGGGCTGTCATCCGGTCGCTCATCATGTGGGCAGTCCGTTTTCTCGGCGACTTTACGACCGAGCGGCTCGTCGCGTATTTGCCAACTCGCTATCGGCATGGCCATGCTGCCAACTGGCCTGCTCTGGTGCGGATGCTGGCGCTTACCCTGCCCAACGAAGCCGTGGCGATCGCGCGTATCGAAGCGGCCGTTTCCAGCCTCAACACGCAGCTTAGCCAGAACCGCGAGCTGACCAGTGCTCTCGATGAAGCAGCGCTCCAGACGGGGCGGTTCTTCGACCAGTACTTCGGATTCTTGGGACCCGGCATCCCAGCCCTGAGTCACTTTGACCCCTACAACCCAGCCAAACTGGCCCCAGAGGTCAGGACCGACCATGTGTATCTGCTGAGCGAGCGCGCCGATGACGAGATTACTGGCGTGCCGTCGCTTGAGACCCTCTCATACTTGGGGCCACAGAAGTCCGAGCCCGTGAGCTTCGCTGGACCCAACTACAACTACCCTCGGGGCGGGGTCCCCATCTCCATGGCTGAGCGCATTCAGCTACGCCGCGTAAACGGTGGCGCTGGGCCACTTGTCCACGGCGATCTGGTCCACATCGTCACGCTAGACCCAGCAGCCGGAGACCAGAACCTATTGGGGGCCTGGTCAACTCGCGCGCTGTACTACTGGAAAGAAGGACCTGAGGCGCAGCTTGTCTGGCGCGTACACAAAGGCGACCAGTCCACGGGTGATTTGCAGATACGTGAAGGTGATCGCATTGCCCTGGAGAATGTCTTCTATCGCCAACAGTACCTGAAACGCGACGACGACGGCTATTTGACGACCAGGTACGAATACCGCTTCTGGAGCTTGTTTCGCGCACCTGCTTAGCGAATGAGCGAAGAGCTAGCTTGCGGGGATGACTCAGAGTGTATTGGTCCACAGGCCACCCAGGCCTTTGCCTCGCGCTGGCGCCAAATCGACCGCCCGCATGCTCGCCTGCCGACGCCTTCGGTTTGGCGGATCCTTACGTGACGAGATATCCATATCTGCGGTGAAGTGCAGGACGGCGCTTGCTCGCAACATTACGGCGCATAAGGGCCTATGTCGGAAGGAACAATTGCCGTGCGCGGTTGTGGATATGCGCATAGCGATTAAGCCAATAGCGACTGATCTGCGACGCGCTCAGCGCTGCCCAAATGGCATCAAAGCTAAAGTCTGGGGAGCCGGAGCCTTGGAACCCGGACCTCCGTCGCGACGCAAGTAGCTGGTCACGCTCGGGACCATGCCACTGCGTACCGTCGCTTTTTGACGCGGCCCAGGA
Organism: uncultured Myxococcales bacterium; assembly: GCA_964554495.1. Lineage (GTDB taxonomy): Bacteria > Myxococcota_A > Polyangia > Palsa-1104 > JAEUJZ01 > JAEUJZ01. Next base: position 3,319 of record CAZKOY010000127.1, read on the forward strand.
CCGCGTTTTCGACGTGGTCCACCATCGATTTCCCGATGGACTAGCGGAGGATGTCGAACACGATCGCGACGCAGTGGGGCACGCGGGCCAGGCCACGCGACATGGTGCAGTCTGCGCACCAGAACGCAGGCTAGAGCTTGGCGCAGGTAGCGCTGCCGCCCGATCGCAGGCGAGCGAACTTCAGAGTCGTCGAGCCCGCCGCATCGAACCAAGCCCAGACAATGTCGCCGTTTAGGTGCGTGCGGAAGGGATCGTCGCGATGTCCCCACTTGGCCGTGCTCAGGTCGACGGGATTTTCCAGGAAGGTGCCGGTGCCGGATACGCGGGACAGACGGAACGTGCTGCCGCTGCTCCACCCGACGACATACTGCTCGCTGGAGTCGCCCATCGGCTGCCAGCGCGCGATCGACGAGTTGGCTTCGTTGCCAGATGTCGAAGTCAGCCAGACGATGGCGCCCGGCGTCTTGTTGTTACCGACGCTGACGAAGCCAATGTCCTGGTTCATCGTCGCTGGGTTGTACGAAGACTGACCATTGGTGGCAGCGTTGCGATGGCCATTAAAGACCAGCTTCCAGCCCGTCGCTCCGACGGCTGCACTGCCTAGCTCGGCGGCGACGCTGCCATTGCAAGCGCCGTTGAAGTCGCGAACCTTGGTGGCTTTTTCCAGATACAGACCGCCGATGGCATCGGTCGCGAAGTTGGTTCCGCTGGTGCCGGGATAGCAGTCGGTCACGCAGACGGCGAGCATCGCGTTGGCGGCCGGGCTGAAGCGCAAGAGCTCGCTCATCGAGTGGGAGCAGCCCCAGTTCCAACCCAGCGTGCGATTGCCGGTGGCCGCGTCGAGCCAGTGCAGTGCGTCGCCTTCGTGCCCGTTGGCAAAGCCCGAGATGCCATGCACGTGGAAATAGGCGCCGTACCTGCCGCCGCCGAACTCCAAGCGGCTCTCGCCGATGCCGAAGTCGGTTGGGGCTGCCAGCGTGTCGTTGAGTGAAGTCGACCAGCCGGCTGCGCCCTTGGCGTCGAAGCGCGACACCTTGAGCGACTTGGGGTTGGTCGACTGATCCCACAGCAGCACCGCGAAGTGGCCATCCGGTTCGGCTGCCAAGCCGCGCACCGTAAACGCTCCCAGGTCATAGGTCGAAACCAGCTTGTCTTGCGGATCCAAGCGCGCGACGCGAGCCCGTGGAGCCGCGACCGTTCCCGTGGTGTACGCGACCAAGGTGCCGCAGTCCGCAAAGGGGGCGGTGTAGACCGGACCGACGCCCAAGCTGCTGGAACCCCAGATGCGATAGTTCGAGACGCCAGGGATCACACCCGCAGCGGCGGTCACCGTCGAAACCTGCAGCCGATCTGCCAGCGCCGTGCCCGGAGGTGGCGGGCAGTCTGAGTCATTGGCATTGCTGCAGCCAGCGGGACAGCAGCCATCTTGCGGGGCGCAGCTTGTGATCGGGCTGTGGCTGCAAGCAACATTGCAGTTCGCCGCGCTGCCCGTCATGGCGTCGGCCGTGCAGGCATCGGCATCGCTGCAGGTCTGCGGACAGCTGCCCTGAGGATCGCAGGTCTCGTTCTTGTCGAGGACGCCGTTGCCGCAGCTCTGCGAGCAGTCGTTGTCGCTGCTGGCATCGCAGCCGGCAGGGCAGCAGCCGTCGCTGTTGGCGCAGGCGGTGATGTCCGTTGTGCAGCCGTTGCCAGGGCCATCGGGCCCGCCTGTAGGGCCCGCCTGACACGCACACAGAGCCAAGATTCCAGCCAGGGTGAGTCGTGTTTTCATTCAAGAAATCTTCGCAAAGATCAGCCGACTGCGACGCACATTTCAGATAGTGCAAGACACGTCGCAACTTAGGCGGGCTCGCATTGCGGCCTGGCTTAGCCGACGCGCTCTGCTCAGCCTGCCCTGAGCAGAGCACAGACCTCCCGCGATACGGCACGACGCTTCCGGCGCATCGCCCCTCGGCAACGGCGAGATTGATCCCACTGCCCGCCATCGAGTTCAAGGGCAGCTCGTTACGCCTGGGGACGATGCGGTTTGAGCTGCGCAACATCGCGCTTCAGCTCGGCAGCAAGCCGTCGCTCGGTGTCACCGTGGCCATTGGTCTGCCGTCCGAGCTGAACAAGCTGTTTGGCACGAAGGCTGATGGCACGGCGAGCGTCAACGTCTTCCGCACGTATCAGCCCGGCCTGCCGGACAGCCTGATCGGGCTCTCGCTGAAGCTAGACAGCAACGGACTCTTGGCACAGGTTCTGTCCCCCCCCACTCACCTGCATCACTGGACAAGCACAGAGCTTGAGTGTCCTCGCCACCATTCATCAGCTCACCACCCGTTTGCCCGAGTGCCTGCGCTCGTACCTGTCCTTCGAGATCCGCTCGCTTTCGTTCGACCTGGCCAGCGACGCCGCCGGCAACGTCAGCTTGAATATTGCGACGCCGAAAGATGCACCACTGCGCTGCTTGCTGCCCGGCTTTCCGTTCATCACAGGCATCACAGGCAAGCCTCGGCAGGCGTGATGAGCAGGAGCGAAAGGCTCTAGGCTATCTCGCTAAGCTCTTTGGCCAAGCCCTGGGGTTACACGTACCGATCTGGGGCCCCGCAAATCGCCTGATGAGCAACGGGCAAAAGAGCTTTCCCAACTGTGCTCTAAGCGCTGAAGAGATCGGCCAATTGGCCGACAGTATGTTGTTCCGGCTCCGCCAGTTGTGCCTTTGGATCCAACGTGACGTAAGCACAACGCACCGGCCAGAGCACGCGCCGCATCCGGCGGCCCTCATCGCTCTGCCGCCGAGCAGGAGCCTGCGCCCGCTGCGTGATCTGCCCCCTCCTACGCTTGTCCTCTCTCCTCTCGAACTCCCCGCGCCGCAGCACCGCGTTCGTGAGGTGAGGCCAGCTGGCGTGTTCACCAGGCACGGCGCACCCAGCAACGGCCGGGGGCAGCCGCCCCCACCATCAGCGGCGGGCCGTTCGTTGGCTGCATGCCTGTGGGTCTGGCTCGTTTGCGAGGATGAAGCTGGTGTTGCGAGGGTCGAACTTCAGCGGAACATGGCAGCGGATGAAGTCTGTCAGCGCGGGCAGCGGCGGTAGGTCAGAGGCGAAATCCCAGATGCGGGCCATTTTTTCCTCGCCGACGGTGAGGATACGTCGCCCAGCGGGGCTCCAGGCGGCTTGCACGATGCCGCGTCCATGGCCGTCGAGCTTCGCCAGCAGAAGTCCGCTGTTGGCTGCCCAGATGCGCGCTGTCTGATCTTTGCTGACGGTGACAATTCGTTGGCCGTCTTGGCTCCACGCGGCATACAGAACACGGTCTCGATGTCCCTCCAGCTTGGCCTGCAGGTGCCCGTCTTTGGCGTCCCAGATCCAGGCTGTCTGGTCGGCGCTGGCCGTGATAACTCGGCTGCCATCAGGGCTCCAGGCGGCATGGAGGACGCTGTCTTCGTGCCCGGTAAGCGGGACGAGCGGACTCCCGCTGGTGGCATCCCAGATGTATGCGGTCTTGTCATCGCTGGCGGTGACGATGCGCCGGTCGTCGGGGCTCCAGGCGGCATGTTGGATCGGACCTGTGTGCCCGCTGAGGGTTGCCAGGGGGCGCTCGCTGCCTGATTCCCAGACCCGCGCGATCTTGCCTTCAAGGGAGGTGACGATGCGGCGACCGTGGTGGCTCCAAACGGCGCTGCTGAGACGTTCGTCCTCTCCTTGGAGCGTGAAGATCCGTTGCCAGGATTCTGCGCTCCAGATATTCACAGTCGCTTGATCTTCGCGAGAGCTGACGATCGCGATGTGCTGGCCGTCTCCGCTCCACGCTGCATGCCAGATACGGCCCTCGTGCCCCGCAAGCGTTGCGAGGAGCTGCCCGCCGCGAACCTCCCAGACGCGTGCAGTGCTGTCCAGGCTGGCGGTAACAAGCCGGTGCCCATCGGGGCTGTAGGCTACCCATGTGATCTCGGCGCCCGTCACGCTGAGAGTTCGCGTCGGCAGGCGTCCGCTGCTGGCATCCCAGATTCGTGTGATGGGGTCTCGGCTGGCTGTGGCGATGGTTTGCCCATCGGGGCTCCACGTGGCATGCACAATCGCTAGCTCAGGCTCCGCCAGGCGCAGTTGTGGACGTCCGTCTTCTGCCTGCCACACGCGTGCCTTTCGATCTTCGCTGGCTGTGACGATGCGATGGCCATCAGGATGAAATGCGGCGCGAAGAACCCGAGCCGAGTGTCCCCAGAGCTTGGCCAGGGGACGCCCACTATCCGCGTCCCAGATCCGAGCCGTTTGATCTGTGCTGGTGGTGACGATTCGCCGGCCATCCGCACGATACGCGGCATGCAGCACGCGGCCGGTATGTCCATCCAGTCTCGCCAGCAGGTGACCGGTCTGCGCGTACCAAACGCGCGCGGTCTTGTCCATGCTGGCGGTGACGATGTGCTCGCTGTCTGGGCTCCACTCTGCGTGGCTGACAAAGCCCTCGCTAAGCTCTGCGAGCAGGCGTCCACTTCTTGCCTCCCAGACCTTTGCCTTCCAGTTGTCGCTGACCGTGACGATGCGCTGGCCGTTGCTACTCCATGCCGCAGCGCGGACGCCGTACTCGCCATGAGGGAGCGTCACAAGCCGCTGCCCGCTGGCCACGTCCCACACTCGCGCGGTCTTGTCCATGCTTGCGGTGACGATGCGTCGTCCATCGCGGCTCCACCCCACATGCCGCACGCTGGCTGTGTGTCCTTTGAGCGGCACCATCAGGCCACCGCCTGATGCATCCCAAACGATGGCTGTTCCGTCATCACTGGCGGTGACAATGCGCTGTCCATCTGGACTCCACTCTGCATGGAAGACCTCACCGCCATGCTGAGCTAGCTCGACATGCATGCGGCCAGTGTTGGCATCCCAAATGCGAGCGGTCTTGTCCTCGCTAGCAGTGACGATGCGCTGTCCATCCGGGCTCCATGCGGCGCACGTGACGCTTTCTTTGTGCCCCACAAGCGTCTGCAGCAGACGCCCGCTCTGCGCATCCCAGATGCGAGCCGTCTTGTCCCGACTGGCGGTGACGACTCGCCGCCCATCCGGGCTCCATGCGGCGTCCAGAACATGATCCTCATGTCCCATCAAGATGGCGTGCGGCGAGCCTGCGCTGTGCAGAGCGCTCTGCAGCAGGTCGGGCAGCGCCGAGTCTGTGCTTCCCTCCTCCAGGGCGCGATGCAGCCACAGCAGAGCCGCGCTGGGCTCCTTGCTTTCAAACAGCAGGGCCCGGCCTCGCTCGATGTACGTCGAGAGGAGCTGCTGGCGGATCTCTTCCTTGCTTTGACGGATCACTTCCTTGTCTTGGCGGAGCTGAGCTGCCGTCCGCAGCTCGCGCAGCAGCCACAGGCTCAGCCCGGCGATCAGCAGCAACAGCAAGCACACGCCGCTGCCCCACAGGCCAACGAACAGCCGCTGGCTCTTGCGGATGAAGACAGCCTCGGCGCGACTAAAGCGGTGGGGCGATCGGCGCAGCGCCTGCGCCGCCTGCGCGCGACGGGCATCGAAGGTCCACAGCTGGCCACCTGCTTCATAGCCACGCTGGGCTACGCCAACGCTGTGCTGCAGGGAATGGGTGGTGTCCTCGCTGATCCACGTGCGCAGTCGGGCCCAGTCCATGGCCAGCCCATCGTGCGCGAGCTGGATGAATGACCGCCCCTGCCCATCGCTATCGACGACCAGCAGTCGCTCTGCGATCAGTCGCTCCTTGATCCGGTCGATGCGCTGCTGTTCACCCGGATCGGCAAAGACCAGCTCGGACTCGGGAACGCAGCGGCGCGCAAGCTCACCTGGGGCAACCATGCGAAGCAGCAGGCTGCAGAAGCTGGCCTGCTCTGCTGCATCGCTGTAGCGATCAAATATGGCTTCGGCCCGCTGGCTCAGTACACCGCCTAGGCCACCGAGCCTTTGGTAGTCAGAGCGGGCCAGTGTGCGATCCAGCGGTCGCTGCAGCGCCGCGCGGTACATCTCGGACAAGGCAAGGGACAGAAGCGGCAGCGGCGTCGATGTGTTCGCTACATCGTTAAGGAGTGAGTCGACGAGATCCGGTGGATCGAAGTACAGGACGCGATCGCTTGCAGGCAGCTCGATGATGTCGCGCAGCTCTTGTCGATCAGGTCTTCGAATCGGGAAGTATGTGACCGAAAACCGCGCGAGCAGATCGCGGAAGCGCGGCTCAAAGTCGCTGCGCAGCGTCATCACGACACACACATTCGATCCGCCGGCAGCCAGGACTTCAGATAGGCCACGCTGGAAGGGAGTCGCAGATGAGCCGAGCGGGATCAGCTCTTCGAGCGGATCGATGACCAAGCACAGCCGCGTGTCCGGACATTGTGCTCGAAAGTGCTCAAGGGCTTGCGGCAGCGCGGTGCAACCCGGCTCTAGCTCCGCTGCCCACTCGCGAAAGATGGACTCGGGCTCAGTCCCTGGCGGCTTGTACGTCAGCACGCGCCAGCGCTGCTCGCGATCCGCGACAAGCTGCGGCACCAGCCCGGCGCGTACCAGGCTCGACTTGCCGCTGCCGGAGGCACCACGGATGACGAGCAGGCTGCATGACTTCACTTGCTGTTTCAGTGCGGCGATATCGTCACCGCGCCCGAACAACAGCGCGGCATCCTGCTCGCGATAACTTTGCAGGCCGCGGTAGGGATTGTTCTTCTCGTGGAGCTCCAGCGCGCTGGGTAGGACGGGCCTCCGGCCCGGTACCTCGAACAGAAACTGCCCCTTGTCGCGTCCGCTGATCGACCAGATCTGCGGCTTCTGTAGAGCCTGAGCCTGTGAACGCTGGGGGTTCTCGCCCCGGCCAAAGGCGCCTTCGATGGCCACATACAGCTCGCTCGCCAGGATGACTCCATCGCCGCGCTGACCAGCGACCGGCAGGTCGGTGAACTCGACGGACTCCCCAAGGGCGTTGCACAGCGCCTGTGCAAACGGCGAGTTCTGGCCGGCTTCGCCGCGGACGCCTGGCAGCTTGCCGGGTAGAGCGTCTGCTGCCTTCTCGTCGGCCGCGGCCGACGTGATGACCTGCCAGGCGGAATCGCGCAGGTACCGCTCATAGCGCTCGCGATACAGCTTGGCGTGACGCACAACCACGTTGCGGTGCTGTGACCAACGGAACGCACCAGCGAAGCAGCAGTCCAGAAGCAACAGCAGGTGGCGACAGCGAAGTCCTTTGAGCAGAGCCTGCAGCTCGCTCATCGGAAGATAGGTAGATGCGTCTTTGACATCTGCATCGTGCAGCAGCAGATAGCCTTGTGGGCCGGGTACGTCCTCGCGCAGCTCGTCGGCCAGTCCATGCCCAGCGAAGTACAGGACCAGTCGGTCGAGCTCGTTGAGAGTCTGGGCCAGCCGCTCCATGCGCTCGCGTAGGGTCTTGCGAGTCGCTTGCTCATCGCGGACCAGTTCGACCTCGTAGCCGTAGCGTTCGTGCAGCACCCGCCCCACCGCTTCGATGTCGCGGACCGCGTTGAGCAGTGGAGGCACGCCGCGCTCATATCGATCGATGCCGATCAGCAGTGCCACGCGGCGTCCGGATCCTGGTGTGGCACGGACGTTCTCGGACATGCTCTGCTCCGTTGGCTTTCCAGGGCTGCGGCGTGCGCCGAACCTGCTCTAGTGCGGGGAGCCCCCTGCTGTTAGTAGGGACATATAAAAGACCCAGTCCCAGATGCGGTTCGGACAGTCCTCGTGCGTGGTCTTTGCTGCTTCGCAGTGTCCTTTGATGTGGGCCCGATCGATCGGAATTCCATACTGCTGACACAGGAAGCGCACCAGCCGGGCCGAGGCTTGGTACTGCGCCATCGTGACCGGCAAGCCGGGGTCATCTCGCCCTAGCTCGCGTGGAGATCTTGCACAGTGCTCAATGCCGATGCTGGTGCTGTTCGCGGTGGTCGCGTGCCAGGCGATATCGCGGTGACGCACCATCTGCACCACCTGGCCGTCTCGCCCGACGATGTAGTGCGCGCTGGCCTGGAGCCCAGGTTTCTGAAAGTGACCAATAGGACCGGTGATCTTCTCGCGCCCATCCGTGATGTGAATCACGATCTGGCTCACACTGCGAGGGGTCGAGCTCGTCCAGCGCCGATAATTTGAAGATGCTGCAGGAGCGAAGAACGAAGCCTCTGGGTACTCTGGAAGCTCGCTACTGATCGCGATGTCGCGTGTACTCTCCAACTGCTCGGGCTGCAGCTCATGCACGGTGCGGCGCGAGATCTCAAAGCCATCGGGATCTGGCTGAGGCTGTGTAAACATGCCCGACGGCGATGACACGGCCGCAGTCGTAGCTGGCGACGCACTTAAGCCGGGACGATACATGAACAGGGGCAGGGTCACGGTCTCAAAGCTCTCAGAGAACCCCGAGCGGACGACGACATTGCGGCTGCCGTGCAGCATGCCCGCCAACAGATCGGTGATCGTCGAGCTTTCCACTGCCCGATGATCGGCTAGCACGCCCGCCTGCCGCAGGTCATCGACCACCGAGCGCTGGCTAAGTACAGCGCCCAAATCGACGCTCCGCAGCGTCGCGATCAGCTTCAGATATCCGGTACCACCGACCCGCGCCTGCGAGCTAGCGCTGCCATACCAAGGGAAGTCGGCGGGAAGCTCAATGTCCATGCGTGAGTCTTCGGTGGTTCCGATGCGCAGGGACCGCTTTGGCGGCCACTCCTCCCAGCGGACGTCTCTGGGAAACAACAGGTCAATGCTGCCTTCAAGTCCGATATAGAACAGGAAAGGATAGATGGGCTGGGTCGAGCCGTTGGTGATCTGCACTGCGAGGCTCGATCCGTGCTCTAGAGGGATCCGGCCTGAAGAATCTGGCGCAACCGTCACCCACTGGCCATCGCGCTGCGTCAAGACCTCGCAGGTCACGGCACCGCGCAAGCTGCTGCTCACACTGTTGTTCTCAAGCAGCAGCAGCGCACGCTTTCGGGCCAGCTTGCTCAGGGCTAGCGCTAGCTGTGCTGCGGCCTGCGGCGCGTCAGTCGGAATGGGCGGCAGCATCAGCTCGCCATCGCGCTCGACCACAGCCCACGTGGGGCGCTTCAGCGCACCAAGCTGTGGCACCGGGTCAGTGGCCGCAGCCTGGTCGCGCGAGCCCAGCGTATAGATGCGCGCATGGGCCGATCCATCGTTGGCAACCCGCACATTTGTGCATCGTGCTAGCTCCGATTGAAGATCGCGACGGTTCTGCGAACGATCTGGCACACAAGGCATCAGCTCAACAGTCAGCCCCGGATCGCCGAGCGCATGCCGGAGCTCTTTGGCCCAAGTTGCTGCGGCGATGGCACCCGGCCGGCGCTCTTCGAGGATGCGCGCACTCGATGTGGTGGCCGCGACCCGATCGATCTCGATGATGCCCAGCTGATGATCCGCAGTGAGCGGATCAAGCGAAGCAAAGACCGAATAGGACGAACCCGCCGTTGCGCCATGCACTAGGCCGGCGTTCAGGACCACGCGCTGGTCCACACGCGAAGCAATCTCGACCCCTTCGATCGACGGTAGCTGCTCTGTCCCAAACACCGCGTGATCGAGATCACCATCGGCCTGCGGGTGCTGCGAGGGATAGGTCTGGGTCACCCGCCGCGAGACCCGCTCGAACAGCGTGCGCACAGACAGCGGGCCAGCTGCGGCCGCTAGCTCGCGCTGCAGAAAGTAGCTGAGCGCCCCTTGGTGCAACACACCCTCGGGCAGATACTCCGTGTGCTCCAGCGACTTTTCTTCGTCGCGACAGCCGCTGATATAGGCATAGCCGAAGCGCGTAGCTTTGTTCTTTGACAGAGCGCGTGTGTGCTGTGCCTTCGCCGCGGCCCCGGCGCGCAGATCCGGTGGCAGACCGCGGCTCTTGGCTCCAAAAACATCGCGTGTACCGGTGCCCGAGTGACAGCAGTCGAAGATCACGGTCAGGTAGGCAGTCTTTTCGCGGATCTGCGCAAACAGCCGAGCCAGCTCATCATCCAGGATGTCGCGATTTGGCAGCGCGCCACGTCCGCTGTCCGCGGCCACCAGGGTCTCGTTGAGCCCATCGACCTCGGAGTGATCTAGCGCAGGGATCTGGCAACCATGCCCTGAGTAATGCACGACGACCACGTCATCTGGCTGCGTGCGCTGGGCGAGCGCTGCAAGCTCGGCCAGTATGCGATCGCGCGTCGCTTGTTCGTTGAGCAGCATGACCAGATCTTCCCGCGCGAACTGAAAGCGCTCGCAGAGGATGCGCGCCAGGTTGACGGCGTCCTGCACGCAGCCAGATAGGTTGGCGCCGGGAATCAGCGGGTACTGGTCAATGCCAATCAGCAGGCCGCGGCGCGTGGGCTGTGTTCGCAGGGTCTCGGTGCTCATGTTCGTGTCTCCTGTCTTCTGCTAGACGGTCCTGTCAAAGTTCAGGACGCCATCTGGAATGGGTGCAGCCTCGCCGTGGTCGGTGAAGCGAAAGATGTCGGCGCTTGCGATGCGCAGGTCCGCCGTCAGATCAACGCAGGCAAAGCTGGCCAAACGGCGGCGATAGCGATCGAGCTGGTTGTGCGCGAGATCCTCGGCAAACTCGGCCAGCTCGCTCAGCACCAGCGGCTCATCCGCTGCCAGATCGAGCGTGTGCGCAGGCAGCGTCATCAGGTCGGCCCAGGTGCCGGTATTCAGATACAGCGCTCCCCCCAGATCGACGCGCTTGGCGAGGTGCGTGTGACCATAGATGACGACCTGAAAGCCGCGCTGGGCGGATGCGCGGGCCGCGTCGAGGTAGCTGTCTTGCTCATACGCCGTGTGCAGAGCCTGCATCGCGCTGCCAGCCTGGGCCAAAAGGGCCGTGCGCAGGCGACGCAGCAGCGGTGCCGATCGACGGGACGAAGTGCGAGCAGCAAGCCACATGCTGGCGAAGTCCAGAAGCTCGCTGAGACCGCGACTGCCTGCTTCAACAGATCCTTGCGACTCACCGGCCTCCGCGCTGGCGGTCACGCTTCCTGAGCTGGCCAGCGACTCGGTCAGGGCCAGCAGCCGGGCGCTCTGTGTCGGCGCAGCTCCGGCATCTAGGGCTGACAGATCCCGCGCCCCCTGCGCTTGATCCGCGCGGAATCCCAGGCGGGCCAGCTCATACATGCGCCGGAGATCCGACACAAGCGCTGGTTCTAGCAGGGCCAAAAGCGGGGGCACTGTCTCGGTCTCGGGCTTGAGTAGATCGATGAACGAGTACTTCCGCTTGAGCGGGTTCATCAGCGTGGCGACCATCTCGCTGCCGGGCTGGATGGCAATCGCCGGGGCTTCCTCGCGTCGACTCAGCGCGGCGCGTAGCCGACGCAGGCCATCGTGATCCACGGCATTCCAGCCGTCATAGCGGTTGCCATGCTCGATCAGCAACGGCCCGCGCACCCACGCGCGATCATCGTCCAGAAAGTTCACGGCTCCATGCCCGAGCCGCTCCAGCAGGAGTCGGCGTGGCCCAGGCAGCGATAGCTCAATGTCGTGGTTGCCGAGCAACAGGCTCAGTGATGCGCCAGCCTGTACATGCGCTGCCAGTGCATCCCAGATCAGCGCAGTGTCAGCCAGGATGCGCGAGAGCTTGCGCACCGCTTCACCCTCATCAGTCGTCAGCGCGGCGAATGGTGTCTCGGCGAGGAAGTCGACGATATCGCCAGCCAGGACTAGGTGGGCTGCCCGCTCGCTGCTGTGCTGGCCGGTTACCCGACGGATGAATGCCGCGAGGCAGGCCTGTCCAGCTGGCGGCACCATCTGAAAGCCTGGCTCTCCCCCCAGGTGCAGGTCCGAGATCACAAACACGCGCTCGCTCATGGCGACTCCACTCCATCGTTGTGCCCGCTCTGCGGACCAGGCTGCTCTATCCAGTCCCAAGCAGCGCTGACTCGCCTTTGCGAGCCGGCTGCGCCTTCCCTTGTGCAGGGTGCATGCCACGTAGGACCCGCAGAGCTGGGATGTGTCTTCTGCGCAATCGACTTGAACCGAAGCTGCACAGGTCCCGACTGCGGTGCCGAACCAGGCGAGGCAAGCGGCCAAGCGCAGGGTGGGCAACTTGCGCCCGCAGGCAAGTGCAGAGCCTGCACGCCAGTGCAGAGCCTGCACCCGCGACACGTGATTCAAGCCATGTTGCCGAGCCGGAAAAGCTGCTGAGCAGCTGGCGTGGCTTCGGTATGGGGCGTGCTTGGCTCTCCGGTACAGGTCGCGCTGATCGGAGGAACGAGGATGAGCAATACCAGACTCTGCGCCCGCTGCCCCAGTGCAGGATCCCCCTTTTGTCGGGTGCTCGGAAGGATCGCGCAGACGGCTCCATATGCCTGCGAAGCACCCATCACAACATCACGGAGGCGATCGTGATGCCGCAGCCCTCTGGATCAGATGTGCAGCC
>CAZKOY010000128.1:0-15612 GCA_964554495.1 uncultured Myxococcales bacterium
CGCGTCGAGGTGCAGGTGTCAAACCAGGGCTTTGTGCCCAGCACGATTACCGGGGCCCGCGGCGAGTCGATCAAGCTTGTGTTTCGCTATGACCCGTCGGCGGGCGAGTGCGGGCGCGAGGTCGTCTTGCCTTCGCAGAACCTGCGCGTGACGCTCACCGAAAAAGAGCCGGTCGAGATCGCGCTGACCTTGCCCGAAGGCAGCGGCACCGTGCAGTTCACCTGCGGCATGAATATGCTGCAGGGCCGCATCGTGGTGCAGTAAGCGTCTGCCTAGTAAGGCCCCGTTTGCGCGCCTTTTCGCCGGCCTTTTTTCGAACGCGTTCAGGGCGCGGCCAGCCGGCCCCAAATGGCGGCGATTTCGGCCGCTTCTCCCTCGGGAGAAAGCTTGACAGCGCGGGCCTTTACAGGTCTGCTCATGATCTATGTCGGCGAGGACCTATTTGCGTGCAAGGCTGCCCATGGTGCGCTGGGTGATTCTGATCGCAGCGCTGCTTTTTGGCTCGGGATCCGCGTTGGCCAACCCGGTCTTGGTCGTCGGATTTCAGGAAGAAGGGCGCCCGAGCGTCAAGGCGCGCCACGCGGTCATGCAGTTCCTGCAGCGCATGGGAGAAGACGTCGTCACCGTCTCGCTGGCCCCGCCCGAGCAGGCCTGTAACCAGACCGAGTGCCTGCTGCGCTTGGCGGACCGCTATCAGGCCGCACGCTTGGTCGGCGGCGAGATCACCCCGAACGACAAGAACTATCGCATCTTGGTGTGGATCTTCGATCGCGTGACGCAGCAGCCCAGCACGACCGAGGCGCGCTGCAGCGAATGCACAAGCGATCAGCTTTACGATACGGCGGCGCGCACCGCGGGGCAGCTTTTGGAAGCAGGTCAGACGGCGGCTGTGGCAGCGTCCCCTGGTCCCAGCAGCGTCCCCGTCGCATCCCCCAGCCTAGCCGCAGCCCAGGGCAGCGACGTGGGCTGTCGTCGGGCTGAATACGGATTTTCCCGTGGAATTGCCATCGGCGCGCTGGCTGCTCTGACAGGTGCAACGCTGACCACCGGCTTTGCTTTCCTGGGTCTAAACGGCCGCTCATATGCCCAGCGCAGCGACGGAGGAAACGACGTCACCCTGGACTTCATGCAGCACTATCGCTGGAGTCTGGGGCTAAGCGCCATCCCGGCGGCAGCGACGCTGGCGGCCGCACTGCCCTGGCGCGACATCCTGTCCGCGTCGCGTCCCGGCAGCAGCAAGCCGCGCTGTCAGGAAGCGCCCCGAGGTCGCTGGAGCTTCCGCCGTGGCATCGCCATCGGCAGCCTGGGCGCACTGACCGTCGCAGGCCTGGCCAGCAGCATCGCGCTTACGGCGGTGAGCGGCAGCGTGTACGCCTATAACAACGACGGATCGCCGGTCACGTACAGCCTGCGTGCTCACTACTCTGCCGGCTATGCCCTGACGGCGGTGATGGCGGCCGGACTCGGCCTTAGCATCGCCATTCCCTGACGCTGCTTCTTGGCTGCAGCGTTGCTTTCTCCAGCTCTCTTCGTGCTCTTGTCTCGCCTGATGAGGACTTGGCCCATGTCGCGCAAACTGCCCTTCACGCTCTCGCTCCTTTCCTGCGTCGCGCTCGGCTCGGCGGCCTGCGAAAAAGGCGGCACCTTCGATCCCTTGGACAACGTACCCACCGGCAGCATGACCTCGACGCCGACCCCGACGTATGAGCTGCCCAAGTGCGACGATGCGACCCCCAAGCTGCCCTGCAAGATCGATGTGGCCGACCTGAGCTTTGACCTGTCCTGCGCCAACGTCACAACGACGAGCGGCATGACCTGGCAGAACCCAGGCAACCGACGCGATCAGCTTCAGTTTGGCACCAGCGAGACCGCTCAGATCAGCTCTCAGACCTGCAGCACGGCGGCGATCAAGGACTGCACGGCGACGATCAAGAACCTGCCGGGTGCCTGGAACGCGCTGCCAAGCACGGCGCGAGTGCGCTTGACGTTTAACCAGCGGTACGTGTTCAGCGACGATCTTTTGCTGAACATGGACGTGCCGCCCAAGATCGACGCCAGCAAGCTGGTCCTGGGAGTGCCGCAGGTCGGTGGCCGCGATCTGGCGACGTTCACCGGCTCGCGTCGGGACGGCAGCAACCCCGAGCTTCACACCACCAGCGTGTGGTTTACGCCCTCGACGATGCGGCCGCTTAGCTTCACCGTGCGCTCGCGCTGCTATCGCTCGTTCGAGGCCAACGCGTTTTGGTACATCGAAAAGATGACCGCCGAGGCTCTGCCGGCTTTACCCTAAAGTCCGCGCCTTGGCTCGCCTATGCCGACTACGGGACCCTCTATACGCCGCGCTGCGCCGGCTCCGCCGTTTGACATCGGCGAGACCGTGGCGCAGCGCTATCGCGTCGAGAGCCTGCTATCCGAAGACGCACTGGGTTATACGTATACGGTCAGCGAGCTAGCCAGCGCAGGCGAGGCCAACCACGCGCTGCGTGTGCTGCGCTTACTGCGGGCTCGAATGGGCACGCTGGGCGTCAAGCTGCCCGACGATGCGCTGTCAACCTGGCGCAGCCAGCTAGAAAAAGCCCGCGACTTTCGCCACGCCAACATCCCGACCATCGAAGAGATGTGCTTCGGAGACGAGCACGGGCGAGTCTTTCAGGTACGCACGGCCATCGAGCTAGAAGGCCAGCCGCTGTCAGCGCTGCTTTCGGCCCGACCCACCGGCTTGTCCGAAGCCGAAGCGGTGCGGCTTCTCGCCGGAATCGCCGAGGTCGTCGAGGCGGCGCATCAGCACGGCATCTTGCATCTGTCGCTTTCGCCAAGTCGCATCTTTGTCGTGCCAAGCGGCGAGTCGATCGCGGTGCGCGTCGCTGACTTTGCGCTGCTGCCGCCGGCCTTGGCACCGCAGTTTGGCGAGGCGGGCTATCTGACGCCCGAGCAGGTCGAAGGTCAGCCTTGCGATCGTCGCAGCGACCAGTTTGCGCTGGCCGTCATTCTGTACGAGATGCTGTCGAGCCAGCCGGCTTTCATCGGTGCGCCCGACGAAGATCGCCAAGTGACCTTGAGCCGCGTGCTGCACGAAGATCCGCTGCCCTTGGCCTTGTCGCGGCCCTTGGAACAGGCCTTGGCGCGGGCTCTTTCGCGCTCGCGGGCTGTGCGCTTTCCCAGCCTGCACGACTTCGTGCGGGCGCTTGGTATCGACGGTGTTGCTTGGTCTTTGGTGTTTCCGCCGGGATCCAGCAAGAGCCCGCCGATGCGCCCAGTGCGCCAGGCTCTGTGGCAGCCTGTGCTACTGGGTGCGGCCGTCGCCTCGCTGGCCATTTTTGCCATCTGGGGCGTGGCCTCGCGCTTGGGCTCAAGCACATCGTCGCCCGCGCAGGCGAGCGATGGCAGCGTCGATGTGGGCCCAGGCGGGCCGGGAAATCCAGGCTTGGCTTCCCCCACGGTCTTGTCCGGTCGCGCCGATGCCGCAGGCGAGCCGACCCTTGGTGCGCTGCCATCGGCAAGTGCGAGCTCTGATGCGGGCGCGGCAGGCGGCGTAGAAAACGGCAGCGCTGTTCTTTCGCCAAGCACGGCGTGGGCCGACGGCGGCGCCTTGGGCCAAGGCACCGTCGCTGGAAAACCACCGCTTCCCGTATCGCGTCCCGATATGGGCGGCGGGCCCAAGCTTTCGGAACCAGTGGGAACCCCCGTGGGCAAAGGCGCTGGCAGTTCAGGCAGCACGATGGTGGTGACGCGCCCGATGGGATCGTTTACGCCAACTGCATCGGGATACGAGATCGACATCACCACCCTCGACGGAAAGCCCATCACGGCCAGCATCAAGGCGCCCATCCTGCACTGCATTCGGCTGATCCGCCCGGTGACGCCGTTTCGTCTGATCCTGCAGGACATCGGCGGCCGGCTGTATGTGGCCGACCAGTCGCCGCCCAACGAGCTCAAACAAAGCACCGACTTTCGCGATTGCTTGAAGACAGATTTCCACGGCAAGATAGACGCTAAAGAACTGTCATTAAAAGGCTTTCTCAGGCCTAAGACCTCCCAATGAGGCCCTCTATCACTTCATGGCATCGTCGTGCAGTTCGCGGGCTGTCCGCTTCCCTTCTGCTGGGTTCGCTGAGTATTTCTGGCTGCTATGCCGAAGAGCTGGCCGAGCTACGCGAAAAGGTCGAGCGCCTGCAAGCCTGCAATAGCTGCGCGCAAAACCAGCTGACGCAGGGCTTGGCGCTTGCGCTGTGCAGCCCGCCGGTCCGCCAGCTAATCGATGATGTCACCGCCGTCTGTCGACGCGAAGACATCTGCCTGGATCAAAAGATCAGCACGCTGGTGGGCGACGCCGATCCGACGCACACCGGCCGCTTCATCACGCTGATGCGACAGCAGCGTCACGCCGTGTTGTTCTTTGCCCCCAACGACACGCTGATCGGGGGCCCGCAGGGGCTCTATGCCAAGCGCATGCAGCGCGTGGCCTTGCCGCAGCCCCCTTGGCTGCCGACGACGCGCTTCTTGGTGGTGTCGAACCTGAAGCCGCCCTTGGGCTCGGGGGCGGGGGGCGATAACGCGCGCCTGTCGACGACGGATCCCGCGGTTGCGCGGGCCGAGCGGCGCGGTCAGCAGGTCATTGAGCTCTTGCTCGACTATGCGTTTACCAACAACCAAGGGCAGACGCAGAAAGTCGACCGTCGGCAAATTCTGCACTGGGTCTATGCCTTCACGAAGAAGAAGGACGAGACGCTTTTGTACGAAGAGCAGCCGGTGCCGGGCACTGACCTCAGCCAGAGCGTCTGGGTGTTTCGCATCGACTGCGCTACACCAGAAGGCAGCAGCCCCGACGCGGTGGCCAATACGTGCAGCCAGTGCTCGGCTCCAGCGGTGAGCAGCCCGGCGCCCAATCAGTCCCTAGCGCCCGCAGGTGCGCCGACGCTGCAGAGCGTTACCCCCCAGAGCGCGCCGACGCCATGACGTCTCGTCGCTGGATAGCTACGCAGCCCGCCGTGGCGCTTTCTGATCGGCGGGCCGTCTTGGCTGTCCTGGGTTCGCTGCTGCCCGCGGCCGCTTTGGCGCAGGGGGCGGCTTCGGCGAGCGCGGTGGCCGAAGATCCTCGTCGTGAGCTTCTGCTGCGTCGGCAAGAGGCCGCGCTTTTGCACCGCAAAGCAGACCTGAGCGGCGTGCGCTTGCTGCGCGCTGGCCAGGCAATCAACGTGCAGCCACCGGTCGCGAATCTTTTGATCCTGCACATCTGGGCCGTCGAGTGTCGGCCCTGCATCGACGAGCTACCTGTCTTGCGCCGCATCACCGAGTCCCTGAGCCGCATGCCGCAGGTCAAGATCGTCCTGGTCAGCGAGACGCACGATTTGCCGACACTGAACGGCTTTCTAAAGCAGCAGGCCGAAAACGTTCCGCGCGTCGAGCAGTATCAAAGCCTAGACGAGCGCCTGCGCGGCAGCCTGCAAGACAACACTCAGCCAGCGACGCTGTTTCTGGATGCGATGAATGTCGTGCGGCAAGCGTTTCTGGGCAGCCTGAAGCAGCGGCGCAGCGAGTTCGTCGACGCCATCTCGCGCATCGTGCGTTCGCTTTAGCACCTGGGTTTTTCACAACAGAGCGAGGCGTTTAGCGCACTTTGCCGGGGCGCTCCGTCTGGGGCCCGTGGTAAGATGACACCGCATTTTTCTGTCCCTCACGGGCGTTGTCCCCCGAGGGTTCCGGTGTCGAGCTTTTGCGGTTGCATCCGGCGCTGACGGGCGCCCATTCGTCATGCAGCAACGCGGGTCAGTGCAATGATTTCTCCTCAGTCCGGCGCGTCTTTGACCAAACGCTGCAGTCGGTGCGGCCAGCAGTACCCGTACAACGAAGCGCACGTCTGCACAGCCGCTGGCGAAAGTCGCGCTGCGGCCAGCACAGCCAGCCAGCCAGCGCCGGCCGAGAGCAGCCGCGTAGAAGACGAGAGTGATCCAGTCCTTGGGGCCGTCCTCGGCGATCGCTATCGCATGCAGAAGCGCTTGAGCCAAGGCGGCATGGGCGTCGTGTACAAAGCGCGCCACGTGCTGCTCGACAGCCCTGTGGCGGTGAAGATCTTGCTGCAGCCACAGGACCCGGTGGCGCAGCAGCGCTTCTTGCAAGAAGCCAAGCTGGCCTCGGCGGTCAAGCATCCGAACACGGTCTATATCTCGGATTTCGGCGTGCTATCCGACGGCCGATCGTATCTGGTGATGGAGCTGCTGCGCGGGCCGACCCTAAGCCGCGTCATCGCCGACGGAGCGCTCGACACGCTGCG
Organism: uncultured Myxococcales bacterium; assembly: GCA_964554495.1. Lineage (GTDB taxonomy): Bacteria > Myxococcota_A > Polyangia > Palsa-1104 > JAEUJZ01 > JAEUJZ01. The sequence goes on from CAZKOY010000128.1 coordinate 6,272, forward strand.
CGCATGCCGCATCGCGCTGCAGATCGCCAACGGCCTGCAGGCAGTCCACAGCCACGGCATCGTCCATCGCGATCTGAAACCCGAGAACATCTTTCTCGTCGATCAAGACGGCACAAAAGACTTCGTAAAGATCGTCGACTTTGGCATCGCGCGGCGATCGCAGCTTGTGCCCTCGTCGGATCCCAACCTGTCCACCAGCGGTGCGCGCGGCGTCACCAGCGATCCGCCGACACCCATCAGCCAACCGCCGGTATCAATTAGTCAACCTCCCTTGACGGATGACAGCAGCGGCAGCGGCTCGCGCTTAACCATGGCGGGCACGATCATGGGCACGCCGCACTACATGTCCCCCGAGCAGGCGGTGGGTGGCGAGATCGATGCGCGATCCGATCAGTACGCGCTGGGCTGCATCGTGTACGAGATGCTGACCGGCAGCGTCCCCTTTGATGGCGCGGCGCAAGCCATCTTGGCCAAGCACGTCACGCGGCCCGTGCCTGCGCTGCACGAGCGGCGGCCGGTGCGTATGGATCCAGTCCCTAGCGCCGTCGAGAAAATCCTGCTGAAGCTCTTGGCCAAAGAGCCCGAGCAGCGCTTCGCCAACATGCGCGAAGTGTCCAAGGCACTGCAGCGCGAGATCGACGCGCTGCTGCTGGCGCGCGGCGAGCGCGTGCTGATGGGCAAGAGCGCCGCCGAAGTCCTGACGAGCGGTCGGTCGCCACGCGTGGTGACGTTGTTTGGGCGCTACGTTCCGCTTTGGCTGCTCTTGGTTCCGTCGCTGTTGCTTGTCACCCTGGGCGGCGTGGTGGCGTATCGCCAGTTTGTTTTGAAGCGCGCACCGAGCGACCGCCTTGCGGAAGGCGAGCTTCTGGCGGCGCGCGAGCGGGCCCGAGGCTTCCTGCGCATTCAGCTCTCGCAGGGCCCTGCCAGCAGTCGTGCCGCGCTGCTTGCTGCGTGTGGCTCGACGCATGATCCCGCGCTGCGATCGACGCTGGAAGCGCTGCTTGCCAGTCCCGATGCCGATGTGCAAGCGCAGGCCGCCAGTGCTCTTGGTCAGCTTGGCGAGCGCGCAGCCGTGCCCGCGCTGCGTCAGCTCTTGGGCCAGTCCAGCCAAGCCGCGGTCAAGATCGCGGCCGCCGGAGCGCTTGATCAGCTGGGCCAAGCCGAAGGCGGACGCCATCTGCAACAGGCCCTGAGCAGCGACGATGCAGCGGCTCGTCAGCGCGCTGCGTATCTTTTGGCCGAGCAGGGCGATCGCACGGCACAAGATCTACTGTCGGCGGTGGCTGCAGCGTCAGACGTGCCCGAAGAACAGCTGATTCGCATCCTTGCGCGCCTAGCACAAGCCGGAGATCCATCGGCCCGCACGCAGCTTCGCGAGCGCTTGTTGGTGCCCGGACGTCGCGAGCACAAGCTGTTGGCTGCGGCCAAGCTGGCCCAGCTTGGCGACGAAAAAGGCCGCGAGTTTCTGCACAATCTGGCCACGCAGCCAGGGCCGGATCAGCTGCCTGCCGCGCGCCTTCTGGCGACACCGGAAGATCCGGTGGGCTTGCCCTTGTTCCGCAGCGTGGTCAGCGATCGCCACGCAACAGCCGCCGCGCGCGAGCTTGCGTGCGAGGGTCTGGGGCAAGCGGGCACCGCGCTGGATGTGCGCTTGCTGGTGCCGCTTCTGCCGCAAGATGGCGTGGTAGGCGGCGCGGAAAGCGGGCTTGCGGTGCTGCGGTCCGCGGCGCTTTCCATCCTGCACATCGCCTCGCGCCAGCCCAGCACACTGTCGGAACAGAGCATGGCCTGGGCGCGCTTGGCTCTCGACGACAGCGACTGGGTGGTGCGGCAGTCGGCGGCCGCGGTCTTGGGGGACAGCGCGTCGGACAAAGCGACCGCACTTCTGGCCAAGCTGGTTCATGATCCAGAAGCTCGCGTCCGCCGCAGCGCCGTGCGGGCCTTGGCGCGGCGCGGCGATCATGCGGCGTGGTTGGCGTTGCGCGATGGCGTGTCGGATGCCGATGGCAGCGTTCGCAGCGAAACCTTGCAGGCCATGGGACGGCTTGGACAGGCGCTGCGCCGTGTCGGTGTGTCCGGTCTGCTAAGCGAGGCGCAGACCTGGGTGCGCGAGCTCGTCGAGAGAGGCTCGGCACAGGAGCAGCTCCTCTCGGCTTCGCTGCTTCTGCGCTTGGGCGATACCAGCCAGCGCGAGCGCTTGCTGGGCTTTCAGCTCTCGCAGAGCGTCGAGATTCGCAAGCTGCTGGTCGAGCAAGTGGACGGTGAGAGCGAGGTGTTGATCTCAGCCCTCGCAGATGAGTCCCCAGCGGTACGCATGGCGGCGGCACGTCGCTTGGCCGAGCGCGGGGATCGGCGGGCCATTCCGGTGTTGAGCGAAGCGATGAAGCGGGGCGGCCCCATGGCGAGTGCGGCGTATGCGCTTTTGCGTCGGCTCGGCGAAAAGGCGGTGCAGGCCGCCGACGGCGAGCTTTTGGCACTAGGCGCGCCACTTGAACAGCGCCTCGCGGCGATCGAAGCCCTGGGGCAAGCGCCGAGCGATGTGGCACTGCCCCTTCTGCGTCGTGCTGCACGCGAGCGCGAGCCCGAAGTTCGACGCGCGGTGCTCGATACGCTGGCAGTGCAGGCCGCCGCGGGCTCGGCGAATTCGCCTGCGCTGCAGTCGCTTTTGCGCAGCTTGGCTGAAGATCACGATCCTGCCGTGAAGGCGCAAGCGGCGGCGCTCTTGGCGCGCTTGCTCGCTCCGCCTGCAGTCGGCACACCGTCCGAAAAGGCCCAGCCCGAAGCCGGTGTCGAGCGACCTTCCGCAGCAAGCACAGACCGCGATAAGAACACGGCTGCTGGCTCGACGGCAGCGGCGGCGCAAGCGGTCGCAGCGCCTGGGGTCCTGCCGGACGCCGCGCAGCCCAGCGCAGATGCAAAGAAAGAGACGTCCAGCGAAGCGCAGAGTGAGCCGAAGGCCAGCGAGACCACATCCACACCGACGAAGAGTGCGGCGGCGCAGGCGCACGATCTGGCGGAAAGTGGTGAGCGGTCACTGGCTGCAAAGGACTACGATCGTGCGCAGCGCTCGCTGGAAAAGGCGCGCAAGCTGTGCAGCAAGCCGGAACGCAACAGCGGCTGTGATGCGCTGCTGTTTGACGTGTCTTTTCAGCTGGCTCGCATGCACGAAGCACAAGGCCACTTGGCCGAGGCCATGCAGGAGTTTCAGCGCGCCGTGAAGCAGGCCCCTTCCGTCAGCGGAAAAGATCGAGACAAGGCCGCCGTACAAGACGCCGTGCTGCGCTTGGTGCCGCGCTTGGGCATCTTGATCATGCCGAAAAAAACCGGGCGCTCGTGCCAGGAAGTGTCACTGTGGATGCAGCCTGGAACCCACGAAGTTGTCGTCGATGGGCAGGCTCAGACCGTGCAGATCAAGGCGCACCAGACCGTGCGCGCCGGGTCCTGTCCATGATGCGAACATGGGCACAGAAGGCAGGTCACTTCAGGCCTGCTTTGGGCGCATGGTTCGTGCTGCTGCTGTGGCTTTTTGGCGCGGCATCCATCGGTTGGGCCAGGCCGGGCAAGACCAAGCAGGTTGCGGCGAAAAAAGCGATCCAGAACGAGCCTGTGGATGCCTCGACCCAAGCGCTCGCTGCGGCACAGGCGGCGCAGGCGGCTGGGCGCGTCGTCGAGGCCCACGATCGCGCACGTCGCTTGCTGGCCTCGGCGGATGCCGAGTCGCGCCTGTCGCCGGCTCAGCGCGAGCAGGCTCAAGCCATCCTTGCGACCGAGCGACCCGAGGCTGGCGAGGTTGTGGTCTTGGGTGAACCCAGCTTGCTTGTGCGTGTCGATGAACAAGACGTAGCGCGCTTGCCGCTGCCTGTGCCGCTGCTCTTGTCCGTGGGTTCCCATGCCATCGAGTTTGTTGGGGGCAGCGCGCCGCTACGCGTACAGGTGCAGGTGCGCGCCGGTCGACGCATGGAAGTGCGCGCCAATCGCGAAGCCGGGGCCGTGATGCTGTCACAGCCGCCGCACGTCTTGCTGGTGGCTGCGCGTCTCGGGCTGAGCCTGCCGAAAGGACAACGCCCAGACACCGTCGTCGAACGCGGGCTGCGTGGCTCGCCCCTTGTGCTGTTGTCGTCGCCATCCGACCTAGCGCAAGAGCTTGCCCGCTGCAACGAGCAAGCGGCATGTTTGGCCGAGATCGCGCAGCGCAGCCAAGCCGAGTACGTCCTTGTGGTCCGCGTGAATGAGCCGCCGGCAGCGAGTTCGTCCACTGCGAGCGCGCCTGCAGCCGCTGCAGCCGAGCCGGCCGCAGATCGCTCACCTGCGTCGGTCGCGGCCGATCGACTGCTGCGAGTTACGCTGCTTGATCCCTTCGTTGTCGATGCCGCTGCCAGTGACGAGGAGCGCTGCGCTGCATGCACACCGGACGTGCTCGCTGAGCGACTTGCGCAGCTTGTCGAGCGCGTAAACAAGCAAGGATTCGGGCGACCGCGTGCGCGCGTGCGCATCCGTGTGGAGCCCGCCGATGCCGAGCTTTCGCTGAACGGGGCTTCAGTAGGCGCGCTGCCCGTCGAGCGCAGCGTGTGGGCGGGTGAGCTACGCATCCAGGCTCGCCGCGCAGGATATCTGCCGCTTCTGCGCACGATGACGCTCAGCGAAGGATCCAACGAGGCACTCGACCTCAAGCTTGAGCCCGTCCCAGCGCCGAATATTGCCGTCGCCGAGCCTGTCGCAAAGCAGCCCGCGGTGGTGGTGGTTGAGCGGCAGCCCCGGCCGCGCTGGCGGATTGCGACGGGCACTTTGGCTGTTGCCGCAGGCGCGACGCTGATCGGCTTTGGCGTCGGTGCGTTGCAGATACACGGAAGCTGCATTGATGCAGTGCAGTCGCCGGCCACCCAATGCGAGCGGCTGTATCAGACCGCGACTCTAGGAACCACCTTGGTCTCGGTCGGGGCGGTGTCAGCCTTGGCCGGAGTCGTGCTGCTTGCGGTTCCTGGACCGCGGCGTCCACATCATGCCGCGCAATCGAGGCCCTAATCATGCGCTGGAAGTGTTGGATACGCGCAGTGTGGCTTGTGTGTTCGCTGTGCGGCTGCGAGGCGCTGTACGGTGGATATTCCGTCGGAAACAGCAACAACTGTGTGGTCAATCAGGCGCTGTGCCAAGCGCCCGATCAGGCCTGCAACCCACAGACGCGCGAGTGTGAGCCGGCCATCCTTCTTGACGCCGTCGATCCGCCGGCAGCAGCCACTCCAGGTGGCGAGATCTTATCGCTCAGCGGGCAGCGCTTTTCCGCCGATCTCAAGGTGCGGATTGGCGGCATTGACGCGGGCCCAGTGACGCTGCTGTCCGATCGCAGCCTGCGCGTGGTCGCACCGCCCAGCGGCGATCAGCGCGGCAGCGTAGCGGTCGAGATCCTGCACCCTGCAGGTCAGACGGTGCGCAAGGAAGGCCTGTTTCGATACTACGAACTGACGCGCCTGGGTACGCCACAGCCGGTTGCGCTGCCGTTTGCTCCGCGCCATGTGCGCAGCGCCGACATCAACCAAGACGGTCGGGTCGATCTTGTCGCCACCGACGGATTTAGCTCCAGCATTTTTGCGCTGTTGGGCCAGGGCGATGGCCGGCTTTCGGCGCCGATTGCCACCGCTCTTTCTGCGCGTGCATTCGGCCTTTCGCTGGGAGATGTAAACGGCGATGGCAAGACGGATCTGGCCATCAGTCAGACCGGCCCCATGGGAAGCATTGAAGTGGCGCTTGGTGCGGGCGATGGAACGTTTGCATCCTCGACGCAAGTTACAACTCAGACCACTGTGGGCGGCTTTGCGCTGGGGGACATGAACTCAGACGGCAAGGCAGATCTGGTGGTCGCCGATGACTTGCGCCTGCGCCTTTTTATCAGCCAAGGCAACGGCACCTTTGCCGCCGTGTCGCAGGACACCGCACTGGCTTATCAGAGCTTCCGCGCGAGCGCGATCGTGGGGCTACATGACCTAAACGGCGACGCGTCGCTGGATGTCCTGGCGCTGAACGGATTCGATCTGAATTTTCCAATCCTTACCGGGAATGGCAGCGGCGCATTCAGCGAGAGGGCCAGTCCCATTTTTCCGTCCTCGCCCAACGTGTTTTCGATTGGCGATGCCAACGCCGATGGTCTGCCCGATGTGCTCGTTGGGTTGGGTGCTAGCGAGCCTGGGGCGGCCCTGATGCTGCAGGCTGCGGATCGCAGCTTTCGTCAGCCGCTGCCTCTTTCTGGACCGCGCAGCCTAAGCGTCGTCGAGATCCGCGACATGAACGGCGATGGCGTCGCGGATGTGGTGCTGTTCAGCTCAAGCATGAACAACGGAACGCTGTCGATTCTGCATGGCATCAGCCCGGCGCGTTACGCTGCCCCGACGACCTATTCCGTGCCGCCGTTTCCGTCGCTGGTCATGGCGCTTCCGCTGGGCAAAAACCCGCGGCCCGAGCTTTTCGTGGTGCATCGCGGAGCGGGCGGCAGCGGCAATTTCTACAGCGTTCTAAGCAATGTCACACCCTAAATTCTCGTCGCTACGTTCGGTTGGTAACCGGCCGTGCTGGTCCGCTTGGTGCTGGCTTGCTCTGGCGGGCTGGGCGCTCTTCTGCGCGCCGGCCTTGGCTCGTTCGCCGCGCGTGAACAGCGCTGCAGACAAAGCTGCGGCATTGCAATCTCCGTCGGTGCGGGCGGCACAGCTTGTCGGCGAAGGCGTCTTGGCCTTAGCGTCCCGTGATTTTGTGACCGCGCGCCGCGCTCTTTCGGATGCGTATCGCTTGCAGCCAAGTGCCGACACGCTGTTTCAGCTGGGCATCGTCGCGTGGAGCGAGGGGCAGAGCCTGGTTGCCCAAGATCTGCTGCGACGATATCTGGCCGATGCCAGCGCTTCCGTCAGTGCGGAAAAGCGCAGCGAAGCGCAGCGCATTGTCGATCAGATCGGACCTGAGCGCAGCGAAGTCTGGGTACAGGGCAGCGCCGCAGACTGGGTACATGTCGACGATCGGCTGCGCGGCCAGCTACCACTTTCCTTGCCTCTTTTGCTGTCGCCTGGCCCGCATCGACTGACCTTGGAATCCGCTGCCGGAGACCGTCGCACCGTCGACCTGGCGCTCGTCAACGATCAGAGCGTCGTTGTGCGCTTGGGGGCTTCTGGACTGGTCAGCGCGTCGCTTGCTCGCGTGTTTTTGCACGTCGCAAGCGCGCCCGATGGCGGCCGCAGTGATGCGCTGCAGCGTCGCATCGCCGGGCTCTTGATCGCGCACGATCTGGCCGAAAAGACCGTGTCGAGCGGCCCAAGCGCGCCGCGTTCTTGCGATATTGCGTGCTGCCTTCGGCTTGGCAATGAGCAAAACGCCGAGTGGGCGATTGCCGTTCAGCCAGCCCATGTGGTCGACGGAAAAGAGACGCCGGGGCAGATCGCGATCTTGGATGTCGCGGTAAAGGACACGGTCGCCCAAGCTGCCTTTTCTGTGGCTGCGTCCGCCGCACCCGATGACACCGAGCTTTCATCTGTTCTGGCGAAGCTTGTGCAAGCCGCGCGGGATCGCGGGCGTGGCGAGCTGCACGTCACCAGTGTTCCCGTCGGGGCCGAGGTTCGCAGCGGGACGCAGCTTCTGGGGCAGACCCCCCTGCGCATCCAGCGATTTTCAGGCCCGCTTGAGCTTCACATCACGCGGCCGGGCTTCGTCAGCGAGCATCGACCGGTTGTCGTACAGCGCGGGCAGATCAGCGAAGTGACCGCGACCTTGCAAGCGGTCCCGTCGGCAACAAGCGACGCACCCGTGGCTCCGGCTCGCGCACCACGACCGGCCTGGCGGGTCGGCCTGGGCATTGGCGCGATCGCAGTCGGTGTGGGTCTGGTGGCACTTGGCGCATCGGCGCTGACGGTCTCGGGGCGCTGCATTGATGCGGTCGAGCCGCCGGTTGCGGCCTGTCCGCGGTTCTTTGACACCACCGCGATCGGCGGCGTGCTCATCGGCAGCGGGGCGGCATTCGGCGTGGCGGGTGGGTTGCTTCTTGCGTGGCCGGGAAAGACGCTGCAGCCGACCGCGCGAAAAGGAGGCTGATCGTGCGTTTCTCAGTCACGAAATCGCTGAACAAGCAGATGAAGGTCGCGCTCTTGGGCTGCGCTGTGTGGCTGCAAAGCTGCGATGCGCTGTGGGGGGCGTTTGGGCGCCAGAATCCCAATAACTGCGTCGTATCTTCGGCGGGCTGCGCGGCCGACGAAGTCTGCGATCTGCCAAGCCAGATCTGCGTCTCGGCGCTGGGCATCGACAGCGTGGTACCCGCGGTGGCGAGCGGCCGCGGTGGCACCACGATGACCCTGCGCGGCCAGCGCTTTTCTGACGGCGCCAAGGTCTTTGTCGATGATCAGCCCGCGCAAGATGTCGTCTTCGTGTCGTCGGAAGAGCTGCGCTTCACGCTGCCCGCGAGCACGGCCGGCCGCTGGCGCGTGCCGGTCGCGGTGGAAAACCCCTCGCAGCATCGCAGCGAGCGGCGCGACCTGTTTGCCTATTACGCCGAGACTCTGACGTTCGAAAGCCGCGCCATTGCCGTCGCCGGTCTGCCCATCGGCGCGGCGAGTGGAGACTGGAACGGTGATCATGCGCTCGACCTGGCGGTGATCAGCCTGCCGTCTGCCGGGGTGCAGATCTTTTTGGGCGATGGCAGCGGCGGTTTCTCGTCGGGAAACAGCGTCACGGTCGGCTCGGCGCAGATGGCGACGCAGCATATCTTGACCATCGACGGCAACCACGATGGCACAAGCGATCTAGTGGTCGCGGCCGGGGGCTCGCTGACGCTGCTCTATGGCGATGGGCAAGGTGGCTTTCCCAGTCGTCGCGTGCTGTATACGGCGGGCACTGGGCACAACCTGCGAGCGCTGGCTGCTGGTGATTACGACGGCGACGGTCGCGACGATATCGTGATCACGGACGCAGCAGCGGACGACTTGTCGGCCGATGTTGTGCTTTTGCGAAGCGGCGAAGACGGCCTGTTTTCTTCGCGCAATGTGATCGACAGCGGCAAGCCAGCCAAGACGCTGGCTATCGCCGACTTCACTGGGGATGCACGCGGCGATGTTCTAGTGGGCATCGCGAGCACGCGCCTGACTCTGTGGCGGAATGAGGACGGCCAAGCGTGGACCCGCGTCGATCAGCCTATCTCAGGCTGCTCTGCCGAGGGGGCAGCCGTCGGCGATCTCAACCATGATGGCCGGCTCGATCTGCTACTGCGCTGCGACACGACGCTGCGCACTCTGCTCAACGCGGGCAATGCCATGTTCACGCCACTACCCGACCTTCCCCCCTCGACCCAGGTAAGCCCCACACTCGCGCTAGCGGAC
>CAZKOY010000129.1:0-15607 GCA_964554495.1 uncultured Myxococcales bacterium
ACCTGGCCGCCGACTATTTCGAGCTTCTAGCCAAGCAGCGCGACGGCAAGTTCGATCCCTGTGGCTCGACGAAAGTGCAGGGCCTGCGCTTTTGGACGGACCGCGAGCCCGAGCAAGCCGTCGGCGAATTCAACCTGCAGCTTGTGCTGAATATCTACAAGTTCGAGCCACGCTTTCCGCCCGACGCGGGGCGCTGCAGCGGGGCCAGCTATGACGCGCGGACGGGCAAGGCCGGTGTACCTGAGTCCGGTGAAGGCATGAATGTTCAGACGGTGCCGCAAGCGCCGGCTGCATCCCCGGCTCCGGCCTCTGCCGCGCCACCGCAGTAGCAGAGCCTGGAGACGGCCTTGCTTCGTCTGAAACGAGCGCGCTTGCGGCTTGCCCTGCTTGTCCTTGGTCTGACCCTGACCTTCGGCGTGGCCCGGCCCGTTGAGGCAGCCGGGGTGGCCGCCAGCGCTGCGCGATACATCGGCGATCACTTGGCCTTCGATGTGGCCGGCGTGGGCACCTGGCGTGCGGCCTGGACCGACGACCGCAACCCCGGCTTTCATCTGGCTGGCGGTGGGGGCGAGATCAACCTGGGCCTGGAATTTGAAAGCGGCCTGGGCTTTCTTCTCGGCGGTCGAGCCCTGTTTTTGTCGCACGTGGGACGGGACGAGAGCCTTTCTGGCATGTACATCGATGCCAGCGGTCACGCCATGGCTCAGCTTCGCTTGACTGACTGGGTGCGCATCGGTCTGGGGGCCAGCGCCGGTCGTCTATGGCGCTGCTGCGGGGATTCCGAAGATGCCGATCTGTCGGCGACGCTGCTTGGGGGATTTCTGCGGCTGGGCATCGACATCTTGCCGCGCAATGCTCTGCCGCGTGCGCTGGGGCTATGGATGCGCTTTGGCATCGACGGTACAGCGGGGACTTCGCCTGCGACGCGCCTGCCGCAGTCGAGCATGAACATCGCCCTGGGTCTGGGCCTGCGTCTTTAGCGCGGAAGCCCCAGGGGGGCGTGACTTCGACGCGTGCTCACCCGCGATACGTTGCGGCTTGTCTCAGTCGCGGTGGTATGGCTCGCCCGCCAGAATCGAGGTCGCGCGGTAGAGCTGTTCCAGCAGAATCACGCGCGCCAAGCGGTGCGGCAAAGTCAGCCGCGAAAGTGAAAGCAAATAGTCGGCCCGTGCCCGCAGCGCATCGCTGTGACCGTCGGGACCGCCGATGCACAAAGTCAGACCCGCACCACCGCTGTGGCGCACGCGATCGAGCTTGCTGGCGAGCTCGCGCGAGCTTGCCTGTTGTCCGCGCTCGTCGAGCACCCAGACAAGCTGACGAGGCGGCAGGCGCGCCAGCATATCGGCGTCGCGCTTGACTTCGATCACCTCGATGGTGAAGCGGCCGCGCAGGCGGGTCAGGTACTCGTCGCAGCCAGCCGCCACCCAAGGATCGCGCAGCTTGCCGACGGCCAAAAGCGTCAGGCGCACGATCGCACCGCTACTTCATCGCTAGCGGATAGCCGAGCGTCGCCTTGAGCCACTCGCCGTTTTCCCTGACCGCTGCAAGCAGCGTCTCGCTGAGTGCCTGCCGTCGCTCGAACAGCCGGTATCCGGCCTGCGGTCGCAGATAGCCGCGCGCCTTGGGGTGCTTTTCAAACAGCGCCTCTTCGCCCATGCGCTCGGCCCAGCGGGCATAGCGGGCGCGGTTGTCGAGCAGCGCCTTGATCAGAAACGGCATGACCAGCGAGTAGTCACCCTGCATGCTCTCGGTGGTCTGCTGGTATAAATCCTTATCAACCTTGCCCCAGGTCACGGCTTCGGCTGGCGGGCATGACGACAGCGAGCCATCGGTGATCGGGGCGCTGGTGATCTGCACGTCAAAGGCATAGCCGCGCACATCGCCCAGCCCCAAGATCTGCGACAGTGCGGGCTCGGGCTGTAGGTTGTAATTCTTGGGCACGCCGCCGCCCAAGATCAGCGTCGCGATGGCGTGGCTTGGGTGCTCGAACAGGCCCCAGTGGTGATAGGCGCAGGACTCAAAGACCTCGGCCGCGACATCCAGGTCAAAGCACGGCCCGTCGCTGGGCAGCAGGCCCGCTTTGCGCATCGCCCACAGCTTCATCGCGTTTAGAAACACGCTGCCGTCGCCCGGAGCACCCACCAAGATCGGGATCGCCAAGCGCTCGCAGGTCGCAAGCAGGCCAGGCGTGACGTGGTTTTTCGCCTCTTGCGCGCCGTAGCAGCGACCCAAAAGATGACGAAGCTCGGTGCCGGTCATCTTCTTTTGGAACTCGGGGCGAAGCAGGCAGGCGGTCAGGAAGCGATCCTGATCCATCAGGACTTGCTCGTCGAAGCCCATGTCGGTGACGCGGATCGTGCCCGACTCGCGCAGGGCGCCGTCATCGCCAAAGATCGGCACTTCATAGATCGGCTCGCCGCCGTGCTCGTCCAGCGCGCGGTGGCCGTCGTGATAGCAGACCGCGTCGGTGGTCGAAAGGTACGCCACCCAGCCTGTCTCAAGCAGCGGGATCAGCCAGGTGTGGTGCTGCCCCGATACCGTCACGGGCCCAGCGATGGCCAAGGTCAGCGGGCACCCCGCGCCGATCGCCTGATCGAGGATGGTGTAGATGCGCCGCAGATAGGCGCCGCCGAACGCCGGCAGGCAGTGCAGGAACAGGTCCTCCATCGTCTCGCAGGCATCGACCCGCTTGACCCGCACGGTCCGTCGACTGGGCGCCGCAGGTACGCCATCCGGCAGCGTGCTCGCCACCGCTGCATCGGCCGCACTCGTCGTCGAGCGCTCTTCACTTTGACAAGGAAATCGTGTCGCCATGGCGCGGCACTATATCCAGATCGCATCGAGATGAAACCGCATCGCGCAGGATGGGGATGGGTGTGCGGCAAAAGGGCTGGGTCGGCGGTGCATGGGATCGGCCGCGTCGGCGGTGGGGTTTGCGGTATCCTCGCCAGCCATGAGTCGCAACCTGCCGAGCTTTGGCAAGAGCTTGTTCTTCGGCGATCTACGCGAAGAGCTGATCTTTCCCTTTCCCCGCTTGCCCCGAGAGGAACAGGCTCGCACGTCCAAGCTTGTCGATCAGCTGCATGAGTTTGCGCGGCAGCAGATCGATTCGAACGCCATCGATCGCGACGAGCGGATTCCCGAGCCGGTGCTTGCGGGGCTGCGTCCGTTGGGTCTGTTTGGCATGAACATTCCGACGGCGTACGGCGGCCTGGGGCTGGGGGCCGGGGCCACGTGTCGCGTGTTCGATGCGCTGGGCGCCATCGATGGCTCGCTGGCCGTGACGCTGGGCACGCACGCAGCCTTGGCGGGCAAGGCGCTGACCGCATTTGGCAGCGATGATCAGCGTCGTCGATACCTGCCCAAGCTAGCCAGCGGCGAGACCATCGCCAGCTTTGCCGTGACCGAGCCAGTAGCGGGCAGCGACGCCGCGTCGATCCGCATGCGCGCCGAGCCGCAGCCCGACGGGCAGGGCTTTCTGCTAAACGGCAGCAAGTCGTGGGTGACCAACGGTGGCTTGGCGGGGCTTCACGTGCTGTTTGCCCAGACGCAGGTTGCACGCACCGCGGGGGAAGTCGATCGCATCTCGGGCTTTTTGGTCGACCAAGGTCCGGGTGTCATCGTCGGCAGCGAGCGGCGCAAGCTGGGTGTGCGGGGCAGCAGCACGACCGCGCTATACATCGAAGAGGTGCGGGCCAGCGGAGCCCAACTTCTGGGGGGACTCGGCGGCGGCTTCAAGGTGCTGATGGAGACCATCAACTTTGGCCGCCTGGCCTTTGCCGCGGTCTGCTTGGGGACGACGCGCACGCTCTTGCGCTTGGCGGTGCAGCACGCAACCAGCCGCCATCAGTTCGGCCGCTTGCTGAGCACGCTCGGCATGATCAAAGAAAAGTGCGCCAGCATGGCCGTCGACCTGTATGCCGCCGAGTCGGTGGTCTATTTGACCGCGGGTCTGCTCGACGCCAGCAGCCTGGGTCGCCCCATCGACACATCGCTTGAGACCGCGTGTGCCAAGGTCTTGTCCAGCGAGATGCTGTGGCGCGCTGCTACCGATGCCAGCCAGATCGCCGCGGGCTGCGGGTACGCCAATGACTATCCGTATGAGCGGCTCCTGCGGGATGCCCGACTGTACTCGCTGTATCCCGGAGGCACCAACGAAGTGCTGCGCTGTTACATCGCGCTAAACGGCTTGGCCGGACCCGGCGAGCAGCTTGCGCGTCTGTCCGATGCCATCAAGTTCCCGCTGCGCGGCTATGGCTTGGTCGTCGAGACCTTGGTGGAAAAAGTGCGCACGGCGGCGTACGGACGCGCGATCTTGGCGCGACATCATCCGCGGCTGAAGCGCGAAGCCGTGCTGATCGAAGACACCATCGAATCGCTGACTCGCGAGGTCGATCGCGTGCTGCGCCGACACGGTCGCTTCATTGCCGAGATGCAGTATGTGCAGCGGCGGGTGGCCAATGTCGTGATCGATCTGTACGCGATGTGCGCGTCGGTGTCGCGCGCCTCGGCGGCGCTGTACCAAAAAGATGCCCGCGGCGATCACGCCATGCCAGAAGCCGGTGGCGAGCTCGATCGCGCCGAGCGTGAGCTGCGCTTGTGCATCGGCTTTTGCTCGCGCGCCAGCACTCGCATCACCGAGACGCTGGCCCGCTTCACGCAGAACGACGACGAGCTTATGAAGTCGATCGCCGACGACTGCTACATCGGCCAGCCCTATCCATTTGATGCCGTGCTGTAGCGAGATCGAGCCGTGCTTCAGTCGACCATCGAGATGCGAGGCTGATAGGCGGGCTGCGTGTCCGTCGGTATACGGACGCTATCGATCGCCGCGGCAGTGAGTGGAAGAGCAGGCGCGATCGTCGCGGACAGCGCGCTTGCAGGCTCGTTGACCAACAAGCGAGCTTCGCTGGGTCCGCTTGCGCTGCGCAGGGGGTGTGCAGCGGCTTTGCCGCGCTTTGCCGGTGCCGAGCCGTGATTTGCGCTAGGGGTGACCGCTTTGGCCGGGCTGCTCGGCTTGCTCGATCCCGTCTGTAGTGCTGCGTCTTCCGGCGCTTCTGGCTTTGCGGCTGCGGATGGCGCGGCCACCGCGATAGGAAGCGTTCCCGATACCGGGATCTCGCGATCGGCCACCGATGCCGGTGCTGTCTGGACGGGTCGGGGGCTGAGTAGCAGGCGCTGCGCCGACAGCGATCCGAAGACGCTCAGTCCCAAGCCAAGCGCCAGAGCTGCGGCAACTCGCCACGGCCGGATGGTCCGCGCCGCCGCTCGCGTGTACTGGGTCGAAATGGCGCGCGGGCGAGTCGGCTCGGATGCTGCTTCGACCTTGGGTACTCCGTCGCTGCGGCTGGGCGATAGGGGCACGGCTGAGGCCGGCAGGACCGCCACGGCGCTGCGCAAGCGCTTGGATGCCTCGAAGATCACCGGCTCGGGCACGGATAGTACCGTGCCAGGCATTGCCACGTGCGGCAGCATCAGGGTCGGCACACCCAAAGACGGCGCAGCCGGCTGCATGGCGCAGTGAGCTGACGGCAAGCCGTCAAGCGCACGTACGAAGTCCTGCACCGTGGCAAAGCGGTCTTCCTTCTTCTTGGCCAGAGCGCGCCGGATCGCGGCGTCGATGTGCTCGGGCAGTTCGGGCACCAAGCGCTTGAGCGGGATCGGCGGTCGCTCGCGCACCGAGACCAAGAGCTGCACCGGGTCGTCGTGGTCAAAGGGCAGCCGACCCGACAGCATGCGATACGCCATGACGCCCAGAGCCCACTGATCGGCGCGGTAATCGACGGCGCTTGGCACACCCAGCGTCGCTTCTGGCGACAGGTACTCCAGCGTGCCGAGGATCGTGCCCAGGCCGGTCTCGTTGCGGGCTTTGCGGCCGATGAACTTGGACAGCCCAAAGTCGACGACCTTGACCACTTCAAAGTCATCGCCATAGGCGTTGGTCTGCCGCGAAAGAAAGACATTCTTAGGCTTGATGTCGCGATGCACGATGCCCTGGCTGTGGGCGCAGTGCAGCGCGCTGCCGACTTGGCGCAGGATGTCCAGCGTCTGCAACAGCGACAGGCGGGGGCGATCCTGCAGCAGGCTGTACAGATCGCGTCCGCGCAGGAATTCCATCACCAAGAACGGCCCACCGCTTCTGTCTTTGCTGAACTCGCGCACCTGCACGATGTTGGGATGGAACAGCTGCGTAATGGCTGCTGCCTCGGTGGCGAAGCGGCCATACTGCTCATCCTGTTCGTTGACCAGGTGGTGCAGCAGCTTGATCGCGCAGGGCTGGCGCAGCTTCTCATCCATCGCGCGATACACCGCGCCCATCGAGCCTTTGCCGAGCACTTCATCCAGCTTGTAGCGATCGGCGAGCAGCGAACCCTGAACCGAAAAACGACCCGACATACGGCACCTCCGGGGCGAGGTGATTGCAAGCGCCTTGCCAAACGTTCAGCGACGCAGAACACGTCGTATCAGGCCGCTTGGCCCATGGGCGCCCGCGGGCGTCTGCCTGCGCGTTTTTCTGCTGGGCTCGGCCTTCTGCACGGGATTTGCACAGCTCTGCCCGGACCTTTCCATGACCTGTTCACGCGGCCTGCAGAGTCGTCGAGCATCTTCTGGGACATGCACACAGACACCCGCGGACCCGCTTCCTTTTCGGTTCTTGCCGCCACGAGCGATGTACCCACCGACCACTTCCTGGATCCTGTGGCATCCGCCTCGCAGCGATCTGCGTCGCGATTTCGTCGACCGCTGGTCCTGCTGCTGCTTTTTGGCTGCGCGCTGCTGCTTCTGCTGCTGTTCGAAGGCGCTCGGCTGGCGCTGGTCTCGGATCTGTACGACGGGTACTAGGCCATGCCGACGCCGCTTGAGCTTGTCGTGCGGACGGCTGTCTTTGTCGTCCTGATGGCGCTGATCCTTTGGCCGCTTGAGCTTCTGTGGCCGCGCGAGCGCCCGCGCTTTACCCCGCGAGCGTGGCTGGGCGATTTGGGCTGGCTCGTTGTCGGCGTGGGGACGCTCAACGCAGTGGCGGCGCCCATCGTTTCCTTCCTTGCGATGTGGATGCCGCCGCCAACCCCGTCGCTGTGGCGCTTGCTTGCCAGCTTCCTGGGCGCTGAGTTTCTGGCGTACGTTCTGCATCGCGGAATGCACGAGGTGCCGTGGCTGTGGCGCTTTCACGCGCTGCACCACGCGCCGCGTCAGCTGGACTGGCTAAAGACCTGGCGTCAGCACCCGCTGGATCTTTTGCTGCACGCGCTGGTCGTGGCCTTGCCGGGCCTGCTTTTGGGGGCATCGTTGTCGTCGCTGTCGTCGCTGGTTCTGCTGCGGCGGGTCTATACCGCGCTTCTGCACGCCAACCTGTCGCTGCGCTGGGGCGTACTTGAGCACATCGTGGTCACGCCGGACTTTCATCACACCCACCACGCGCTCGATCACCAAGGCCGGCGGGGAAACTATGCCGGCACGTTTCCTTGGCTGGATCGCCTGTTTGGCACGTGGCAGAGGCTCTGATTTTTCCTCTACCAGGGGCCGGGGTCTCCTCCAGAATAGGCAGGGGGGCTTCGTCGAACGGAGACTTTTCGCGCTGCGTTCACGTCGATATCCATGCTGCCGAGCGACCTTGGTCGCAGGCGCCAAGACCCCATCTATCGGAGGAACTTCATGCGCATCCGCTTGTGTACCCTGACCCTCGTCGGTTTCTTTGCTCTACCCATTGTTGGCGTCCGCGCCGATGGCTTCATGGACGCGGTAAAGAGCGCCGCCAGCAACCCCGAGGTGCAGGCTGCCGCCAAGAACGTTGGCAACAAGGCCGTCGAAGCGACCAAGGGCGCCGCCGGCAAAAAGATCACCGCCCCACTCGAAAAGAAGGTGAACGATCAGCTGCTCAGTGAAGCGCGCAAGAACCAGTGCAGCTTCAAGAGCGACAGCGACGAGCTGGAGCCTGGCTGTGACGGCAAAGCGCAGAAGCTGGCCAACGTCATCTTGCAGGCAAAAAAGACGCTGACCTCAGCCGGTATCTCGGGCTTTAAGTTCGAGGTCTCGGGTCACACCGACACCCGCGGCAACGCGGCGCACAACAAAGAGCTGTCGGCGCGACGGGCGGCGGTGATGGTCAAGCAGCTCGTCGCAAAGGGCGTGCCCGCGAGCGAGATCCTGTCGGTTGGCAAGGGCGCAGAAGAGCCGCTGGTCAAGCCCGACAACACCCCCGCCAAGCAAGCCAAGAACCGCCGTTACGAAGTCCGCGTCCGTCTGTAAGTGCGGGCGACGGCCAGGCCACAGCGGACGGGCAGAGACGATCAGCGCTTGATGCCGAGCAGCTGATCCATGGTTCGCTGGTCGGCGTCGGGGAACTGGTACTGGCCAAACTCGGACGATGCCACCCAGCGAAAGTCGCGCACGCGCTTGGCGCGCATCATCTTGCCGCCCGGCACCAAGCTGGCCGCGTACAGGGCCAAGACGACCTCGTACCCGTCATAGGTGTGGTGCTTTTCGCCGATCTTGCGGCCGATGACGAAGTCCGCGTCGAGGCGCTCGCGTAGCTCACGCTGCAGCGCGTCTTCGTCTTTTTCGCCTTGCTCGACCTTGCCGCCGGGGAACTCCCACTGCAGGGGCAGGACCGCCGTCTCACGGCGCTGCGTGATCAGGTAACGACCATCCCTCTCCACGACGCCAGCGACAACGCGAACGACTTGCTTCGGCATGACCAGCAATGCTCCAAGGTGACTGTGTGTGCCCAGGCTATCCCACAGGGGCTGGGAAGATCCAGACGCGAAAAGACAACAGACTATAGCACGGTTTTTGTGAAGCGTTCCGCTGGTTTGTCTGCGGGCGACTAGGACAGGCTTGAGACCTCTTGGCTTGCAGCGGCGAGGTCGTCGTCATCGCTGCCGACATAGCTATAGCGGCCGAGCAGGCTGTACAGGGCCGGGATGAAGAACAGCGTAAAGAACGTCGAGACAGTCAGGCCACCGATGACAGCGCGGGCGAGTGGCAGGTTGGTCTCGCTGCCTTCGCCGATGCCGAGCGCCATGGGCAGAAGGCCGACGATGGTGGCGACCGTGGTCATCAAGATCGGGCGCAGGCGCGTGCGTCCGGCTTCGACGGTGGCTGGCTCTAGCCCGTGGCCGCGACGGCGCAGCACGTTGGCATAGTCGACGAGCAGGACGCCGTTTGAGACGACGATGCCGACCATCATGATGATGCCCATGAAGCTGTTTACCGATAGCGTCGTACCGGTGCCCCACAGCATCAAGAGCACGCCGGCCAGGCCCAAAGGCACACTGCACAGGATGATGAGCGGCGACAGCAGCGACTTAAACTGCGAGGCTAGCACCATATAGACCAGCACCACGGCGAGCAGCGCGGCCCAGGTCAGGCCGGAAAAGGCCTGCTCTTGGGCTTCGGCTTGGCCTCCGACGCGCACTGAAAAACCATCGGGGGGCGGCACGTCGATAAGGGCGCGCTTCACGGCGGCCGCGGCTTCGCCCAAGCTGCTGGTGCCAGCGACGTTGGCAGTGACGTCGACGATGCGCTGCAAGTACTTGCGAGGGATCAGCACCGGGCCGGCGCTGCGCTCGATGCGGGCGATGCTGCCCAGCGCGATCAGCGAACCCGACGGACCGCTCGTGCTGCCGCGCAGATAGATGTCGTTCAGATCCGATGTCTCGCTGCGTCCCGATTCGCTGAGGCGGACGTTGATCGGGTACTCGTTGCCGCTTTTTTGATCGAGGTAGCGCACAGGCGAAAACTGCGCGCTGCCCGATAGGCTAGACAGCACGGTCTGCGCGACTTGCTCGACGGTGATGCCGCTGACGCCGGCCTTCTGACGATCGACGATGATGTCTAGCTGCGGATAGTTTTCTTCGCGCGTGATCTGCACGTCCGTCAGCACGCTGCGACCGCGGCTGTCCTTAAGCTGCTGCAGGCGAGCCCGCAGGGTGCGAGCGTACTCGGCGCCTGTTTCCAGGTCGTACCCGAGGATCTCGACGTCGATTGGAGCCGGGGCACCAAAGTTCAGGATGCGCTTGACGATGCCCCCAGTAAAAAAGAAGGCCTGCACACCGGGGATGCCTTCGCGCAGCGCGGCGCGCAGCTTGTCGGTGGTGGCCACGTCGCTGACCGAGCGCTCTGAGCGCGGGGCGAGGTTGATCTGGACGCCGCCCGAGTGCGGCCCAGTATTGCCGGTGAACAGCGCGGTGCGCCCACCGGGCAGGCCCAAGTCGGCAGTCAGCGTACGCAGCAGCGTCTTGTCGTTGGCAAAGCCGCTGGACAGGTTCTTACGCACGATGGCTTCAACACGCTCGGTGACTTGTTCTGTGCGTTCGATGCGGCTGCCGATCGGCGTGCGCAGGGTGATCGAGATCTGGCTCTCATCGCTGCTGGGGAAGAACTCGCTGCCGATGCGGAAGTAAAGCGGTACGCAGGCGCCGCAAAGCGCAAGGATGCCGACGATGGTCAGCGCACGATGGCGCAGCACCCAGGTCAGCGCGCGGGCATACGCGGCATCCATCCCGTCGAGCAACGCGGCAATACGAGCGATAAACGACGAGGGGCGATGCGTGCGATCGGCGTGTTCGCTGGGAGCGTGTCCTTGCGCTTGCAGCAGGCGCAGACACAGAAGCGGCGTCACCGTGCGCGACACGAAAAAGCTCATGACCAGAGCGAAGCTGATCGTCATGGCCAGCGGGATGAACAGGCTGCGCGCGACGCCGGTCAGAAACAGCACGGGAAAGAACACGATGATCGTCGTGATCGTCGAAACCAAGATCGGCATCGCAACCTCTTGTGCGGCATCCAGCACGGCCTGCGTGCGCGAGCGGCTCACGGCGAGGTGGCGGTGGATGTTCTCAAGCTCGACGATGCTGTCATCGACCAAGCGACCCACGCCCAGCGCCAGGCCGCCCAGCGTAAAAACGTTCAGCGTCTGCCCCGAAAAGTACAGCAGGATGAACGTCGCCACGATCGAAAGCGGGATCGCCACTGCGATGATCGCCGTCGCCCGCAGGCTCAGAAGAAAGATCAGGATCACCAAGATGGCCAGCGCGCCGCCTTGGATGGCTTCGTGCTCTAGCGACTTGACCGCCGCGCGGATGTACGCCGACTGATCGAACGAGATGTTCAGCTTGACCGAGGGGGGCACTCCGCGCAGGGTCGGCAGCGCGTTGCGGACGGCGTCGACGACGGCGATGGTGTTGGCCTTGGGCTGCTTGAGGATGCGCAGGTACACGCCGCGCACGCCGTTTACACGCACGATGTTGGCTTGCTCGGCGCTGGTATCGCGCACATCGGCCAAGTCGGCGATGCGCACGGGCTGTCGCGGCTCGCTGCTGTTGCTTTGGCTGCTTAGCACATCGCCTGGCGCGACGACGATGTCTTCCAGTGCCTTGGGCACCGCGATCTGCGTGTTGGTGAAGATGTTGTAGTCGCGATCACCGGCCCGCAGGTTGCCGCTTGGCAGGGTCAGGTTGCTGCTGCGCACCGCACGCACGACATCGAGCAAGGTCAGGCTGCGGCTGCGCAGGGCACCCGGCTTGACGTCGACCAGGATCTCGCGCTGCTTGCCGCCGCCGGGAGTAGCCGTGGCGACGCCGGGCAGGCGCTCAAGCTGCGGCTCGATGACGTTGTACGCCAGATCGTATAGCTGCCGCTCATCCAGCGCATCGCTGGCCAGGTTGACGTTGACGATCGGGATGTTGGTGATATCGAACTGCAGCACATAGGGCTGCGACACGCCCGGCGGCAGCGTGTTTAAGATCTGCGCGACGCGCTGCTGCACTTCGAACTGTGCGTTGTCCAGGTTGGTGTCGTAGCCAAACCACGCGCTGACGATCGACGTGCCTTGCTTCGACGTGCTCTCGACGCGCTCGATGCCAGGAGCCGCAGCGACGGCGCGCTCGATCGGTACGGTGATCGCCTTCTCGATCGCCTCGGGACTGGCGCCGGTATAAAACGTCACGACACGCACGACGGGGATCGTGATGTTGGGGAACAGGTCGACGGACAACCGGCCAAGCGCTTGCAGGCCAAGGACGATCGTCATCAGCGACAGCATCAAGATCAGGATTGGGTTGCGCAGCGCCAGCCTAGTGAGCCACATGTGCTCCTCCGGCGGGGGCTTTGCTCTCGGGGCTGGCCGGTGGCTTGGCCTCTTTGTTTGCCTCGGCTGCGACACCGCTAGGGGCGCCTGTGGGCGGCAGTGTGGCCCCGCTGTAGACGTCGCGGTTACGCAGCGGCCTGACTTCCATGCCGTCGGCGACAACCTCGGCTCCCGCGACGATGATCAGCTCACTGCCGTCGAGGCCTTTTTTGACTTCCAGCCAGTTGCCGCCGTCATAGCCCACGGTCACCTGGCGCTTGCGCACGCGGTTCTGCCCGTCGACGACATAGACAAAGCGACCGCTGCCATCGCCATCGCCTTTGACTTCTTCACCTTTGGCTTCGCGCTGGGCGCTGCTCTGTCCGCCGAGCACCGCCCCTTCGGGCACCACCACGGCCCGCGGGTGCAGATCGGTGCGCAGTGCCGCGCGACCATACATGCCAGGCCGCAGCGTGCCTCGTGCGTTTTGCAAGTGAAGCTCGACGTCGAGCGTGCGCGTCACCGGATCGAAGCCAGGAGCAATGCGGACGATCTGCGCCGGGTGACTTTCGTCTGGGCGCGCATCCAGCATCACCTGCGCGGTTTGGCCAAGCTGCAGGTTCTGGGCGTCTCGCTCGCGCACCGGCATGATCACTTTGAGCAGGTCGATGCGCGCGACGGTCACGATGCCCGCGGTCGACGGACCCACCAGTGCTCCCGGATCCAGGCGTCGGCTCATCACCACGCCATCGATCGGAGAGTCGATGCGCGTCTCGCCCAAGCGGGTGGCGATCGCCGCAAGCTGGGCCTGCGCAGTGGCCTCTTGCGCTTCGGCTTGGCTCTGCGCGGTGCGGCTCTGCTCGACTTCTTGCATCGACACGACACCGCTCGGCGCAAGCTCACCCAGTCGCGCCCGATTCGAGCGCGCCTGGCTCAGGGCGGCCTGCGCTTGGGCCAGCGCACTCTGTGCCGACCGCAGCTGATCAGGCAGATCGCTTGGTCGCACCAGCGCAACAAGCTGTCCGCGCCGCACACGGTCGCCGCGCTCGACCAGCACCGACGACAGATAGCCAAGCTGCTTGCTGCCGATGTCGACCACTTGCAGCGGCCGCAGATCGATTGGTGCCTTGGCTTCGATGGCGACATCGCGCACCGTGGGCGCTTGCACGATGACCTGCGGTGGCGGCCGTGTCTTGGGACCTTGCGTGCCAGCGCCACCGTCGCAGCCCTGCAAGGATCCGACGAAGACCAGCGCAGCAAAGAAAAAAGAGCGGCCCGCCACAGCGATGCGACGCGGGCCTTTGGCAAAAGAGGAAGGGGCCATGATCGTCGTTCAGGTGTCCGTCATCGCCTGGCGGGGGTCAAATTCGTGATGCCTCGCCGGGTCGCGGCATACCGACCTGCCAGCGAGCCACCGGGGCACGCCACCGTTCCCCGAATCTTTCGCCAGCACTGCCGACGCAGTGGCTGGGTCGCGATGGGCACTGAAGAGCTAGCTGCGTAGGACGTTTTGGATACGGGTTGCGCGCTCGATGACGATCTTGCGCAGCGCCTGAAAGCGCAAATCGCGACGCAGATCCGAAAGCAGCGGACAGCGATCCAGCCAGACCCAGTCGAACAGTCCGTTGTCGACAGAGCGAGCCAGCGCCCGCACCGCGGCATCAAGCTGCCCACGCGCCATGCAGGCTTCTGTCTTGAGCTGAAAGATGAATGTGCGGCTGCGCGGACTCGACTCTTCCGATGCCAAGTTGGGAAAGAAAAACTGATCCAGATCAGCCTGGTTTTCCCCCGTGATCAGCTTGAGCAGGGCCTGCACACGAGGGTTCTGACCGCTT
Organism: uncultured Myxococcales bacterium; assembly: GCA_964554495.1. Taxonomy (GTDB): domain Bacteria; phylum Myxococcota_A; class Polyangia; order Palsa-1104; family JAEUJZ01; genus JAEUJZ01. The sequence continues at coordinate 13,903 of CAZKOY010000129.1, forward strand.
TGAATTTCAGGGTGCTGCAAGAGCTTGGTGGCGACGGCCACACGATCAGGACGCCAGCCCGTGATGCGCGAGCGGATGATCCAGATCGCTCCCGCGGGGATGCCCAGGCGCACCGACTCTTCCAGCAGCGCTTCCGCTTCATCCCACTCGCCGAGCAGCGCTTTAAGGCGGGCCCGATCCATCATCGAACGCAGCGCCACGATGCTGTCTAGCTCATAGGCGCGTTCGAGATAACGCAGCGCCGATGCGATGGGCCCGGTCTCGGCCAGGATGCGGCCGATCAGATCAAAGGCCTCGGCGTTGCTGGGCGAAAGCTCGATGGTTGCCTTGGCATGCTGCATCGCTCCGACGGTGTCTCCGTGATAGAAGCAGACCATGGCCATGGCTAGCTGCGCGTCGGGACGATCCGGTGCAGCCGCGATGGCTTTCTCGGCGGCCTGCCGCGCCAGACTTCCTTGTCCGCTGATGCCAAAAAACCACAGCTTCGCGCGTGCCATGGCATACGCCGAAAGCAGCGTCGGATCGTTGGGGCGCATGCCCAAAAGCTGCTCGTACAGCGTCGCGGCTTCTTTCTGGTTGTCCATGCCGCCGCGGTAATACAGGCTGCGCGCTCGCAGATACAGATCGACGGCGTCCGCGTCTTTGATCACGGTGCGCTGTGGCAGGCCATGGCCGCTGTGCAGTGCCGTGCTGACGGCCTGCGCCACTTCGTCGCTGACGGCGAGCGCATCGGCTGCCGGGCGATCGAAGCGCTGCGCCCAGAGCTGTGTCCCGTCGCTGCTATTCAGCAAGCGAGCTGCGATACGCAAGGCGGGTCCAGCCCTGCGTACCGAGCCCTCGACCAGCACTTCCGCCCCCAGGGCATGCCCAAGCTCGCTGGGATCGGGGACGTCTTTGTTGAGCGTTCGTAGCTGCGCATTCACGGCGGCCCGACTGCGCACGCGCAAGCTGGGCACCATCGACAGGCCGTCGATGAGATCGTCGGTCAGGCCGTCTGCTAGATACGCGTCCTCGGGCGGTCCTTGGTTGCGGAACGGCAGCACGGCGATGCTGCGCTGCTTGGATGGGTCGCTGCTGGCCAGAAGCCCACCGCTTAGCGTGGGTGTGCTCTCGCGCTTCTCGCTTTGGCCATTCAGCGTCGAGACATTGCCGCTTAAGGTCAGCGGGCTAACAGGGCCCGCGATGCGCGCAGTCGGCGGAGCCGGCACCGCATCAAACGAGCCCGTGGCTGTGCGCACCGCATCCTCGATGGCATGTGCAAAGTCCGCTGCTGTGGCAAAGCGATCGTCGGGCTGGCGAGCCATGGCGCGCAAGATCACTTGGGCCAAGGCATCGGGCAGACCGGGGCGCTTGCTGCGCGGATCGGGCGGCGGACGCAGCAGGCGCGCCGCGGCGATCACAAGCGGGTTCGTGCCGGTAAACGGCAAGGTGCCGGTCAGCATCTCGAACAGCACGACACCCAACGAATAGATATCGGTGCGCACGTCGACGGGACTGCCTTCGGCCTGCTCGGGCGACATGTACTCGGGCGTGCCGACGAACTCGCCTTCTTTTTGCGGGGCGCCCTCGTTTTTTAGTGCGCGGGCGATGCCAAAGTCGGTGATCACCACGCGCCCATCCTTGGCCAAAAGGATGTTGTCTGGCTTGAGATCGCGATGGATGACACCGACGGCATGCGCCGCAGTCAGGCCCACGCAGACCTGGT